>NZ_CANLCN010000003.1:0-306738 GCF_947489045.1 Saccharicrinis aurantiacus
AAGTTCACAGGTTCACAAGTTCACAGGTTCACAAGTTCACAGGTTCACAAGTTCACAGGTTCACAAGTTCACAGGTTCACAAGTTCACAGGTTTTAGTTAAA
The DNA here is from genome assembly GCF_947489045.1 of Saccharicrinis aurantiacus. Classification (NCBI taxonomy): domain Bacteria; kingdom Pseudomonadati; phylum Bacteroidota; class Bacteroidia; order Marinilabiliales; family Marinilabiliaceae; genus Saccharicrinis; species Saccharicrinis aurantiacus. The sequence goes on from NZ_CANLCN010000003.1 coordinate 103, forward strand.
TTAGATTTCAAAATATGCAGAATTTCTATAATCAATGTTTTCTTCAATATGAACATATCCAAGTTGGTTAGTAACTAGTTTTGTTTTACCAATTAGCTTCTCTTCCATATTGAAGTGGTGATGGCCATAAATCCAATAATCAGCATTCCAAGATTCTATTAATGATTGTTGCTCAGATACAAAAGCGCCACTAATTTCAGATGTTTTGTATCGTTCCGGATTGCATAATTATGTTGGTATATGATGGCTTACAATTACTTTTTTATTCAAATTTGATGAAGAAATTGCAGATTCAATAAACTGTAAGCTTTCTTTATGTAAGTGATTAAATATTTTTGATTCGAGCTTTTTGCCTCGATACTTTATTTTATGAAAATCACTAACTCCATTTTCTATTAGCAAAGTTTTTGAGTCTGGAATTTCTGACCATAAAGTGGTGCAAATTAAATCTACATCATCAATGTGAATCATTTTATTATTAACAATAAATACATTTTCTCTTATGGCTTCATAAACTGGATTATCTAATACTCTCAGGTCTTTACCTGAATAGAATTCATGATTGCCTGGTATATAATAAACTGCTTTAAATTGCTCAGAAACATAGTTGAAGAATGCGTGTTTAAAATGCTTTTTACCCCAATAGGTAATATCTCCTGCCATTATTAGAATGTCACCCTTTGGTTCAATTGGATTCTTTTCTAAGTAGAGTCTATTTTGTACAAATTCAAGGTGTATATCGGAGCAATACTGAATAAGCATAAGGGAAAAAAGTTTTGTTAAGTCTTAAACTTACTCATTATTTGCTAATGATTTATTACTTTTGAGGCTGAAATATTAGAAATTATTTGCGTTACTGACGCTTCTCGCTAAACAAAACGACCAATTTTATAAGCACGAGAAGATAGGAAGTGAACGCACTCTATATGGGTGTGTTCCTTCTGCTATTATTAAATGCTTGGGTGCTTGGTCGTACCTGTTTAGTTTAATATAGTGGAGGTTCACACCCGCCTTGTTTTTGGTGGCTTGTGAGCCAAATAAACGAGCCTATGAATAAGTACCCTCTTGTTGAACCACAGATCAATGATTACTTGAAAAATCTTACAAAGGATAGTATTCAAGAAGTTGTTGAGTTATTTCATGGAAAAGGACTTAAGATAAATGAGATCATTGAGCAGTTTAGTCTTGAAAAGATTCCTGGAAATACATTTGTAAAAAAACTACCTCCAATTCAGTGTTATGATATTATTTGTCCCGACTGTCAGGTAGTATCATGGATTGATAATCTATCTCGGCAAGCTAAATCGAAGCCATATTGTCCTCGATGTAAAGAGGTATTGATATGTGATTTTGATCCTATATTACATCAAAGAAAACTGGCTATACAAAAAGAACATGAAATCTGGGAAAGAAAAATGAATCCAGATTATTATGATCATGAAATTAATATCTCTAGATCTCAGTTTGAGAAATTAACTCTTTTTCAGAAAGTATTTTTAGGTAGTATAGTACAAGCTATAATTGAAGATGATTTATCCACAGTAAAAGGTAAATTATTAAAGGAGTTTAAAATATTTCCTATTGGTGCAATACTAAACAATAACTTAAGCGACTTAGGGATATCGGAAAGTCTGGATTATACTGATTATAAATACAACATTGATATTTCTGTTACAAAGGAATTACTGAATTGCAACAATAAACTAGAAGCTAGTTTAAAAGAGCAATTTAATTTATGGAAAGAAATCGCAATGGCTGAGTCCAAAGAGTATTTAATTGGTGAAATGCAGCATAATAGTTTTCGTTACCACCACGACAATAAGTTTAACGAGATTTTTAATAATCTACTTCAAGAACATTCAGTATCTCAAACTTTTCACCTTATAAATAAATCCGTAACAGATGCATGTAAGCTTTATGCTCAAAAAGGGAATCGATATTTAGCCGAAAATTCAATTATTGGAGCATGTTCAAGAATGGCTGACTATTATCCTACACGAGGATGGCCTATTGTAAGATATGAACGCAGATGGAATTTTCAATCATTGATGAGCCAATACTTTTTTAATAAGCTCTTGAAAATTGGGAATGAGGGATTTAATCACCCTCCTTCATTGGAGTTCTTAATCAATAAAAAATTATTAAATGAGTAAACATATAGTAAAACTGATACGAAACACTAAAGGTGAGTACATCTTGCCATTGCCTGAAGAAATGGTTCAGAAATATGATTTAAGTGTAGGAGGTGCGATGGAGATTCTTGCTAAAGAAAATGGTGAATACATTCTTAGGCCCATTGAAAGAAGACCCACACTAAACAAGTTGTTGAAGGGTATAAATAAGCAGAATATGCATGGAGAAATCGATTTTGGTGATTCTGTAGGAGATGAAATTATTTAATTATCAACTTATTGCTTAATAACTTTATCATTTTATAAACCTATATTTCTATAGATATATAACCTTATAGGTTTATTATATCTATAGAAATATAGAGTTGATATATATCCAACTTTCTCGATGTATTTATATAAATACATACTCTTATAATGTAAAATATAATTCACAATAATTACTATATTTGTAAAATATATTTATCATTATGCCTAAGAAGAATATTGTAATACTCCCAAAAACTAGAAGAATTCTTACTGAACTAGGAGAAAATATTAAACTCGCTCGTTTACGTAGAAATCTTAGTGCTGAACAAGTATCGGAACGTGCAAATATAAGTCGTCCTACCTTAGTCTCAATAGAAAAAGGTGCCGCTACAGTGAGTCTAGGCTCATACTTATTAGTATTGCAGGTTCTAGGACTTGAAAAGGATTTATTACTCCTTGCAAAAGATGATGTATTAGGACGCAAGTTACAAGATGCTGATATAGCTTTAAAAGGTAGGGCATCTAAAAGAGTTAAGAAGTGATGAGCAAAAAGACAAAACGATCTATTACCGTATATGCAGATTGGGGAACTATGGAATGCCCAATGGTATTAGGCACATTATATTCTAGCAGATTAAAAGGTAAAGAAATATTTTCGTTCGAATATGATAAGGATTGGTTGAGAAACAATAATTCTCTACTCTTAGATCCCCAATTACAGTTATATTCAGGTCTCCATTTCCATAGTGATGTTGAGCTGAACTTTGGAATATTCTTAGACTCTTCTCCTGATAGGTGGGGACGAATTTTAATGAGAAGAAGAGAAGCTGCTATAGCTAGAATTGAAAAAAGAGAACCCGCAAAACTGTTTGAAACAGATTATCTACTTGGCGTATACGATGGCCATAGAATGGGTGGATTGAGGTTTAAAATAGATAATAATGACGCCTTTCTAAATGATAATAAGTCTATGGCTAGTCCCCCGTGGGCTTCTCTTAAAGAGTTAGAATACGCAAGCTTAAAAATAGAAGAAGATGATGTAATTGATGATCCGGAATACTTAAAGTGGTTGGGAATGTTAATTGCACCAGGTGCTTCTCTTGGTGGTGCTAGACCAAAGGCTAGTATTATTGATGATAATGGCCATTTATGGATAGCAAAATTTCCTAGTAGAAATGATCAGGGTGATATTGGTGCTTGGGAAATGGTTACTTATGAATTAGCGATTACTGCAGGTATAGTAATGTCTGAAAGTATGGTGAGAAAATACTCATCTAGCTATTATACATTTCTAACAAAGAGATTTGATAGAACAGCTGAAGGAGGTCGTATTCATTTTGCTTCTGCTATGACAATGCTAGGCTATAATGATGGTCAAGATCATAATGATGGAGCAAGCTACCTAGAACTTGTTGAGTTTATACAAAATCAAGGTGCGAATATAGCGAATGATTTAGAGCAACTTTGGAGAAGAATAGTGTTTAGTATTTGTGTCTCAAATACAGATGATCATCTGAGAAATCATGGTTTCTTATTAACTGAAAAGGGCTGGATACTCTCACCTGCTTACGATATTAACCCTGTTGAGACTGGTACTGGATTGAAATTAAACATTTCTGATGATGACAATTCTTTAGATTTTGATTTAGCCCTTGAGGTTTCACAATTCTTCCGATTAACGGATGAACGAGCTAATGAGATATTACAAGAAGTAAAATCTGCTATTTCTCAATGGAGAGCTATTGCAACCAAATATAATATCTCAAGAAATGAACAGGAACTAAAGGCAATGGCCTTTAAGGATAATTACATGTAAAGCACAGTTCTTTCGTCTCGATAGAACGATACAAGGCTATTCTCTATTATTCGTTATTTAATTTACTGTATAATTTGTTAACCTACGCTTGCACAATTGTTCTCAGCATTGTTTTACGATTGCGGATATCAATAATACGTAATTCAGTGGCAGTTTTTAGTTCGAATAACAACAAGGGAAATCCGTTAGTGTAGATGACTAAATCGGATATACGGCTTTCTTTGGTTTCAATTTTTAGTTGATCAACTACTATAAACGCGTTATAACTGGGGGTATAAAAATAGATAAGGTGAATGAGCAGAGCTTTCTAGTCGTGCTTTTCTCTTTTAAAGATGAAATCATTTGCCACCATCCATTTCATTATCTTTTTGTTGCTCTTGTATAGGTAACCAACAATGAGCTCAATTTCGGGAGAGGTGATATAATCAGAAGCATAATGCTTTGCTAAAAAGCTTTTTAAATCAGCTTTTATCACGCACCTTGACGCTTGCGCGCTCAATAGTCCTGCCAGAAAGGTATTGTGTAATTTTGTTTTTTTAAGAACGGAATAAGAGCTTGTTCTAATCTTGCTTCGGTATATTTTATTTGTTTATTATTATAATTCCCTTTAAACTAATGAAATAGAAATAAGGAACATTTCGATTTTTTGACGTAATCTTATTAATCAAAAATAAACTTATCAATTTTCTTTTTTGCAGAAGCCATATCATAGCTTACCACAACTGTTTCATAGAACTTTTTTCTGATATGCTCAATTGACATATAGAGAAATTCTACATCTTTAAATTTATTTTTATTTTCGTCAATAAAATTGACCAAACTATCAATCAATAGATTAAAGTTATTCTCAGACACTAAAGCTAGTGCCTCAAAAGCATCAATCACAAAACGTCTCAGGTTATCAAATTCAGAACCTCCTAATAACTTTTCTTCAAATATGAAAAACTGTGAAACTTGAGCACTTAACGGACCCTGCATCACTGCTGTAATAGACCTCTCGAGTTCATTAACTTCAGAAGAACCCAATCTTGGTATTAAATTGCAGGTGCATTTATGATAGATCTTGAAAGTTTAGCTCTTGGATTTTACGTATGTTGTTCATAGTTTATTAAAGTATAGGAGATTATTTAATGTTTGGATTTACCTATTTAATGAGGCTCAACATAGAAATAATGTATGGATATACCATACTGTATGATGATGCCATTGGGTGTGGTAATACCATAAACACTGGTATTACTTTACTGTATGGTATTGTTTTGGAAAAAGCAAAATAGAAGGTGTGATGGACTAGAAATCACTATAATATACTTTACCATATTAACCATATACAATGGTAATGTCATTAGATGTGGTAGGTATGGTAATACAGTTATGCTTTAGAAGTGTAAATATGTTTTGCAGCATCCAAATTTGGGTATAGCTCTAGGTAGTTCTTGAGAGCTTCTTCAATAACATCGCCTATAGAACGTCTTTCGTAAAAGGATATGGCTTTAATAGATTCTAAGTCCATATTGTTATAGTAATAAGTAGCTTTTACTTTTGATTGCTTTGTAGCCTGATGATCTTTTACTTCATCAGTTTTGATGTTTCGTTTACTGTTTTGTATTAACGAATCCATCCCGTATGTAAAATTTTTCTTTGTCATAGTTACTTATTTAACTTGTTAATTAACTCTTTTGAAAGATTCATATAATCAATTGCTCCGTTAGATTTTGGAGCATATTCAAATATTGATTTCCCAAAGGATGGTGCTTCAGCAAGGCTTATATTCTCCCGAATTACAGTATCGAATAACTTATTGCCGAAATGGGATTGAATAACTTCAGCAGTATTTTGGTGAAGTACTTTTCTAGTAGAAAACTGAGAAAGAACAAAACCACCTAATTCTAATTGTGGATTGATTCTACGCTTTACTTTTTCTGCTACCTCTAGCAATTTAGAAACACCTTGAACGCTTAAATGGTGGGGTAGAAGAGGCACTATATAATAATTTGAAGCTACAAGGGCATTTATAGAGATAAGACCTAAATTAGGACTACAATCAAGTAATATAAAATCAAATTGTTCTTTTATAGGTTCTAAAATTTCACCTAATATTTGTTCTTTTCCAACCTCATTAAGTTCTAACTCTAATGAGTTTACATTTAATGATGAAGGCAGTAAAAATAGATTTTCGTTAATAGGTGTAATAACTATATCCTCTCCCTTAAAAACTGAATAGCTTGTTACTTCTGCATTATTAATTCCTAATGATGCAGAAGCATTACACTGCCCATCTAAGTCAATTAAAAGTACTTTAAAGTTCTTGCTACTCAAAGCTGCAGCGAGGCATACGGCAGTAGTTGTTTTACCTACACCTCCTTTTTGGTTAATAAATGAAATAATTGCCATACTAAAATTTGTTTCTAGGGTTTCGTTTACGTTTTTTTAATTTATTTTCTTCTATATAATTAGTGCCATTATTTGATGCACTAACTGAAGAAGCATCTATTATAGGTGCTTTATTATTATCTATTTTGCTTGCAATATTTACCTCTGGCCTATTTTGATGACTATATTCTCTCTCTTGTGTTTTTGTGAACGATAATACATACTGTGTACTATCATCAGGAATATTATTGGCAGTGATGCTTTTATTCAAACTATTGACACCTGCGTACATATTGCCATCGTATTTGTTAGCTTGTGCCTTATTCATTATTGAATAAATATCGAGTTTGTTATTCTCGGGCAAGCGTTTATTTATGATAAGGGATGACCTATATAACCGGTCTACTTTATAATCTTGGGGAAGCTGATGATAGGGAACATTAATGAATTTTGAATAACTCAATATCTGATTTGTTAAATCCTTATCTTGCGGCTTATATCCTTCTTTGATTTTTAAATTGAGGTTTAATAGACTTTTGTATACATCGCCATTATAATTATTAGATGCTGCGGATTGTAAAACCTGTTTAGAATCAATAATAAACCGCTTCTCCTTAGCTCCTCCATATTGCATAAAGTTGATTAGCGTGTTTAGCTTCTGTTCCTTTTCAGGTATTGATAATAAATCGTACTTTAACAAAGATTGTTTTTTGTCGCTTGCAGATATTAGGGCTTTATTTCTTTCAAGTCTATTATCAGTCTTGGATATGGTATTTAAATATCGGTAACTTTCTTCAATAGGCCTGTTGTAGCAAAAATAATTATCAAAAGCCTTTTCTGTCCTATTCTTAAAATTATCTCTAGAAAAACCACCTTTCACAGCACCTTCTTTAGTTGCAATGTGTTTTGTTATAGGAGATACTTTTCTTTTGTTATCTGAGGTTTTACGACCAACAATAAAGTGAATGTGGGTATTAAGTCCTGGTTTTATATCGCCAGATTTAACATTCCCATTTATAACCTCTTTGTCGCTTCCTTTATAATATCTATTAGATTCAAGCTTAGCAAACCATCTTATGTCAGAACTTGACAAACCCTTATTAAAATTCTTAGCATACTCTTCAAATACTCGTTTACTATATTCTTTAAGGGATTTTTCATTGTTCTTGCAAAAGCTTAATTCCTTCTCTGAAAAATTTATTGAACCTGTATAATATCTATAATCTCCTTTTGCAACACCTTTTTGTTCAAAATCAATATTTTCTTGCACCATGTAATCTGGTATATATTCATCTTTTTCGTTATACCAGAATTCTTTATCTAGACCTTTAGCTTTGTCCTCTTTACTCATATACTCTAAAAATCCTGTTACAGAACCTGCATTTGAAGAAGAAGGTGTATCAAACTTAATGTATGGCATCAGATGTATTTTTCACATTATTAAATTTGGCAATATCTTCTTTTTTAAAACCTACACCCATTAATGACTTATTACTGAAAGACTGATAAAATATTTGCATCATTTTCATTAACTGATCAACTTCAATTTTTAGTTCATTAAGAGATTTCTGATTTAATTCTTCTAAATTGATATTACCCTTAATCTTTTGAAATATAATTTCCTGATTTTCAATATTGACATCAATCATATTGCTTATGGATGAACTCAAATCTGAAAAATCCTTTTTTGTAACCGTGTTGCTTAACTGACCCTCCAACTTTCTTGATATGATAGTCATATGATCTAACAAGGGGTTTAGCTTTTTACTTTCGTTGGTTTTAATAAACTGGATAACTTGATCTACACGTTTAGTTAATTTTGCTATTTCCTCTCTAGGCGAAAAGATTTCGTCTGCTGGATTTATTCCTGTCTTCTTGAAATATTGGATTGCATGATTTATAAACTCAACTTGCTTTAAACCGTGTTTAGTCGCAAGTCTTTTTAGGGCAGCTCGTTCTTGGCTACCAATATTAGTTGTTGTTACTGTATGTGCCATAAAATACACCTAAATATTTTTTAATTAGTTAATAATGAGTAAACTATATATCCATTTAATGTCACTATTGAGTTGAGTAATATATATTGTCTTTCGTAATAGTCTCAATTATAAAACTTTATGAAATAAAGCCATATTAAAAACAGAAAATCTTCTGTTCCGGCTAGCTATTTACTCTTACCTTTAGTATAGATTTCAAAGTACTCTATACTATTCCTTTTTATATCCTTACCATTTTTACTTAGGTTAAACTCTAAACTCTTGAGTTCACAGAAATCCTTTAGGTATTTTTTAAACGATGTAGGTTTAAATTTTCGCCTTTCAAATTCAGATAAAGACTGCATAAAAAGATTGTACAAATCTTGCCTTCTTACTTCTTTATTGATAAAATCTAGGTAATTTTCTTCAGCCCATTCAAGAAAGGATTCATGTATAGATGTTCTTAATTGATTACGCCTAATATTATGTTTTGGAGCCTCTATTAATCCGAATTTCAGATAGGCTTTTATACATTGTGCCGCGACATTGTAAAATCGGTTTCGTTGTTCCCAACTCCAATTATATGAAAAAAGTTCTTCCCCAAAATCATCAATAGGGCTTCTGTGTTTTCCGTAGTAATCTGAGAATGTTATGTAACGAATACGTCTATCATCTGAATTTCCATTACTCAATATCAAATAGTTTGTCGTCAAATAGAATTTTATAGATCGGTTCTTATCTACAATTCTCACATCTTGGAACTTTTTATTGATATCTATTTGTCCAGTTACCCAGGAGTATAATCTGTCAAATGGAAAATTCTTACTGGCATCATCAAAAAATATGAGTTTCGTGTCATTTTCTATACCACTTAAAAGATGCTTATCATCCAATAGGTTCTTTTGTCTAGCAGATCTATAATAAGTTGGAAGAATCTCCATTAAGGCATTTCCAAATAATGATTTACCAGTTCCTCCTTGTGCTTCATTTTTACTACGCTCAATATGGTCTGTTGCAGTAATAGCCGTTCTAACACTTTCTTCTTTATGAGTGTGAAGCAAATAACCTAAAGCAGTAACCTTATTAATAAAATGCGTATTAATCTCTTGTTTTTCTTCTTTAGTAAGCGACTTGCCATCCTTTCTCCAATATACATTAGATGTATTATATATAAAATCTAAGAAGTGACAATATCCTCTCTTATATGAATTTAAATACCCATCATTATTTATCTCAAAATATTTTTCTTCGAGTATAGGAAACCAATCTATTGTACTTGTTTCCCATACATATGAATCGAATTGCTTATAAGAAATAGCTTTTATATCATTGTGAGAGATCCGCCATATTACGCCATTAAAAAATAGATTTTCAACATTCTTTTCTGACCTAAATTCGTTCAAACTTCTTTTTTGCTCAATGTTTGATAAAGTGGTGTCACAGAAATAAAAGTTAGAACCCTTATAGAGCTTTTCTAACTCTAATTCTAAGTTCCGTTTTTTCATTTCACTGAATATGGTATTCTTTATTTGTTCGGACTTTATAATTTGAATTAATACCCCATTCTTAATCCTTATAAATACCGATTTACCATCAGAGTTATACCTATATATCTTTGCATTACTAATAGCAGAGTATAAACTCGTCAAACTTACGGTTAACTTACTCTCTGTGGATATTACAATATTATCAGTCTCAATTATTAAATTATCTGAAGCGATAATATTATCAATCAAAACATCGAATGTTTGCCAGTTTTGAACTCTCCATTTCTCAACCTTCACATCTCTTTTGCCGTTAAAAGATGATAAGTCTATAGGTTTAATAAATGGGTACGCTTCTAATAGTTTATTGATATTTTTTAAATTATTTTCATCTGTAATAACTAAAAGATGCTTACATCTAGCTTTAAGTCTACTAATAACTTCGCTTATATTACTAATACAAGCAAAATCAAGGTAAATAGATGAATATTTTTTGGCAAGTAATGCTGTGCACCGCTCTTTTGATGTAGATATAATTAATTCATTAGTAAAGTTAGGTATTAAGTCTAATTGGGTTAAGAAACTATTCTTACAAATAGAAGTAGCATTATTCCCATTAATCTTTTTATTAGGCTCTAATAAACTAACTGGATCATTAGTTAGTAGAGCCATATTAATTTCCTTTATTAAAATATAGATCAATGGATGAGTTTAATACCCATTTTTTATCTATAGTAGTTTTAATAAGGCCTTTTTCAATAAGTTTTACAAGAGTATTATTGCATATTCCCAATCTACTCTTTGCTTGAGTTCTTGTTAATAATTTCTCCTCCTTAGATTCCTCTTTTTCTTTTATGCGCCAAAATTTTCGCAATACATCTAAAATTATTTCTTCCAGATCATACCTAGGTACGGTTACTACTTCTACTTTTTGTTTTTCCATATCAATAATTGTTATATTTGAATGTATTTGAATTCACATATGTTCACATGCTTGACATTGTACTTTGAATATTCAAATATTGATAATTTTATTATCATAAAAAAGAATTTTCTTAAATTATTTTTCAGTGAATTATAAAGAATTAGCAGCCACAATCAAACAAAAAGCTAAGAGTCAAAGGGTTAGTGCGGTGAAGTTAGCAGAAACCGCTGGTATGTCTAGAACTGGACTATATAATGCTTTAGATAATCCTGAGGTAATGAAATTTGGTTCTGTGGTTAAACTGTGTAGTTTCCTCAATATAGATCTAACAGATTTTACAAGTTCTAGTATTAAAGCAGATAGTTTCTCTAGTTTTATTGATTATTCAGAAGTTCTATTGATAGTGGATTACTTTAAATCCTACCAATTATCTATAAGAGATATTTGTTTATTTTTAAATGTAACAGAGGAAGAACTAAGTCGTCTTATTAATTATCAATCTATAAGTACACAACAAATTATAGGATTATGTTCTTTTTACAAATTACCATATGAGGTATTTTTTAAGAATCAGTTCAGATCTAAATTTAAAGATATTAAGCTACAGGAATTTATTGATTTTAGGGAGATTGTTCTTAAATCTCAAAGCATAAAAGATTATAATACAGAAATACTACCTGCGAAGATTCAAATTTTAAAAATTCTAAACCGTATAAATGATCAAGCTTACAAATTAGATTCATCTCTAACTGAATACATGGAGTTATTTAATGAATTTGGAAGCGTAATTAACTTTCCGGTTCATATTATTAATGATAGTGTAAATAGCCCTTTGGTTTTCATATCTAACTATCCAAATCATAATGTTCCTCTTCAAACTAAAATAGAAGACGTAACTAAGAAAGTTTACACAAACATGCTAGGTGACGATCAGAGTATGTTGGATAAAATAGTATGGGTTGAAATTACTTATTTCTCAGAAAACTCATTAAATGTATCATTTGTTAAATTCAACAATCAAGAAGAATTTATTAATCCAAAATGGCTCACTGTAAGAGGTGCTAATGATAATAAAATTACTGTTGATGAAATAGAACTTAAATCTTTCATTAACCTAAAATAACTTTTTTCCCTTATGCCTAAAGCTTATAAAAGGCATAAGGGAAAAAACAATATTGAACTGAACTTATATATGTACTAAATTTGAACTGTTGTAAAGTGTTGATCTTTAACTTAATTATAGAATGTAGTACAGAAGTACTATTTATTGATATAATAAGTACTATATACAATGTTATAATTGATAGAGTTGTTTTACAATTGTTTGTACAGATAGCCTAAAAAAGTGAATTAAAAGACTGAAAATAAATGAGATATTGGACCAGGGTTCGAAACCCTGCATCTCCACAAAAACCCTTCAAAACTTCTTGTTTTGAAGGGTTTTGTTTTTATTCCTTTTTTATTTTTTAAAAGAGATAGGATGAATACTTTACTTCACTAATTCCAACTTTACTTTTTGTCGGATATCGGCAGAAGAACTACCTATCCAAATTTCAAATTCTCCTGCTTCGGTAATCCATTTGTTTTCGTTTTCGCTGAAGAAAGAGAAAGACTCAGGAGCTAATTCTATGTCAATCACTTTTGTTTCATTGGGTGCTAATTGTACTTTTTTAAATGCTTTTAATTCCTTTAGTGGACGAGGTTCGCTCGATTTTTTATCTTGTACATAAACTTGAACTACTTCTTTACCAGCTATAGTTCCAATATTACTCAAGGGTACTTTAAGCTTAACAACTTCGCCTATTTTAGCTTTTGCTGATAAATTAGGTTTACCGTAATTGAATTGTGAATAGCTTAAGCCATGACCAAAAGGAAATGCGGGTTCTTTTTTATACTCATCAAAAAATCTGTAGCCCACATAAATGCCTTCATCGTAAGAAATAGTTTCCTTGTTAGAATACCATTTATCAGGGAATTGCGAAACTGATTTAGGTATAGAAACTGTAAGTTTAGCCGAAGGATTAACGTCTCCAAAGAGTATGCTTGCCAATGCGTTTCCACCTTCTTGTCCTGGGAAACCTGCGTATAAGATTGCTGATACATTGTTTTTCCATTGCTCGCAAACTACACCGGCGGTAAAAGTAACCACAACCACATTCTTATTCACTCTGGAGACTTCTTTTATTAACCTTTCTTGTGCAGCTGATAAGGCTAAGCTCTCTGATCTGTTTAGTTTTTCATCGCGGTCTACTGCCTCGCGCTCCAGACTGCCAGATGTTCCAACAGGCATAATTACTACATCTGATTTTTTAGCCAACTCAATTGCTTTATCTAAATAGACATCGTTACCATAATCCCACATTAAGTGCAGTTGGTTGCGCGCTGCTGATTTACGGAACTCTATTTTGATATCGTGATTTCCCTGTTCTAAATAAGCAGAGCCCATAGCATATCTATCCCAGCCAACATCAGGCTTGTATTTGTCAAGCACTAATTTTCCATCAATAAATACCTTGGTAAGTCCCTGTGCTTCCACTTCAAAAGTATATTTTCTGCTTATTGGAGCTTTTAATTTGCCTGTCCACTCTACCGAGAATCCGTCTTCAGAACCATTTTGTTTATCATTGCCTTGTTCTATAATTTCAGGTGTTTTTTGCCAGAAAAAACGAATGTTCTTATCGATTTTTACATTGGGTTTACCATTTAGATTACTGTTGGCATAGTATTTAGCCTCTAGTCCTGGTTTATTATCTGTAGTTGTGAAAAATTCAGGTTGAATAGTTGTACATCCGTGGTCGCCATAACAGCCTGGTTCAAAAGTAACCTCAATTCCTCTAGATGCATTTTTAATTCCGGCAAACGGCGTTATCATTCGTCCTTGCTGTGGAGAAATAGAGGCACTACCTCCTCCTTGTAATAGCTGATAGCTTTTTTGTCCGTTACGGAAATGAGCTCCAAATTCACCATTAGGGCCAATTACAGCAATGCTTTTCACCTTATCTCTGTCAAGTGGAAGAATATCATCTTCATTCTTAAGAAGAACGATCGCTTCTTCTGCCATTTTTCTGGATAGTTCAATTGTTTCGGGTGTTGTCATTTCTTCAGGACGAATTTCGGGTTTAGCATCCATAACTCCAGTAAAATAGCTTACATAAAGAATACGTCTGACTTTCTCGTCTATTTCTGCTTCGCTTATTTCCCCTTGTTTTAGTGCCTTTAGAACATTGGCTGAAGTCAATGTTTTTGGTCTTGGCATCTCTAAATCAAGGCCAGCATTCAGCATCTGTACTGCGTCATCATCAGAGCCAGACCAGTCTGTCATTACAATACCTTTAAAGCCCCATTCATCTTTCAGAATATCTTGAATTAGGTGCTTGTTGGCCGAACTATGGGAGCTGTTTACTGTATTATAACCCGTCATTACACCAAGTACTCCACCATCAATAACAGCCTGTTTATATCCTGGGAGATAAATTTCTCTCAAAGCTCTTTCGCCAACATTAACATCGATATAATTTCTTTCGCGTTCCTGATTGTTACAGATAAAGTGCTTCATTATGGCAAAATTCCCTGGCGACTGAATTCCTTTTACATAAGCCGCAGCAATTTGGCCGTTCAAATAAGGGTCTTCGGTAAAGTATTCCATGCTCCGTCCTCCTCGCAAATCACGAATGATGTTCATTGCAGGTCCTGCGTTCGATTGTCCGCCGGCAGCCTTTAATTCTTTTCCCATTGATGTTGCAACTTCTTGCACCAATTCAGGATTCCATGTGCATGCCATATTAATGGATGATGGGTAATATGTTCCATTTTTCTTAGCATATCTGAGTGCACCAATGCCATAAGGGCCGTGATAAATTTTTATTGGCTCAATACCCAAGCGTTTGTTTTCTTTGGTGCCATCCCATTTGTTTGGGCCGTGTCCGCCAATGCGCATTCCGCTAATGTAATCAACCTTTTCTTCCAAGGTCATTCGCTTAAGCATATGATCCACTTTTGCATCAATTTCACTTGCTGTTTGCTGTGCAGAAACTCCAAAGCAAATGGCAAATGTAAAAGATGCGAAGATCAATTTTTGTAATTTTTTTCTCATTTCATAGAAGTTTGAAGCATTGGGCAGCTTGTTGCTGCCCAATTGCTATGTCTGTTGTTATTCAATAATAATCTCTTCAATCTCCCATGTTCCGTTGTAGGTATTCACAGCAGGTTGAACAGCTACTTGAAGCAGTCTGTCTTTGATATCTTTAAACTGAGAAAGTTTTATTTCGTAAGTTTTAAACTCAGTATCGTTAGCACTGATTGGTATGTTTATCCATTCTTGCTCATCCCAATTAACCGGATTTGCTGCACTGCTCCAGAAGTCTTGCCCCTTATTACGAGTAGCAAGAGAAATCTTCAGTCTATCGGCATAACTTTGGTTACGAATTTTAATAATGACCTTTGTACAGCCATCCATCGGTGTGAAAAGTACAGGCGCACTTGTCAGTAGAGCTTTCGGCTCTGAAATCTTACCAGATAATTTACCATCGTTCATGTAAATGCTGGTTCCATTTAAGGCTTTCCAGCCCATAGTACTGTTCTCAAAATGGAAAGTTCTTCCCGGTCCCGGATAAAATCTATCGCTTTTAGGAATGCGTATTGTACCATCCTCATTAAAGAATACAGGTTTTAAGCTAGCTCCGCGATAGAATGCGCTAATATCGTGGTTTTCTTGCAGCACATATTTCTGACCGTGCCAATCGAAGAAACTGGTATGTCCGCCACTTAAGAAGGCGCCCTCGAAGGTATAGGGGCCATATAAATTATCGGACATCGCATAGCGAGAACCAAAAACCAGATAGTAAATATTATTGCGCTTAAATAGGGTAGGCTTGTCTTCTGAGCGGAATGGCTTGCCATCTTTATATTTTATCTCAACAGCCTTAGGTTCTGTTGTTAGCGACATCATATCTTCGGCCAAAGTTGCCATGTAGTATGTTCCTGCACCAAAACAGATTGTGTAAACGTCATCCTCCTCATATATTTCAGGATCGTATGGGTTTACAGGAACAATATTGGCAGGCAATAATGGTTTGCCTAGAAGGTCTTTATAATCGCCATCAATTTTATCGGCTACAGCCACACCAGTATCGATATGCTGATTGGAGAAGAACCAGTAATACTTGCCGTTGCGTTTTGTGATATCGCCTGCCCAGCAATGCGGAAGATCGCCAATGTAGGTATCCTTTGGTAAAATGCTATTGTGATATTTGTAGTTCTTCAGGTCTGTTGTTGACCATATTTCCCATCTGTCCATTCGGAATTTGTGTGAAGGTTCCCAGCTCTTATCATGGCCACAAATAAACCAAAGCGTATCGTTTTCAACCCATGCATGCGGATCAGCCATGCCGTGTTCCGGCACAATAAGATCTACTTTAATGGCATCAGGATTATAACCTGCAGCAGCATTGGAACGACGTAAAAGCTCATCGCGCATTGCTTTTGCATTTTTAGCAAATGCCTCTTCGTTTCGTTTTTCAACATCGGGAAAGTTTAATCCATTGCTAGCGATATCATTTAAGGATACACCCCAATTACCTAGCAATGTCCAATAGGTTGCACAATCAGAATCATCAACACGGTTTTTATTGAATTTTCCTTCGCGGAAGATTTTACCTAATTTACTTTCTGTAAATAGGTCGTAATACTGAGCACCTTTTTGAGCATTTTCAACGATGCCATATTGGCCAATTCCGCCACATTCGTAAAATTCGAAGCGACCATTTAGCGCCATCTTTTTTATGTAATCGCAAGCAATAGGATCGCCCATGCAATTGTGCGTGCGCTCAGGATTAGCCTCATTACCCACATGAAAGTTTGAAGAAGTCCAGTGACTAATAAACCGAAGTTTATTTAATAAATTAGTACGCTTTTTTTGAATACAGTAACTTACCAAAATGGCTTGTTCGGTTAATGGACCGAAACATAATACGTTTAGTGTTCCTTTGGTTTTTTCTAGTTCTTTGTATAGGGCCTGAATACTTGGGTAATCATTTAAATTATAGTTTTCGTTCCATGCGAAATTTTTGCCTTGTCCTTTAATGGATGACTCCATAAAACGAAACTTACTTTGGTATCCACCGATGTATTTGTTTAAGTTCGGAAGGTCGGCAGCATACGCCTTTCCGTAGGTTTCTTCAGCCCAAAGTTTCATATCTTCGGTATCTTTGTTCCACGGGTGGGTTGTGCTTCCCAACACAATGGCCCGCGTATCAAACTCATTCGACATGAGTATATAGCTGGCTATTGCCGAAATATCATCTGGGTCGTTAATGTTTTTGCCGCCATCGCTAATTAACCAAACAGCAGGCTTTTGTGCATATAGGTTAAATGAAATGGCGAGTAGTAGAAGTAGTAGTAGCTTTTTCATTGTAATGTTATTATTTTTTTAATAGTTGGTAATTAGTGCTTCTTTGATTTAATCTCGAAATAGTCTAAACGCATCAATTCACCCTCTTTACCTTTAAAAACTAAGTACAAGTTTTGCGGTGTTTTAAGTTTAGGCAATGCACAGCTCACATTTACGTATTTGTTCCAAGCGCCTGTAGGTTTAATTTTGCAAGAGGCAAGTAGTTTTCCTCCAGTACTTTCTGAACGCACCTCAATAGTTCCTCCTTTGGGGTGAGCACTTGAAACGCTGAATTCTATCTGAGCGTCATCAGTAATATTATATACTTTGGGATAAAATAAATAGCTTTTATTTGTGATGTTCTGAATCTCAAAACCTGTTGCGCCTTCCTTTTTCAGAAGTTCATCAGAAGCAGCAAAATAGCACTCGGCCTCAATATTTCCCAAACTCGCATCATATCGTGCAACACCTAAATCTACTTTGCCATTTAGTGGTCGCTTAACAACAATTTCTCCATTGTTTTTATAGTGTGCGTAGCATAAAAAGGTATATCTGAAATAGGGAGCTTGCCATGCTCCGGCGGTGTAGTAAGTTTGGTTGTGCCACGTAAAAAAAGTGCCATGGTCGCCGCCAGCTTCAAGTTCCCCTCGGTATTCATACGGGCCATAAAGATTATCAGAGCTTGCGTATTGGCCATGGTGGGCATTTAAATAGTATCTTTCGTTGTGCTTGTGCAGGTAACTGGCATCGCGTTTTATCTTGGTATTGTCAGCCATTACCAAATCACGTGGTTCAGACTTAATGCTAAGCATATCTTCGTTAAGTTCGGCTATTTGGTACGAATTGTTATTCCAACCCGTTTGTCCCCAAATGATATAATGTTTACCATCATCATCTATAAATATGGTTGGGTCGTATTTTTTATTCTTTAAAGGCTTTATATCTTTTGTTAAAACAGGTTTTCCGGTATCGGTATAAGGCCCTCCCGGATGGTCACTAACAGCAACACCAGTGCTAATATTGAAATTACTGAAATAGAAATAGTATTTGCCATTTCGGCTTGCTCCATCGGTAGCAAAACATTTATCTATTTTCTTACCTATGTAGGTGTTTTCAGGATACAAAACAAACTCCTTCTCCCAATGCACCAAATCCTGCGAAGAGTAAATGTTCCAATTGGGCATCATGTAAGTGGTGTTTTTATCGCCAATAATGGTATCGTGACTGGCAAACAAATAGGCCTTATTATTAAAAATATGAATGTGCGGATCGTTTACTCCCGCATCGGGGATGATCCCTTTACCCAAATGGCCGATGTTGTTGTTTGACCCAACATCTATTTTTATATCTTTCTGAGCACTGATTAAGCAAGTACTTAATAGAGCTGATAGGATTAGAATAAAATTTAGAAATTTCATAGTGTATATATTTATTGCATTTACGGCATTTTACCGCTTACAAATGAATGTAAAAGCCTCTGTTTTTGGCTATGGTTATTGACCGGATTCTTTTAATTTTGACCACACAAATAATTTACCCCCTGTTGAGAGCGTGCATTATGACTGATTTAAAATTATTAAATACTCAAAAATTAGTGAGGCTAAGAGTAATGTTGACTTTTATGTTTTTGTGCGTTTGTGCTTCTGTTTCATTAGCATCATCAACGCAAGTTTTTACGGTTAACGAAGGGCTTAGCTTAAATGAAGTTAGGGGAGTTTATCAGGATAAATATTTAAAGTACATCTGGATTTATACCCAAAATGGTTTGAATTGCTATAATGGGCACAGCATTGAGAAACTATATCTTGAGCGTGATAGTTTAAAGTCGAATAACTTTATAAATGATATTACTGAAGATAATTTGAATCAGCTTTGGCTTGCCACCAATATTGGTTTGGCTTGTTATAATTATGTGAGTAAGGAATGGGTGCCATTACCTCTGTATTTGCAGAAGGAGAAATACCAGCATATATGCATGTTTAATGATAGCTTATTATATGGAATAAGAAATCATGAGTTGGTAGAGCTTAAAATTCAGGGCGAAAATATCTCTATGCAAGAAGTATCTATCCCCGCGAAAGCGGTAAATGATATTACTGTTGTAGATGATCAACTTATTATATCCTCGTCGAGAGGAATATTCGCCTACAACCCCAATAAAAAGCAAGTAGAAAGTATCATCCCTGAGATAAAAAAATGTACTCAGTTAAAATACTTAGCAAAAACTAATAGTATTTGGATTAAGCAAAATAGTAGCAGTTTTATTATCCCAATAGAAAATGGGCACTTTGATGTTTCGGGCATGAATGACTACCACATTTATTTACGGAAACAGACTGGTATTGATTATAAAATTGGAGATGTTGCTTTTTCGGATGGTAAATATTGGTTTGCTACGCAGCAAGGTTTGATTTCGGTTGATAATGCAAGCCAAAATATTAAGTTTAAGAATCCTCCAAACTATTGGATGAACTCCTTGCTTGCGGATAATAAAGGTAATTTATGGTGCGGAACATGGCAAAAGGGCGTGGTGAAATATGCCAATCGAGAAACGCTTTTTAATACTTACAGAAAGACGGATACGGATAGTAAGATACCATCAGGCTTAATTAGTAGTATTTTAGAAATAGACAGCAATAGCATTGCTTTGGCAACAGAAACCGCAGGTTTAGTAATATATAACAGAACCATGGGCCAATTTAAAAGCGCAAAAGGCAATAACTACCAATTAAGCAGCAATATTATGCACTGCGTTAAAAAAGATTGGGAGGGAAGAGTTTGGGGTGGATATTACGACAATGGTTTTAATATTATTTCAGGAAAGAATAAAGAAACTTACAATACCGTAATTAATGCTTTCTTAAGTAGGAATGCTCGCATAACCTGTGATGATTTTTGCTTTGATGATAAGAACAAGATCATATACATTGCTACTACTTTTGGTGTGCTAAGCTTCGATACCGAATCGCTACAGATATCTACTTTGATAAAAAGTAATGAGGGATATATTTCTTCCCTTTTTAAGGATGAGAAAGATAACCTTTGGATAGCCTCTAAAAACGGGTTGAAGATCTATGATTTAAAATCAGATTCATACAATATAGAATTGGAAAAGAAGGCTCAAAAATTGGGCCTAACTTCCGTTGGGATAACCTCCATTTACTGCGATTCAAAAAATAGTATTTGGATTGGAACCTATGGCGATGGGCTTTATTATTACCAAACAAATAAGGGTTTTATTGAAGCAATACAACAGGCTGAGCATATCGATTTTAAGGTTGTATACAGTATTGTTGAAGATGATTTGGGTAGAATTTGGTTGGGCACAAATTCCGGTTTAGTAGCTTTTGATTATTCTACCAAACGCTTTTTAAATTATAAAAAGGTAGATGGCATACAAGACAATCAGTTTAACTATAATGCTGCAGCAAAAGCTAGTGACGGAACTCTATTTATGGGTGGTATTAATGGGTTTACTTATTTTAAACCTAAAAACATCAAAGCCAATATAGAGCTTCCTAGTCCTGTTGTTTCAGATATTACAATTGGAAACGATCACTACAATGTTGGTCAACTCGCTACTGGGTTGTCAACCAGCTACGATAAAAATAGCTTCGAAATTTCTTTTTTTACACCAGATTATACCTCTTCTGAAAGCTATATCTATAAATATTTTTTAGAGGGTTATTCAAGCGAGGAGCGGCTTTGTACTACAGGAACCAATAAAGTCTTTTTTTCCAATGTTCCACCCGGCAAGTATAAGCTAAAGTTATGGGTTGCACTTCCTAATTCGGCTTGGTCAGCGCCTACTTATAGTCCTGAAATTGTTATATATCCTCCGTGGTATAAATCAAATGTGGCTTATATCCTTTATGTAGTTATTTTATTTGCTCTATTTTTTATTACTTATCGCATTACGCGGAAACAAGCCTTATACAAAAGTTCCATTGCTTTGGCTAAATTAGAGAAGAAGCAAGCAGAAGAAATCAATCAAGCAAAGCTTCGTTTCTTTACAGATATTGCGCATGAAATCCGAACGCCTCTGACTCTAATTTTGGGTCCGATAAAAGAAATATTTGCAAGCAGAAAGCTTGATTATGAATTGCAGCATTCATTAAACACGGTGCATAAAAGTGCCAATAAGCTCACAAACTTAATGGATGAATTGCTCTTATTTCGGAAGGCAGAAAACGGCGCACTCCCTTTAAAGCTGCAGGAATGTAATATTGCCCATCTTATTAAGGATAATTGCGAGTTGTATCAATATGAGTTGTCTGGCAAAAACATCGAGATTCATTATTTTATTGATGAGAATATAAAAATGGTATGCGATGCAGATAAAATTGAAAAAGTAATCACTAATCTTCTTAGTAATGCCATTAAACACACACCGAAGGACGGCACAATTAATATAAAGGTTGAGGAATTAAATAAGGGAATTGAACTTTCGGTACAAGATACTGGCAAAGGCATATCTTCAGATGAGATTAATACTATTTTTAATCGTTTTTACCAAACAGATAACAACAATCAGCATGGTTTTGGAATAGGATTGGCTCTTGCTAAAAAGATTATTGAGGCACATAATGGAACTCTGAATGTAGAAAGTTCACTAGAAAATGGTAGTACTTTTAGGGCTTTTATTCCTCAGCTTGTAGCTAATGTTCCGGGAGAATATAAATACGATAAGAATACCTCAGGTAAAGTATCTACTCAGAATACAGAAAAGGTGACGATGAAGAATGCTCTTAAAGGAAGTATACTAATTGTGGAAGATAATGCGGAAATCAGTAAGTACATTGCAAGCATATTTGAAAAGTATTACAACGTGACTGTAAGACCGAATGGTAAAGAGGGTCTTGAATATGCTACCAATCACATTCCTGACATTATTATTTCTGATTATCAGATGCCCGAAATGAATGGAATTACCATGTGCCAAAAGCTAAAGAGCGCGTTTATAACTTCGCATATTCCTGTTGTTTTACTATCTGCATACAACGAAGTGGAAGAACAACTTAAAGGCCTAGAGGTTGGTGCCGATGATTATATAGGAAAGCCCTTTAATAGTGATATTTTGTTACAGAAAATCAATAATATTCTTCAATCGCGTAAGCAATTAATTGAATCATTTAAAAAGGGTGATCATGTTGATTTATCTAATTTTGAGCAGCAAGACCAACGTTTTTTAGACAAGCTTAATAAAATTATTATGCGCGAAATGAAGCACGAGAACTTTGGTGTGCCCGTGTTATGTGAGCAAATTGGAATTGGCAAAACCACATTAAACGATAAGCTAAGGCGTATGCTTGATGTTTCAACAGCAGAATATATTAGAAAGATGCGCTTAAAAGAAGGTTATAGGTTAATTACTGAAGAGAATTTTTCGCCTTCAGATGCTGCTTATGCCTTGGGTTTTTCTCCTGCTTACTTTTCAAGTTGTTTTAAGAAAGAGTACGGTGTTTCACCGGGGAAGATTTAATGATGTAATCCTTGATAATCAACTCTCCTGAGTCTTCGCCCAATAGAATAGTACTAATTATCTTACACTTATAATTAATATAAGAACGTAATTGCGCCTTGTTCTTGTCCTCTTCAGTATAAATATGGTAAAGGTTCGATGTTGGTAGATACTAATACGCGCTTATATGGTTCAAAATTTATGAGAAAATGTATATTAAGTAGGAAAAAATGTCTACCGAGCTTGCAAAAATGTCTACCAAGGAGGAAGAAATGTCTACCAAGTAGGAAGAAATGTCTACCGAAGGCGAAAAAATGTTTACCAGATAGGAAGGAGACTCTACCAGACAGGAAGTAGTGTCTACCAGACTCGAAGGAATGTCTACCGAGCTCGACATTGTACCTACAGAATAGGAAGAAGCCTATATTAAAATTGATGAAGTATATTACAGAATTACAGACTATGTGTGTAGTTCTGCCCTTTTAATGCACAGTGCCGAAGTTTTCGTGTCACTTAATAAAGTTGGTCCAAAACAGACTCAGTAAATCGTTAGTGCAGGAAGTATTAATGCTAAAGTATTGTTGAATCAGAAGCAGCTCGTTGTAATCTGTCATTTATTGTTTTTCCTAAGCCATTGTCAGGAAATCGTTCAGCAATAATTACATCTAAATTCATTTTATCCAAATTATGAAGCGTACTGAATAAATTGGAGGCAGCCTCTTTGAGGTCATTTTTATTGGATAAAGCAATTTGGTAAAAAACAGAAGTACTATTTACTGTTGAATTGAATGTTATTAAACCAATGCGTTTGTTTCTATATTGTTCTATGCTCTGTTCAATGTTATCTGATAAACAAAATTTAGTTGTGGGAGAGTAGTGCTTTAATAGCATTCCCGGAGCATCAGGGGTATTTTTTGATGTATTTAATACAGTTAATTCACCTGCAACTTCTTCAATATCTTCCATTGATAAGGCTCCTAAACGAAATAGGATAGGGGTATTGTTCTTAAAACCAATAATAGTAGATTCAACGCCTTTTTCACAGTTACCACCATCTAAAATGTAAGGGATCTTGTCGCCTAATTGCTCTTCAACATGGTGTGCACTAGTTGGACTTAAATAGTTAAAAGGGTTCGCACTTGGGGCTACAAGGGGGAAATCCAATTGGTTTAATAACTCTAATGTAACAGGGTGTCCTGGTAATCTTACCGCAACAGTTGATTTTCCTCCCGTAACTAAATCCGAAATACAATCCTGCTTATCAAGCACCATTGTCAGTGGTCCGGGCCAAAAGGCATCTGCTAACTTATAAGCTAAAGGAGGAATATTTGTAGCTATTTTGGCTAAGTCATCGATACTTTTAATATGAACAATAAGCGGGTTGTAGAAAGGACGATTTTTTACTTCAAATATTTTCTTAATCGCTTTTTCACTGTAAGCACTACCTGCTAAACCATATACAGTTTCAGTAGGTATAGCTACTACGTCTTCTTGTTTTAAAAATTCCGCTGCTTGTTCTATATTGTTCATTTGATGGTATTGATATTTTTGAGAGCACAAATGTATAGTATTCCTTGATAATCTTAAAATACTGACACTTAATATTTGTAGAAGTTGTTTAAAGTCATGCTGAAAAACTGCGAGTAACATCTTAATTTTATGAGATTGAAACATGTATTTTATCTCATAGAACTCTCGTTTCATTGATTTCAGCTAATTTTAATTCCGTAGCTATGGCTATGCAAGAAAAATTGAGCCTTGCCACTGAAAACCAATAGGTCACTCTCGAAATTTCTAGACAACTTTGAACAACTTCATAAAAAAGAAATACGGTAACCGCATAAAGCAATTACCGTATTTTAATTTAAGTCATCTGAGTTAATTATAAATTACTCAGTATTTCGTAATCTTATTTAAAGTCTTCTACTTTTTTGAACGAGTAATCGTACTCAAAACTCATTGGTACAATTTGGTTGTACTCTTCAATAGTTGCATCATTTAAACAAGCCTCAATAATCTTACGTCCTGTTTCCATTAATCCTGGTTGTAAGTATTGCTTTAATTCTTTTTTAAAGAATTCAGTTAACTCAGCAGCACCTGCATCATAACCTTCAACACCAACTTCTGGTTGCTTGTAAACTTTTAATAATTGCTTAGGAATTTTAGAACCTTCAATTGTTAAGTAGTTTAACTCATATCCTAATAAAGGACAACGAGAATCTTGGTATTGATCTTCACGTAACTTAGCAGCACCACGACGCGTCATGTACTCACGCATTAATAACTGAGGTTTGAAACCTACTTTCCAAGAACCAATGTTTTGGTTAGGAACTAATGTAAATGTAGTACGTGGTGTATCAATAATTTGCTTTAATAACATGTTAGCATGATCCACTTTTTTACCAGTAGCAAATGGCCAGTATGAACCAACACCTTCACTCTGCATAGAACCATCACTTACAATAGATGGGTTTTTGTGTCCACGAGGAGCCACTAAACGCCATAACCAAGCTAATGCTGGAGGTAAAATATGGAACATACCTGCAATACCGTAAGTAGGCTCTCCTTTAGTACACTGAGGAGCACGTAAACCAAATGAGCGAACATCAACAGCTACTGGGCGGTCAATTACGTTTGGCATAATCTTACGAGGGATTACCACACGTGGGTTCGGACACTTTTTACCTGGCTCATCTTCGATGTGATCCCAAATAAGAGCGGTAGAATCAGGATTAGTATCAATGTTTAAGAATAATAATGGCTCTTTAGGATTAATACAAGTTTTCTCAAGTGTTGGATCATCACCATATTGGTTTACTGAATCCACACGAACGAACCAAGAGTTCTCAGCATCAACGATACGTAATTTACCATCAGCTTCTTGAACAGAAGGGTGACAGAAAGCCATATCATCAGCAACCGGACGGAAAGCACAAGACTTAGGAATCTCAACGTGCTTAGTTTCACCAGTAACAATGTTCTGACCTAATAAAATACCACCTTCAGGCTCACGTAAAAGGTGTTGGTGTAACTCTGATTTACCACCACCAGAAGCACCCTCGTGCATAAATGTAGTAATGTTATCGTAAGGAGAAATAGCCTCAACTGCAGAACAGTGAGCTGTTACCCATCCTTCTTTTTCACCTTGTGTCAATAATACTCCGTAAACACCTTTTTTAGCAGATGGTCCAGGGTATAAGTTATATGAATATAATTCGTGAACTTCGTCAGTACGGTTGTGAACTACAACTTGTTTTCCTTCAAAGTGTGTATGACGGAATACAGGAGCTACAAAAATAGAAGACTTAATTTCCATTCCTTCTTTCAAATCCTCAAGCGATTTCATTTCCTGAAGCATAGCTAAACCTAAAGCGAAGAATCCAGCATTAGCAGGAGCAATAGCAATACCTAAAGAACCAATTCCGGCACGACCCGCAAAATAGAAGAATACAGCTAGGTCTTGTGCTTTCATCCATTCAAATGTTTCGCCTTGAATTTTTGAGAACTCATATCCAAACTTATCTTTAAATTTAGTTTTGTCTGTTGGTTTATCATCAGCAATGGCCATAGTTCCTG
This sequence comes from Saccharicrinis aurantiacus, assembly GCF_947489045.1. Classification (NCBI taxonomy): domain Bacteria; kingdom Pseudomonadati; phylum Bacteroidota; class Bacteroidia; order Marinilabiliales; family Marinilabiliaceae; genus Saccharicrinis; species Saccharicrinis aurantiacus. The sequence goes on from NZ_CANLCN010000003.1 coordinate 26,483, forward strand.
GGTCTCTACGACGCATGTATGACTCTGTGTAGTTTGCTGAAATACCATTCTTTACACGATGAACAACAGCTTCTGTGTATTCACCTTTTCCAGGTACATCATATTTAACTTCGAATTCTAAATTTTCTTTACCATTGGTTGCTGCATTTGCAAGCTCCTCAGTACTATTAAAAAAAGTAACACTTTTTGCTTCATTTAAAAGCATAGCAACATTATCCGGTAATGCAATCTTTAGTTTCTCAAGATGTTGTTGTAATTCTGTCATCTTTCTTGTTTATTTTATGATTAATGTTATAATTTTTCCATATTTCAGTTATGCATTTGATTAATGTATGTCAGGAGGGGTTATTACCCATATCACTTCAGTGGTTTCATCAGATTCATTGTAGGCTTCGTGCGATCTATTTGAATTAAAATAGAAACTGTCTTTTTCCTGAAGTGTATATTTCTTTTCTTTGAATTGAAGTACTATTTCACCCTTTAAGACAAAGCAAAATTCTTGTCCAGGATGCGTTCTCATAATGTTTTTAGAATTTGAGCCAGGTTTAAACTCAATTAAAAAGGCTTCCATTTGTTTACCATTGCCATGATTCGATAATAAATACAGCGAAGCTCCTGATTGATTCTGCTCAACAAAATGCTTTTCATCAAATTTAACTAGGGGATTGTTCGTTACAACTTCATTCTCACCAATTAGTTCTCCAACGGATGAGTGTAGGTTATCTGCAATAGATTTTAGAGTAACAATTGAAGGCGATGCTTTGGCATTTTCGATCTGAGATAAGGCACTTGAGCTAATACCAACTCTTTTTGCCAAATCATTAAGCTGCATATGTAATGCTTCTCTTTTTCTCTTTATTCTAATGCCCAATCTCTTCATTAATGTATGATTTTGTAATCGAAACAAAGGTAGTAATTGAAGGTAATTAAGCTAAGTTAAATAGAATTAAGCAATACTTAATTATTATGTTGTTGAGCACAATTTGCAAATAACAGATGCAATATGCTTACAATTTAGTTGTTTGTGGAGTTGTTTTGTTAGGAAGTGTAAATATGCTTCATTAAGTATTCTAGGATATTTGGATAGTATTCACTAATTCGTAGTTCACTTTAAGTATGAATACGATTATGTAAATTTTAAGTGCTAAAATTGATCCCTATCGGTGTATATATTTTACCTTAGAAGGTAATATTATCCAGAGATCATTTAAAGTATTATGAAGGGGTGTTGTATGCAGCAAAAAAAAGGCTACCTGTTTCCAGATAGCCTTTCGTATATATAATCAATAATTGATTATGCTTTGTAAAGCGGGTCAGCACCAATTGTACCAACAAGATCAGCCATGTAAGCATCAGAAGTGATGTAAGCTAATTTAGTTTTAGCAATTTCAATTCTTGAAGCCACATTCATATCTACAACTAACTCTGCATTTTCTGGCTGAGCAGCAAAATCTTCAAGATTTGCTAACTGAGAAGTAATAAATGCAGCAGATTGAGACTGACGTAAAGCCAAACGCTCTTTGTACCAATCGCTATTAACAACGTACTCACGATCGAAATATTTACGTAATTCAGGATCAGAAATTTCTTTTCCTTCGTACTCACCGTAAGCCATAATGTTTAATAGAATCTTCAATGGAGGAATAGCTGCATCAATAGAACCATCAGCAAAATAAGCTTTTGCTACTTTCTCTTGTGCTTCGCAGATGTTGTTAATACCATCCACAAAATCTTCCATGCTTTGAACCTCAGGCTTCAACATTTCCTCACTAAATACAGCTTTAGGCTCATCGAATAAACGGTTCATACAACGGAATGCGAAGTTTTCAGTAATTCTGTATCCTAAACGGCTACCTAATATTTTTTTACCTTCAAACTCGAAGTCTTCTATTTTCTCTAAACAACCTGTTTTAATTAATAACTCAGGATCTCTATCTTCAGGTACTAAACGTGCCCAAATTTCAGGAATAAGAAGACTAATATCGTGATCGAAACGATTTTTACCAACGTAACCTGCAGCAGAACTAAATCCTTGGTACTCTGTTAAGATGTACGATAATAAAGCATTGTTAAGGTCAGCAGTTGGAGCTAACATGTTAAAAGGACCTTTTGTTAAAGCACCCTCAGAACCTGCACCTGTTGTTGATGGAGATTTACCAGTTAAACTACAGATGAAATCCATAAATAACTCTGGTAACTCTTGGTAATGAATCGGGTTATAAACACTTAATGGTCTAATACCGTTTTCTTTATCAACTGGGTTATTTCTACGTCCTGGTAATACAGCATTTACTGGGTGAACAACAGCATCAGTAGCAGCAATTCTTCTGCGTAAACGGATACCTATTTCAGCTAAGTAACTATCTTCAGTTTCTGTAGCGTAAACGTTTTTCTCTAAGTAACGTGGGTTTTTAGTAGGACCATCAGCCACAACACGTGTATGAGATGGAGTTACAAAATAACCGTCTTTATCGCTGTTAGCAACCTTAGTAATAAGATCTTTAACAGGTTGTGTATACTTATCAAAGTTGATTGCATCTTCAACTAACTCAATAGCATCTGCTTTACGCATAGGCTCGTAGTTAGTAAGGAATGTGCCTGGAGTAACAATATCAAGTTCAGCACCTATATCGTAACCTCTAATTACAGCCTCATCCGGACGTTGGAATAAGTGAGCCTCACAGTTCTTAGTAATTTTCACACTCTTGTTAGCGTACTCTCCGTTTAAGTTAGGAATGCTGCTAGCAGGTAATGTAATAGAAGCTGTGATATCATCTTCCATCTGAATTTTATGAGAAGGAACAAAGTCAGAACGTAATTTGTGTACTAACCAGTTGCCATCTTCTTTAAATCCAATACGAACGTAGCTACCCATTACTGGGTTGTTTTTGTAAAGTAATGTTGTGCCTTCACGACCATTTACATACTCTACAGTCATATAATCTTTCCAGTTACCTGTTTCTTTATCGTTTCTGTAAAGACGTTTTACAAAAAGAACTAAAGTACGGATGTGTGCTGGAATGTTGTTTAAGAATTCGTTGTACTCATCGCTATACTGTTCTGATGGCGTTAATAATTTAACTGCAGAACCTAAAGTACGTTTTGGGCTTAAGAAAGAACGGCTCTCACCACCTTCTCTAACCTCTTTCCAACGATCAGAGTAATCTTTATTAATTACCTCATCAGCTAATTTAAAATCAGCCTCTAAGTTTTGGATGTTAAATGTACCATACTTAATAGCGTTTTGTAGCGATTTAGAAATCTCTGATTTACCACCACCAGAAACTGTACATGGTTTGTGACAGAACATACCTTCTGCACTTGTGTGTACTATGCGCCATAATGCTTGAGTAGGGTGTTTTACCAACTGAAACTTGTCACCAGAAGGGTGTACGTAAGTTTTCTCAGGAGATAATTTTAAAGATCCGCCATCCCAGCTAACTGTAGATTTTTGGATATCGATATCAGCCGACTCAGGAATATAAATGATATTTGGATATTTTTTATCGATAGCATAACCTTCAGCTTTTACTTCAGCTTTGCTATTAATAAGGCTCATAGCCTCTTTGAAGCTGTATTTGTAATCAAATTTATCAGAGAATACATCGCCAAATACATTTTCACTCATAATACCACGAGGGAATGCAATGGCACCACCAGCATGCTCTTCTTCAACTAAACCGTAAAGGTTAGCAGAGAAACCGATTTGAGTTTTTACTTCTTTTTTAGAATAACCATAATAGTTATCTGCAATAAGTGTAATAACTTGTCCCTTATCAGTTCTACAAGTTAATTTAAACGCACCACCTTCGTTGTATAATTCATCTTCGCTCTCGTAGCACATACCGTCTTTTTTCTGACGCTCTGTAGCTTCGCTAATATGCGGAAGACCAACATCTTTTTTCTTTAACTTAGTTAACTGAGGTGCAAGTACTACACAACCAGTATGACCAGTCCAGTGCTCAACATCTAATGCAGCATCGTTTTCTGCTAGGTTATGGTCACCTGCGTTACCAAAAATATTCTCAACAAAGTCAAGGTTACTAGCTAAACAACCAGGAGCGAAGAAACGAATCTCCATGCTTTTTTGCTCAATTACACCTGGAACCTCAGGACAAACAACCGGACGTAACATTAATGATAACATTACATTGGCTTTTTTCTCTTGGTTGGCAGTAAAAGGCAATTGTTTTGACTCTACATCCGGATTTAATGCTGAATGTAATAAGTGTGCAAAAGTTACTCTTGGTACCTCTTTCTTGTCCAAAGGCACAGGCATACCGCCATCTACAATGTGGAAAGTACCCTTAGTAGTTCTTTTATCAGCTTTAGGGTTGTTAAGAATACCTTGCTTTACTCTATAAGAGCTTACTAAATCATTCTTAAAAGTATCGCCGTTAGGTGGTAAACTGATTTCGCGAGCTAAACCTTTTTGATTTAATACAAATGTATTGTTAGGAATTTGTAATGATTTTCCGATGTTAACATCTTTAAGATAATCATCAATAAAGTTTTGAATTCTAGTGTCAACCGGAGAAAGGTGATCGGATAATAAACGTGACTTTTCTCTAAAGCTTTGGATTAAACCATCTGTTAGGTCTAAAAATTTTGCATTAGACAATTTTTTGTTTGAATCATTTTCATCATGAAACAAAGGTTGTCCAAGTGCAGCCAGCTGAAGATTTATGTACTGGATCATATCCTTACGATCCTTCTTAGTAGGCTTTAAATTTAATACTTCCTCTTTCATTATCTATTGATTTAATGGAATTTCTAATTTAGCGATGACAAAAATAAAAAATTAAAGATATTTTTCTTCATTTACTTTTAAATAAATAGTAGATAGGGTTTCTTAGATGATTGATTTATTTTTTTTCTTATGATTTAGTTACAGAATATTTTTTGAATAGAGTTTTTATAATCCTTATTCTATCATTCTTAAAATCAACCAAATTTACAAAAGGATTTCTTTAAACGGTAGAGATAATTGTTAAATATTAGTGAGCGAAAGTTATTAATTTCTAAATTTTGAGCGCGTGAATTATTAACAATGATTAACATCTCAGAAAGTGTTATTTTGAGGATAGAGGCCTAAAATTACTGAATAAACTTTCATTTTTTGCATAAAAAAACGCCAGTATGTATGAAATACTGACGTTATTCATGTTTTTTTTGGTTTTTATGATCTATAAAAATTCCGATTCCCCAGTCTCAGAAACTTCTTCTACTTCTGAAATAGGTTTTAAGTTTTCAGGAATCTCTTCATTCACATCATCTTTAAAATAAGGGAATACATCCGCTATAGGACTTTCCATTATTTGTGTGATATCAAAATCAACAGTCATTCCACTCATTGACTCATTAATGCGCTCGTATGCTTCTTTAAGGTCAGAAGCAAGTACTAACATCATATTTGAAACTTTCTTTTCTTTACCAGCTTCTTCATCAATACTTACAAAAACAACTTTACATTTATACCACTTGTCTCCATCATCGTAAAAGAATAGGTCGGTATAATTTGCTTTTTTTATCGAGGGAACTGAAAATTCGCCACTTACGTATTGTTCCATTTCAGCATGAATTCTGCTTTCAGCTTCGGTATATGAAACGGCATCAATTAAATAGGGTAGATTAACCTTTTTTTGTTTGCCTGTTTGTTCGTCTATTGCTTCGTATTTTACTTTACACTCAAACCAAGTATTCATTGTTTATCAATTTTCTGTTATTTTTTAAAGTATCGCAAAGATAGAATAATTCATGACTTTTTAATTGATGTTTTTGCGCAACTTTCTGTGCGGATAGTAATAGTAATTTTGGTATTTAATAGCTGATTGTTAAAATAAGGTGAAAAAATATTCACTCGTAAATATCAGTTATTGAGCGATTTGTAATAAATGTTTAAAATAAATCACAATAGAGTACGTGTAATGTAATACTTGATTGTCTTTATTATGAATTACCAATATTGTAAGCTATAAGCATTAGTATATTGGACTAACATTTACCACTATGGAACAAACAGCAATAAGAAGAAATTTATATAAGGTTTTAAGAAAAACAGGTATTCCACGCGAAAGCATTTCAGAGGATGCAAATTTGCAAGAAGGAATATTGAAAGATGAGGTTGATTTAACTTGTTTCTTATTTTTATTGGAAACTAAATTTCAGGTTGAAATTGATAACTCTGAATTGAATAATATCCGATCGGTAGAATCTACAATCGAATATTTACAACAACATTGTGCATAATTAGAATAGGTGATTAAATAACAACTATTAAAAACCAGGCTGCTTGTCTGGTTTTTTTAGATTAGGGACTAAGTATATTGAAATTGGTTTCTTAAAAACATTCTCTAAATCTTCATCGGGGGTGATTACATTATAATCTTTCCAAAAGGCAATATCCGTTTCCTTTATTTCATCCGCTAAAATATAATGGGTTTTAAACGACTCTGAATTTCTTAAAGGTTCACTATTATAGGTTGCATCGGAAATAAGCAATTCTGCCACAGCATGATATTCTGAGCTTTGTTTGTTTCGTTTATCCGACATCCGAATTTTTAGTTCGCCTCTTACATTATTTAAAATCCATTTGTCATTTATGGGTCTGTAATTAACTCTATACTCTGTAAAGTAAGGGGTTGACTTTATTTTTTTTGCATGTTGTTTTATTAGGTAATCGGCGCTGTTTTTTAAAGAGCGTTTGGTCATTGCAAATTTCACAGAACTAAGTGCATAGCTTTCTGTATCAATAATAAATTCGCCTTCGTAATACAAGTTATCTTCGGTTATAATAGGTTTAAACGATATTTTATACATGAGCCTATCATGTTCAATTATGTAGCCATTGTGTTTATATACATATTTTGTATCCTTATCATTTGTATTAAAAAAAGACCGGTGTTTAACCACATCAAGTTTGGCAAATACAGCGGGGCCGCCAGCTAATTTGAGTCGTGCTACTGATACATCTGTTTCACTTTTGACTTTACGACCTTTAATAAATTTAACTCTTTCTTCATCGATGCTATTAGAGTATTCGCTTTTATCAATCTGAAGAACAGCCTCTGCTACATCAATATACTGACCATCCTGAATGATGGTTTCTCTGAAGAATGCTTTAAGCGTTTGTGGTTCGTTAATATAGTTATCATTGAAGGCAGAAATGCAATTCTCAATTACCTCATCAGCCTTAATATTTTTGATTTTGATTTCTTTAATCTGCACAAACTTTTCTCGAAGAGCTACAAATATACTTGTATCAGAATTTGGGACTAGATACCTTTTCTGATTATAACTTAATGATGAAACAACAATTGTGCTATGAGCCAACGAATCGGGTATAATGAGAGAGAATTCTCCTTCAGCATTACTTATGGTTCCAAGTGCTTTTCCTAGAATGGAAATATTTGCATACGAAATGGGCTTATTGGTATTAGCTGAAAAAACAGTTCCGTTTACGATTAGGTTTTTACTACTAAGGACAGATTTCCGTTTTGCAAAATTATTAGTAATAATAATCTGATTACCTAAGGTATCTATTTTTGTATTGCTTAGGGTTTTGCCTAGAAGTTCGATTATTGAAATACCTTCCTCATTAATGCTAATGATAGAATCAGTAGGTATTGTGTTGGGATCGTATGAGAAGTCTACCTGATATTTTTTATTAAGCGAATCGAGTAGGTTCGAGATAGATATGTTTTCGTATTTAATACGAATTGGTTTTGTAATTTCCTTTTCACTTTGCGCTATAAGAGGTAATGTAGATATACTACATAATATTAAGATGATAAGTATGTTTTTGATTTCATGCACAGATTTAGTTTATAATTTATATTGAGGTTTTTGAACTACTTACAAAGCTGACACTAATATTAAAGGTTTTTGAAATAACATCGCATATAAAATCAATATTACTTTGATTAAAGGTGGCACTAATTTGAGCTTCTTCAGAATTAAAATTCTCAGGTAATACGATTTCTACGTTATATATGTCTTCAATTAAGTCAATAGCATCATTTAAAGGTTCTTTTTTAAACTTTAGCTTTTTAGTTTTCCATGCGATAAAATTGTTGTCGGTATTCTTAACTTTAACTAGCTTGTGACTTATCCTATTATAATATATTTTATCACCTGCAGTTAAATAATAAGCATCATCTTCGTTATTACTTTTAAATACTTCAACCGTGCCTGAAGCAACTGTTACAGCTGTTTGATTTTTGGTTTCCTTAATATTAAATGAAGTTCCAAGTACTTTAACCTTTATATCGCCAATATCTATGGTAAAAGGGGAAGAGGCATTTCTTTTAACCTGAAAAAAGGCTTCTCCCGATAAACTAACTCTTCGTTCATTCTTATTGAAAGTATTATCAATTGATATGCTAGAATTTTTATTAATATCAACTACAGAACCATCAGGTAATTGATACTGTTTAACAATTAAATTACTTGTTGCAATAGTTTCAATATTATTAGAATTGAATACCGAGAATATACCAACAAGTAGTAATATTGCAGCTGCAGCACCAAATACATAAGCAAAGCGTTGCTTTAATTTACTTTTATTAATTTGTAATTTTACTTTAGTATATGCATCGTCAACGTTGATTTGCTTGGTAAGCATAGCTTTATCGGTTTCGAATAAACCTGATGCAATTTGTTCCCACTCAACTTTGTTTCTCGGGCTTTGGTTTATCCAATCTTCAATATACAGCTGTTCGTTTTTATTGGCTTCACCACTTAAAACTTTGGTGGCAATATCCCAATTTAACTCATTATTTATATTATTAGTCTTCATTGTTCTTTCGTCTTTAATAACTACAACATTATTTGATATACTTGCTTCTTCAGCTCACTAAGATTTAACCTTAGGTATTTTAGAGCTTTGCCCATTTGATTTTCTACTGTTTTGGGCGATATATTTAACTTGTTTGCAATTTCTTTGTATTTAAGTCCGTCAATCCTATTTAGCTTAAAGATTTTTTTCCTCTGTTCGGGTAATGTGTCAATGATCGAATTTATTTTGCCAAGTACTGTTGAATCAGAATAATTGAGATATTCGATTTGAGATTCAGGATTTATTTTCGATCTGTATTTTTGTTCGTATTGTATCCGCTTTAGCTCATTATTACATCTATTTCTAACGGCGGAGAATAAATAGGCTTTTATCGATTGTATTTGGTACTTCTGTTTCTTTTCCCACAAGAGCACAAATATCTCTTGGGTTATGCTTTCAGCCTTATCAATATCGTGCAGGTATTTATTAGCAAAAGCAACTAACCCAATATAATGCTCCTTAAAAAACTTCTCGAATGCCCTTTCGTCTCCCTTTTTTATTAGTTCTATTAGTTCACTGTCCTTCATTAATCAAGGTGTTTATAGTATGACAAGGGAAAAAGAAAAATCCCCTATTAAAGTTATAACTTTTTTTAGAGGATGAGAATTATCAGAATTAATAATGAATTGTATAATAGGCTATTCGGTTATTTTAAAGGTAGTTAGTAGTGCACCTCGTTTTGAAGGGAAAAATGAATTTGAGTTGGTGATTACTTCTGCTTCTATGGGTTTTATAGAGGTGCCTTTGTAGTAGGTGTAATCCAATCTATCTTGGTATCCCTCAGTAAAAATAGGAGAGAATGTTGTGCCAAATACCTTAGTTTCATCAGGGAATATCTCGCGAAAGCTATCGGTATATCCCATTTTTTCAAAGTACATTGTGGCAGGGAAGGGGATTACAAGTCCATTCTTGTGGTCTTTATTTTCAGCAGTCCAATCTAAATGAGATCCTGAATTAAGATCCCCCGAAATTATAAAGGCATCTCTTTTACTACCTTTATTACTTAACTGCTTCATTTCATTTAGAATGAATTGGACTTCTTTACCTCGTGTGCTTTTCTCTTTTGAAACAATAGAATCTACATTAGATAATGAATTCATTAGTAATCCTCTAATGTTGGGTTTGTTGTTAAGCTCAATACTAGCAAGATATAAGGATAAGTCTTTCTCAATATTAATTTTAACTACCCCAAAATTAGTTTCCTTATAAATATCAAAAGTTTGTTCGATGGGGTATTTACTTAAGAACGAAAGGTTATTACTTCGTTTAAAATGATAGTATCCCAGTTTGTCTGCTATATATTCACCAGAATTATTAGTCTCCTGAAGACTAATGAAATCAGCTTTAGAATTTTCGATAATTTCGGAAACCATATCTAGGCCGGCTTCTCTTCCTTTTTCTTTACCACCATTCCAGATATTCCAACTCAGTACTTTAAAATCATTTTTGATAGGTTTTGTTCTGTCTACATCAATGCTTGAATTAAATTTATAGTACGATTCCTTAATGTTTGAAGGGAATAAAACTTTGGTCCATAAGCCTACCTCATCAATGCAACCGTAAAAGGAATCTTGTGCATAGTTTTTAGAATCAGGATCACAACCAATATGTATATTTCTGTTTCCAGTTAAACTATTTAATTGAGCAATACTTAAAATGCCAACATTGTTGCCATCGTAATACAAATGAATTTCTTTTTGTGTTTTATTAACTACAACAGCAAGTTGGTGCCAGTTGCCATCGTTAATAATCTGTCGATAAGAGCTAGCTTTATAATTCCAAGTATTGGTGCCATCAGATATCTCAAATTTCCACGATCCTTCTTTTGTGGTTGACAGCATCCAGCCTTTTTCATTAGGCTTATTTAAACTTTTATTTCCGATTATGGCATACTCTTCAAACGAACCGGATACTTGTTTAACCCATACAGTCATCGAGAATCCATTATACCGATCTAAATGCATTTTTTCTTTCGTATTTATAATCATCGGGATTCTTTGTTTGGCCGATAAGGATAAATCGAAGCACGAATCATTGATTCCACTCGCATAGCTTAAGTATTGGCTTCCAATAGATGAAAACATTTCGATGCCAGTGTTTTTAGCGCTGCCATTAAAAGAATAATAAATTAAAGGGACTGAAGGGAGTTCTGTTTTGGTTTCAATAAAACGACAATTGGTAAATAAAAGAATAGATAAGATAATGTAGGTATACTTCATTAAATAGGAATTTATGTGTAGATACTCCAATAAAAAGAATACTACTATTTTACGGTGTGTAGGTAACACCGTAAAAATAGTATTTATTATTCAATTTCTAAATATGGGGTATTTTTTAGCTTAAGAAGGAGTGCCTCCAGTTTTACTTCAAACAGTTCTAATAGTTCTTCAAAACGGGGATCTTTCTTTAAAAAAGCATTTTCCATTTCTATGGAAAGCGGATAAAGTTCGGTAGCAGCAATAGAGCCTGATATACCTTTAAAAGAATGTAAAAAGCGTGAGGTAGTTTCTTTGTCCTTTTCTTTTATAATACTTTTTAGTTCCTCCATAAAACCAACATGGTCATAATAGAAATTGACCAATAAGCGTTTGAAAAAGTGGTTTTTTTGCATAAATCGGTTTAATCCTTCTTGAATATTAATTCCATCAATTTGTGGGAATGTATCAGGAGTATCTTTAGAGTCTTTAGTCTCTGGAGAGGCAATAATCTTAATGTTGTTTTCATTTTTGAGGCTAGCGCAATACTTATAAATAGTTTTATAAAGCACTTCAGGTTCAATAGGTTTTGCCACTAAGCTATTCATGCCATAGCTGATACATTTTTCTCTTGTTTTTTCAACAGCATCAGCCGTTAAGGCAACAATAGGCAAATCTTGAGCATGTGGCAATTGTCTAATCTTTTTAGCAGACTCGTAACCATCCATCACAGGCATTTGAATATCCATCAGTACTAAGTCGTATTGATTTGGGTCTTTTTTAACAGCTTGTAAGGCTTCTTGTCCGTTATTAGTTATATCAGCTTTGATATTTACTAAACCGAGTAATTCAGTGGTAATTTGTTGATTAATTGGGTTGTCTTCTGCAACTAATAGTCGCATTTCGCAAGTGCATTCGCTGAGTTTATTATAATAGAATCCTTCTTGGCTAGAATGTAAACTTCTGCTTTGAACTGATTTTCCCAATGATTTAAGAATAGCATCAAACAAATCAGAATAAGAAAATGGTTTGTATAAAATGCTGCTTACATTAAGCTCTTCTGATTTTACAATGATGCTTTCGTGCTGGTGGGCAGTAACCATTAGCATTTGTGGTAATTGAGTTTTAGAGAGTTTTGTAATCTCCTCAATGGTTTCAATGCCATCCATGTTTGGCATCATCCAATCCATTATAACCAACTGGAATTGATTACTATCATTCCTCTTTTTGATTTCTTCAAGTGCTTTTGTACCACTATTTACAGTGGTAACATGAAACTTGAAATTGCGAAGCATATCGGCAATGTTATTCAATACATGCTCGTTATCGTCACAGACAAGAATACGCAATCCTTTCATATCTTTAGGAATAACCGTGTTATTCTTTTTCTGAATCTCTTGCATATTTATGTTACACGTAAAGTAGAAAGTACTACCAACTTTATGCTCGCTTTCAACCCATATAGAACCATCCATTAATTCGGTAAGGTGCTTACAAATAGATAACCCTAAACCAGATCCTCCATAACGTCGGGTAGTAGAACTGTCTGCTTGTGTAAACGATTCGAATAATGATTTCTGTTGCTCTTGCGTTAAACCAATACCTGTATCCTTAACGGCAAAGAGTAATTCTATTTCATCGTTTTTAATAGAGTTGGTTTTAACCTCAACAATAATTTCACCTTTCTCGGTAAATTTAATGGCATTGTTTACCAAGTTAACAAGCACCTGGCTTAATCTTAAAGGATCTCCAATTAAGTTAAGAGGCACATCGTTATTTATGGCAAATACTAATTCAAGCTCTTTTTCGTGGGCCTTTTGGGTAACTAATGTAGATAGTTCAGAGAATACATTCTCCAAATCAAAGTTTATATTTTCTAGTGTAAGTTTACCTGCTTCAATCTTTGAAAAGTCTAAAATGTCGTTTATAATCCCAAGTAGTGTTTTAGATGATAATTGTATTTTCTTTAAATAATCGTTTGTGGTATAATCTAAATCTTCTTTAACCAATGCTAGATGACTAAGCCCTATAATGGCATTCATAGGAGTTCGGATTTCATGACTCATCCTAGCTAAGAAGTCGCTTTTTGCATGCGTAGCTTGTTCTGCTGAGTTTTTAGCTTCTTTTAAATCAAGTGCATCGTTTTCTTTATCGATAGTAATGCCAATTGTTGCAGTAAAGGCCTTTAGTAAGGATATGTTTGATTGAGATATACTAATTGTACCCGATTGATAACCTAGGCCTAATACACCCCAAAAATGATCTCTGGTATGTATTGGTATTAGTAACAAATTCGTAAGCTTAAGACTTTTTAATGCAGGTTGGCTATTATCTAAATTAAAATCTATTATACTTTCTTTACCATCTTTTAAGGTAAAGTATTGGTTAGCTCCTAATTCTTCAAACGGTATTTTTTGAAGGTTTTGATTCACCGTTGGCTTAATTTGGTTTCTATTCCATTGAAATAACTGTGAAGTGATTACTTCATTGTCTTCTGTTTTTTCATTTTTCAGGATAAAACCAATATCATAATCGGAGCTGTCGGTGATTATTCGAGTAGCGATAGGCAGTGCCTCTTTTATGTTGGGTCTGGTTATTAATTCGTTAACAGAATCAGAGAGTCCAGTAAGGAAACGATCTCTTAATATAATTTCAGAGAAGATCTTCTTTTGATCACTAACGTCAATAATTACGCCTTGTAGCACATCCAAGCCATCACCTTTAGAGCGAATAGCCGTTCCTTTCTCACTCACCCAAAATTCTTTGCCAGTATTATCAATTAATCGATATTCAACTTTATACGAACTAAAATTAGTTTTTGCTTGAGTAATTATATTATTTACTTTCAGCAAGTCATCAGGGTGAATAAAGTCAGTAAAATTAGATTTGCTTTCAATAAAATCAGCAGCCTTTGAGCCTGTAAGTTTTTCAACCTCATCACTAATGTAAAACATTTCCCTGTCGTAATCTGTACTCGATTGGAATACAATACCTGGAACGTTTGCTACAAGATTACGGAAAGTCTCATCACTTTTTTCGAGTGCGCGTTGTATTTTCTTTTGGTTGGATATATCGGTGCTTACGCCACAAATGGCTGTAATATTTCCTTCTGCATCCTTAATAGGAAATTTGTTTGACAGATAAATAACATCTTGTCCGTTTATAAACAGCTTTTCCTCTTGTAGTAATGGTAGGCCTGACTCAATTACTTTCTTGTCGTTACGTGAAAAATTTTGGGCATATTCAATATCAAAAAGTTCAAAGTCATTTTTTCCAATGATATCTTCTTCCTTTTGATCTAATATATTTAACCATTGCTTGTTAACCATGGTATAAAATCCATCTAAGTTTTTTAGATAAATTAGAGAGTTGCTATTATTTACTATGCTTGATAAAAGGTGTTTAGATTTTTGTAATTCTTGGTCTGACAAGTTTCTTTTTCTTTCATCAGCTCTAATGCTTTTAATAAAATAGTTAAAAAGAAATATAGTCAATATAAGCGTTAAAGCTATAATTCCATAAAGTATTAATGCTCTGTTTTTAAGGTAGTAGAGTAAGGTTTGTTCTTCTATTTTGGTAGCCTCTTCTGCATAGTATTGGGCTTTGTTAGCTATATTGAATATATGCTCTTCGGTTTTATTAATTTGAGTATTAATACTTCTTAATCGAACTAGAGCTACATCGTATGTTTTAACAAACGATTTAAGCTCCCCAAGTTTACTAACTATTAACTGATCAAAGTACTGTTCTTTCTTATTATCTATTCGATAAAATACTTTATTGATTCTATATTCAAGTTGTTTACTTCTAAAAGCAACTGCTGAGTCGTTTGAGTATATAGGTGTAAAGTCTTGCAGTTCTATTAGTTCGTAAATAGTGCTTTGTACAAAAGTAGCGTATGAATTGTAGTCTTTAATATCTACCTCATTCATTTCTTCAGCGGTAAATGCCCTGAGTTTATCGATGTTATTATAAATTTTTCTTAAATCCTCAACTCTATTATTTCGTCTGTCGAGTAATAAAGAAAGTTCGCTATACAGTGAATTAATATTACTAACCGAAGAACTTACTTTGGTTAACAACTTTTGAGTTGATTTTTTAGTTACTTGTTCAGATGCAATTTGAGCTAAGCTGTCAATCTTATTAGTAATCTTATATAAATTGTTTATTTCTAAAGTATCTACTCTTACAATGTCGCTATCATTTGCTAAACGCGCGTGATATATGGAGTTTAGAAGAGAGTTGACTGAATTATTTCGGTTTAGAATTTTGCTTGTTCTATTTGAACTATCAACAATAAGTACTGAGAGTAATATTGTTAACCCAAAGAAAAGTAAGAATCCCCAAAATACCTTTTTATAAGTTGGAGAATTATAGAGTTTATTTTGCATATATAGTAAATGTATGAGTTAGTAAAATCTATATTAATAGATTCTACCAACTATGTTCTAAAAGACTAAAATTTTGTATCATTGCTTTAACAAACCAAGTGCCAAAATTGTTAAAATATTATAATTTCATTGATGTATTTCGTAACTAATATAGCTTAAATGTTTTACCGTTTTCCTTTTATTGTTTTCTTTTTTTTTAGTTGTATTATTTTGTCAGCGCAAACCCCTTCTATTGAGCTGCGAGGAGTTTGGGTAGCTTCAATTGCTAATATTGATTGGCCATCAAAAAAGGGATTAAGCGAAAAGCAACAAAAGCAAGAGATTATTAACTTGTTAGAATATTACAAAAAGTTAAATTTTAATGCTGTTTTTGTGCAAGTTAGGCCTTCAGCCGATGTCTTTTATAAATCTAAATTTGAACCTTGGTCAAGGTACATTACCGGTGAGCAAGGAAAGAAACCCGGATATGATCCTTTAAAGTTTTGGATAAAAGAATCGCACAAACGCAATATTGAATTCCATGCTTGGATAAACCCATTTAGGATTACACAAAGTGCTTCAGAACAGATAATTGATAAGCATCCTGCTAAGCAGAATTCGAATTGGACTTTTAATTATGGAGGTAAATTATACTATAATCCAGGTGTACCTGAAGTAAGAAGGTTTATAGGTAACGTAGTTACTGAAATAGTAAACAAATATGAGGTGGATGGTATTCATTTCGACGATTATTTTTATCCATATCCTATTGCGGGAGAAGAATTACCAGATGCTGAATCCTATAAACGATATAATGTAAGAAAATTATCAATTGAAGATTGGAGAAGACAAAACGTAAATGAAATTATTAAAGATTTAGGGAATATTATAAAAACAGAAAGCCCAAATGTTAAGTTTGGAATTAGTCCTTTCGGGGTATGGCGAAATAAAGATAAAGATGAACGCGGAAGTGCTACCAGGGCAGGTGTTACGAATTATGATGATTTGTATGCCGATGTATTACTTTGGTTAGAGAAAGATTGGATTGATTATATAACACCTCAAGTTTATTGGTCAGATGAAAATAAAGCAGTTCCGTATAATTACTTGGTAAATTGGTGGGCCCAAAATAGCTTTGGTAAGGACGTTTATGTGGGTCACGCACTTTATAAGGTTGATAGTAAAGATGGCGCTTGGCGAAACCCTTCAGAAATTCCAAATCAAGTTAAAAAAACAAGAAATACAGAAGGTATTAAAGGAAGCGTTTTTTTTAGGCATAAATTCTTTTCTCAAAATAGTTTAGGGGTGTCGGATAGTTTATCTGTGCAATACAAATATCCAGCTTTGTTGCCAGTTTGTATAAATACTCCTAACAAAAGAGTTGCAACTCCTAATAAGTTAAACATCTCTAGAAACGGTAAAATTAAGTGGAAGTGTAAGGATAAATCGAGTGTGAAATATTATGCACTATATACAATTAAAGAAGGTGGTGTTAGACAATTAAAGTTAATTAATTCCGAAAAAAAAGCATTGCTAAATTCATTGCTTAAAGATGAAAATGGAGTAGTAGGAATTCAGATTACAGCGATTGATAATGTGAATAGAGAAAGTAAAGGATCGGATATCTATTATTTGTAAGTATAGTAAATAATTCTAGAATTGATTTTAAGGATTTTGATTCGGAATCAATTAACTATACTAGTTTGATAAGATATATGTTTATAATTCACTTAGAAAAAAGCGATTGATTATAAACAAAAGTAACGTTACACTCTTTAATAGTATGGAAATTGCCCGTAGGGAGTTTTCTTTATCAACCTCTGAAAAATGAAAATAGAAAAGTGATTAACATATAATATTATCCCTAAAGTATTAATTATGAAAAAAATATTGCTTGCCGTATTAGCGGTTATTGTTTTAGCAATTTTAGGAGTTGCTATTTGGTTATATACCTTAGAATCACACTACAATGTAACACGATCAATTGTAATAAACAAGTCTGTTGACAAGGTTTTTCCTCTTGTAAATAATTTCAAAACATGGACCGAATGGTCGCCGTGGTTATGTATGGAGCCAGATGCAAAAGTAGATGTAACCGGAAGTGGTTCAGATATCGGTGATACATACTCATGGGAAGGTGAGTTGGTAGGAATAGGAACAATTGAACATCTGCAACTTGAAAAAAATAAACTCATCAACCAAGAGATTCGTTTTAAAACTCCAATGGAATCAAAATCGGATGTGTATTGGATATTTGAATCATTAAACGACTCAACATCAAAGGTAACATGGGGCATGAAAGGAGAAATGCCATTTTTTGCTCGTTTTATGACTAAAATGATGGAGCCTTTAATTGGTATGGATTATGAGCGAGGTTTAAAAATGATAAAAGGATTGGCTGAAAAAGGTTACGTTGCTTCTAAAGTTGAGATTATAGGAGTAGTTGATATACCTGAAATTGCATACCTAGGAAAGGCCCAAAGAACCACATTTGAAGATTTAGGACCACTAATGCAAAAGGCCATGTACGATGTTTGGCAAGAGGTAGAAAAAAATAATCTTAAATCAACTAAAGGAATTACACTTTATACTCAGTTTGATATTTTTAATCCAGAATTAGAGTTTGTAGCAGGTGGAGTTCTTGATAAGAAAATAGAGGCCTCGGAAGGATTCATTTCTTCAACAATTGATGCGGGTAAAGCTGTTAAAGTTGTATTTACTGGCGATTATGAATATATAGGCAATGCGTGGTCAGCGGGAATGAGCTATATGCAAGGGCAAAAAAATATGCAATCGCAAGATTATGCTGGGTACGAATTATATATTACTAATCCGATGGATGAGCCTGACTCCCGCAAGTGGATTAGTGAAATTTATATTCCTGTAAAATAGATATTCTATAATATAATAAACTTAATATGTAGCCATGCTAAACAAAGCATGGCTTTTTTGTGTTTGCCTGTAAATACTAATAAAATGCCTCAAAAAATTAAACAACTACATAAGCATTTGGTCACATCAGTTTCCGAAATAGCAGATAATTATTTTATACTGAGCTTTACCCGTAAATTTAAATTCAAACCCGGTCAGGTTGTCGCTATTGCGCTTGATAAATCGCACGAACCTCGTTTGTATAGCATAGCAAGTAGCAATACTGCTAATGAAATGCGAATATTATTTGATATTAAACAAGAAGGCTTTTTAACGCCTAAACTAGCTAAATTAAAGGCTGGAGATTCGATAATGGTTACTGAACCATTTGGTGAGTTTATTCCTTCAAATTCAGAAGAGTGGTGGATTGCAACAGGTACCGGAATTGCCCCTTTTATTTCAATGATTGAATCGGGTATTAAGCCGCCAAAAAAGCTCATCTATGGAGCTCGATATCTCGATCAGTTTCTTTTTCAAGATTTGATGCTTAATAAAATTGGTAATAACTATATGCGATTTTGCACGCAAGAGAAAGCAGATAATATATTTAATGAAAGATTATCTGCTTGGATAGAAAAGCAAGATACTTTACCAAAGCAAATTAAATATTACCTTTGCGGCAATCCTGAAATGGTTGTAGATGTTCGAGACTTAATATTAGCAAAGGGCGTTCCTTTTGAAAATATTATGGCCGAGATATATTTTTAGAGCATCAATAATTAGCCATTTCGTTTAATTTATAAGATCATCATTAGCTAATGCTTTGATGCAAAAAATAATAGTATGAGTAAGCAAGCATTGTTTGGAAAAACACTTAACGAGATAAAAGATATTTGCAAAGAGTTGGGTATGCCTGCATTTGTAGCCAAACAGTTGGCAGATTGGTTGTACAAAAAGAAGGTGAGTGAGTTTGACTCTATGGTGAATATCTCTAAAAAGAATAGAGCTATTTTAAGCGAACAATATATAATCGGTTTAACTAATTACAATAAGGTTCAGGAATCGGTTGATGGTACTAAAAAATACCTTTTTACTACTGTTTCTAATCAGTTTATTGAAGCTGCTTATATTCCCTCTGAAAACAGAAAAACACTTTGCGTGAGTTCTCAAGTGGGTTGTAAAATGGGTTGTTTGTTTTGTATGACTGGTAAACAAGGTTTTCAAAAGAATTTAACCACTGGTGAAATATTAAATCAAATGGTAAGCATCCCGGAAACGGATGAATTGACTAACTTGGTATATATGGGAATGGGAGAGCCCATGGATAATATTGATGAAGTGATGAAAAGTCTTGAGATTATCACTTCCGATTGGGGTTTTGCTTGGAGTCCACGTAGAATAAACGTATCCACTATCGGAGTTATACCTGCAATGCGTAAATTTATTGAAGAAAGTGAAGCGCATCTTGCCATAAGTTTACACAGTCCTTATAATGAGCAGCGTAAAGAATTGATGCCAATTGAAAATGTATATCCAATTGAGCAAGTGATGGATACGCTTAAGGAGTATGATTTTGGACGCCAGCGTCGCATTTCATTTGAGTACATAATGTTTGATGGTGTTAATGATAGTCCTGAACATGCAAAAGAATTGGTTAGGCTAATGTCTGGGGTAAATGCTCGTATAAACTTAATTAAATTTCATCCTATTCCTGATACACCTTTAACGGGTAGTTCAGATGTTGTTATGGAACATTTCAAAGAAGTTTTAGAACAGAAGAAAGTTATTACTACTATTCGAAAATCAAGAGGTGAAGATATTTACGCCGCATGTGGTTTATTAAGCACTAAAAAGATGTTAGAGAAAAACCAAGATAAAGATTATTAGAATACATATAGTAAAAATATATCAGGCCCTAAGTAAAGCTCAATTCGCTGTACTTGGGGTTTTTTGTTTGTGTAAATAGTTGTTTTGTTTAATTTTATGTGCTTTGATTTTTGAGGATTAATATTTTTTGTGTAGCTTCAATACTCCTAATGCAATTATTATTAATAAATTAAATACGAGTAATAATTTAAACCAAACAGGTTTTACTAATCTAAAGTTATGCTAAAAATTATTTTGAGTGGTTACGTAGGAAACGACGCCACTATAAACGAAGTTGGAAATCAAAAGGCCATTAATTTTGATATTGCCGTTTCAAGGGATTATAAAAATAACAAAGGAGAAAAGGTAGAACGTACAGAATGGATACGTGCTGCAATTTGGAAAAAGAAAGAAAGCGAAACAAACATAGCTGATTATTTAAAAAAAGGAACAAAAGTTCTGATAGAAGGAGAACCAACGTGTTCGGCTTATACTAGTAAAACGGGTGACGCAAAGTCATCCATAAATGTAACGGTTAAAGAAATAGAGCTCTTAGGATAAGAGGAATTAATAATAGAGTAAGCGAGGTCAATTGTATTGGTCTCGCTTTTTTTGTGGAGTATAATTCGGAATTATTGACAGTATAAAACTTTAAATCAATGACATAGTGACTTTGTAAGAAGTGTTTTAATGTCAATAGTTCAGTAAATTAAGATTGGTTTGCCTTTTGATGACTATCAAATCGAGAAGGAATTAATCATAATATGTAAGCATGTTATTAATGGTTTAATTTCAGTTAAATAATTAATTAAATAAAAAGGGTATGAACTTAAATAATTATACAATAAAAGCACAAGAGGCCGTTCATAAGTCAGTAGAAATTGCCTCATCAAATAGTAATCAAGCTATTGAGCCCGGTCATTTACTAAAGGGCGTATTAATGGTAGGTGATCAATTAGTATCGCATATTTTTCAGAAACTTGGAGTACGTTCAGTCGATTTAATCTTAGATCAGATAATAAATGCTTATCCAAAAGTTAGTGGGGGTGAGCCCTATTTATCAAGAGGGGCTAATGAGGTATTAAATAAAGCCACTGAATTAAAAACTGAATTAGAAGATCAGTATATAAGTATTGAGCATATTCTTTTGGCTTTAGTAAAGGTTAAAGGTGAAGTTTCTAATTTATTAAAGGATGCTGGTGTATCTTTTAAAGATTTAAAGGCCGCAATTATTGAATTACGAAAAGGTGCTAGAGTAGATAGCCAAACTGCGGAAGATACTTATAATGCCTTGTCGAAGTATGCAATAAATTTGAACGATCAAGCACAAAATGGAAAGCTCGATCCTGTAATTGGTAGAGATGACGAAATTCGCAGGGTGTTGCAAATTTTGTCGCGTCGAACTAAAAATAACCCAATATTAATTGGAGAGCCCGGGGTAGGTAAAACTGCAATTGCGGAAGGTTTGGCCATTAGAATAATGAATGGTGATGTTGCTGAGAACTTAAAAAATAAACAAATATTCTCTCTTGATATGGGAGCTCTTGTTGCTGGTGCTAAATATAAAGGTGAGTTTGAGGAGCGTTTAAAATCTGTTGTAAAAGAAGTAATTGAAAGTGATGGTCAAATTATCCTATTTATAGATGAGATACATACTTTAGTTGGTGCAGGTAAAGGAGAAGGAGCGATGGATGCAGCAAACATCTTAAAGCCTGCATTAGCTCGTGGAGAATTACGATCAGTGGGGGCTACAACTTTAGCAGAATATCAAAAGTTTTTTGAAAAGGATAAGGCCTTAGAACGCCGTTTTCAGAAGGTAATGGTAGAAGAACCTGATAATTTGAGTGCCATTTCTATTCTTAGGGGTTTGAAAGAGCGTTACGAATCGCATCATAAAGTACGTATAAAAGATGATGCAATTATTGCTGCAGTGGAATTATCTAGCAGATATATTTCTGATCGCTTCTTGCCCGATAAGGCTATTGATTTAATTGATGAGGCTGCTGCTAAGTTGCGACTTGAGATTAATTCGGTTCCTGAGGAGTTGGATGAGCTTGATAGAAAGTATAAGCAGTTGGAGATAGAGCGCGAGGCAATAAAGCGCGAGGGGGATAATACTAAACTCTCAGCTTTAGAGCGAGAAATTGCAGAGTTAAACGATAAACGAACTTTTATTAGAGCACAATGGCAAGAAGAGAAAAACCTTGTGGATGCCATACAAAAGAATAAATCAGATATAGAGCACTTTAAGTTTGAGGCAGAAAAAGCTGAAAGAGAAGGTTTGTTTGATTTAGTAGCTGAGTTGCGTTACGGAAAAATAAAACAGGCGGAAGAATCCATTATTAATTTGCAAGCTAAACTTCAGGATAAACAACACGAAAACTCTTTAATAAAAGAAGAGGTAGATTCTGAGGATATTGCAGGAGTAATTAGTAAATGGACTGGTATTCCTATCACAAAAATGTTGAAAAGTGAGAAGGAAAAACTACTCAGTCTTGAGGCCGAATTACATAAACGTGTTGTTGGTCAGCAAGAAGCAATAGAGGCTGTTGCCGATGCGGTTAGAAGGAGTAAGGCTGGTCTACAAGATGAAAAGCGACCTGTAGGATCATTTATCTTTTTGGGGATGTCAGGAGTTGGAAAAACAGAATTGGCAAAGGCTTTGGCTTCATACCTTTTTGATGATGAAACAAAAATGACACGTATTGATATGTCAGAGTATCAAGAGCGTCATTCAGTTTCTCGTTTAATTGGTGCCCCTCCTGGATACGTAGGATATGATGAGGGTGGACAGTTGACAGAATCGGTGCGTAGAAAACCGTATTCGGTAATTTTGCTCGATGAAATCGAAAAGGCCCATCCTGATGTGTTTAATGTTCTATTACAGGTACTCGATGATGGTCGTTTAACCGATAATAAAGGTCGAGTTGTTGATTTTAAAAACACAATTATAATAATGACATCTAATGCGGGCTCTGATGTGATACAGAGAAACTTTGCTGAGTTGGGTTCGAGCATTGATACCATCGATAAAACAAAGGATGAGGTATTTCAAGTATTGAGAAATTCTATCAGACCCGAATTTTTAAATCGTATAGATGATATTATCATGTTTACCCCTTTGTCTGAATCAGATTTAGAGCAGATTGTACATATTCAGTTTAATAGCATTAAAAAGATGTTAAATGAAAAAGGAGTTGATATTGAATTAACAGATGAGGCTGCTAAGTTTTTGGCTAAAGCAGGTTTTGATCCGGTATTTGGTGCAAGGCCCATAAAACGTTTAATACAAAAAAATGTGATTAATGAATTATCAAAACAAATATTAGCAGATACAATAGAGCGAAGTTCTACCATCTATATTGATGTGGCTAATGATAATATTCTGTTTAGGAATTGATATAAAGTGTAGAGTTCTTAAATGGCATTTCTCAATATCGGAGAATAAAGTGAATGATTGATAAGTACTATCATACTTAAAATCTTCAAATAAATTAAAGCAGTAAAAGGTAAACCCTTTTGCTGCTTTTCTATTTTATGGAACCAAAGATTAGAAAGCCCTAAACCTAGGAACGTCAGAGTGCTTTTCTTACATGAGTTTTTGTAATGCGTGGTTTATAGGTGTATTTGTTTGGTTGTTAATTCTTTATTGTCGTGTCTTATTGTGATAACTTAGAGTTCTAGTATGTTGTTTTTTCAAAAGAAATAATAATAGCTCACTTTTCTTTACTCTCCAACTTATAATACGATTTGTACGTTTCAAACATTGTTTTTATCACTTAAGTATTAAAATTGATTTTCGAGGAATGATGTCCTTTACTTTTGAAAGGTCAATAGGATGATTTTACATCACAAATTCAATTCTAACATTAATTGCTCAAATTCAAAATGAAAAGAAAACTCTTGTTAGTACTATTCAGTATTTGCTTAATTCAAGTATCTGCACAGCACAACATAAAATCGATGAGATATAATGTGAAATCTCTGGGTATGAATGTAGGTGAATTTACAGTAACACAGTATACTAATAATGAAGGCCTCATTACTACAGAAAGTGTTAATGAAATTAGGGTAAAGGTGTTATTACCATATAAAATAAAATACACATTATACACAACTCATAAGGATGGAAGACTTTTACAATCACATCTGCAAACAAAGAAAAATAACAAATTAGATTCTGATACATGGCTTATAGCTGATGCAAATGACTATATCTGCGTTAAAGATAATGATACAGTATATATAAATGAGCCTATTACATATACAGGAAGCCTATTGTATTTTAATGAGCCCGTTGATATTGAGCATGTTTATAAAGAGAAGAGTGGTGAAAAAAGATTTATTAAATCTATTGGAGACCACATGTATGCGTTAGTAAATAACAAGGGCGATGTTACTCATGAGTATACATATACAGATGGCATTTTAACAAATGCTAAGATTAAACATTCCATAGCCGATATTTATCTAGAATACTGCAATTAACTCTACACCATGTTTTTTTACTCTTCTATAGAACCTATTTATTATATACTACCAATAGTAGGGTTCATCATCGGTTTATTTGCCACAGTACTAGGAGGTGGAGGTGGCTTTTTTTTTCTACCAATACTAACAATTGTTTTAGGTGTACCTACACAAACAGCTGTAATTACATCTCTAGTAGCTACTCTTCCCATAGGGTTAGTGGGTACTTACGGGCATCTGAAACAAAACAATATAGACTTTAGAACAGGGTTGCCATTTGTTATATTTGGACTTGCAGGAGCATTTATAGGCGCATATATCACATCAATAGTTTCTCCACAATTGCTTAAAAGTTGCTTTGGAGCTTACACAATAATTTTATCCTTAAGCATTGCCTATAAAGCTCTTCTTAAAACCAATAATAGCAATCTAAATCAAACTCCTATTTCTCGAAATATTAAATCATCAATATATGGTTTATTCGGGGGGGCAATTTCTGGTAGCTTTGGTACAAGCGGAACAGGTCCGGTTTTAGCCGGATTATTATCTTTAAAGTTACCCTTAAGGCTAGTAATAGGAACCTCCTTATTTGTTGTTTTGATAAATACAATAGCCTCAATAACAGCACACTTATTAATCGGTAAAATTGATTTAACGCTGATCTTATTTTTAACAGCAGGATCAATTATTGGAGCTTTCATTGGACCTAAAATAATTTCAAAAACAAACACCAACAATAAAGAATCTAAAGCCCGCTTTATTTATGCTGTAGTACTTTTTACTGTTGGAATAATCATGATTTTAAAATAAACCTTTAGTATGATAACAACTATATACATTATTATTATAAGCTATTTTATTTTAGGCGGAATTGGTTTCTATGTGATCAACAGAAACAAACCTGCTGATGTTGCCAAAAAAAGCTATACCAAGTTTGGAACCTATTTTATAATTATAAACGCGCTGTTTTTCAGTATAGTTATAAACCCAATTGTATTTAAATATTTATGTGTTGCTATAATTGGTATAGGTTTAGCAGAATTGCTTAGGCTGTTTTATAAATCAAAGCAAAAGAATAAGGCATTTTTTCTGGCATCCCTCATACTATTTAGTTTACTCTCTATAGGCTTATATCGTTTTAGCGAGATTCCTAAAAACATCATATTATTTACATTTCTGGTACTATCCATATTCGATAGTTTTAGCCAAATCACAGGTCAACTTTGGGGTAAAACAAAGTTGTTTCCCACAATTAGTCCGAATAAAACATTAGGTGGTTTAGTTGGCGGAACAATTGTAGCTACAGCTAGTGCGCTATTGCTTAATAGCCTTTATAATAACTCCCCGCTTCATATAATTACACTTGCCATTGGCATTATTGTATTTGCCATGCTAGGTGACTTAGCAGCATCATATTACAAACGAAAATATAAAGTGAAAGATTATAGCAACTTAATACCTGGCCATGGTGGCGTGCTCGACCGCTTTGATAGCCTTATAGCTGGTGGTGCATGGGTAGCAGTATGTATAAATCTTTTCAACTTTTAAAAACATTAATAATGGGAAATATAATTACTCTATCGTTTTTCTATTTAATAGGAATAGTAATACTACTTGGCTTTAACGAATTAAACTACAGACGCTTTAAAATAAAGGGTGAAATAACACGGAAGTTTGCTCATTTTGCCTCAATAATTGCGGTAATACCGATGCCATATATGATTGAATCGCATTGGTATGTACTTGGGCTAGCACTCATATTTTTTGCAGGCTTGTATTTTACGCAACAAACCAAGCAACTTAAATCAATACACGATATAAAGCGTAAATCAGTCGGAAGTTATCTATTACCTTTATCTATTTACGTAACATTCTTAGCATCGAGCTACCTCGAAAACAAGTTTATTTATATCCTACCAATGTTAATATTAGCTATTTGCGATCCTATGGCTGCTATACTTGGTATGAACATTAAAAAATATAACAACCAAGTAGTTCTATTTGGTCGTAAATATCAGAAAACATGGTTAGGCACAGGGGCATTTGTTAGTATGAGCTTTGTGATTAGCCTAATTGCAATATACTACTATAGGGGAGTATTTGATATAAAAACATTTTGGCTATCTGCAATAATAGCCATTATTGGAGCTATGAGTGAACTATTCAGTTGGCGCGGGTCCGACAACCTTAGTATACCAGTAAGTATAGCATGTATACTACTTATATTTTTATAGTACCCACACTTTTTAAACAAGAAAAAAATACAACAATGAGAAAGATAATAATTAATGGAGCCAACGGATATGTTGCTTCTAACTTTATTAATGAATTATTAGATAAAGGTTATGAAGTAATTGCCTTGGTAAGAGGAAACAAAAAGCTATCAGCCAACGAGAGAATGTATAATGTATTGGAGGAAACTACTGATGGAAAGCACTCTAATAATAAAAATCTTAAAGTGTTCTCTTACGGGTTATTAGAGGCAGATTTTGGACTTTCGAAGGCTTTACTAAAAATCATATTTAGTGGTAATTTTGATTATTACCACTTTGCCGCTAATCTAAAATTAAAGTACGATCTTAAATCGAGAGACGAGATTTTTAGCACAAACATTGATGGATTAGAAAACTCATTAAACGTATACAATGAATACTCTAATGTAAATTCACGCTTTTTCTTTATTAGCACAGCATACTCGTGTGGTAAACACGAGGGTGTATTTGAAGAAAAATTCTACGATAATGCCGATATCAGTGAATTTAGAAACTACTATGAACAATCGAAGCGATATGCTGAAAATGTAGTAAAAAAGCATATTGATGATAATGGTACGAGAGCGCATGTTATAAGACTATCGCAGGTAGTTGGGCATAGTACTTCGGGCATTACAAAAACCGATTATGGAATTTTTGATTTTGCAAAAAGGATGTATAGTTTATCTAATCGATATCCCAATAAAAAAGTTAGAATGGTAGTTGATTCTAATTCAACACAAAACCTGATTCCGATAGACACTGTAGTAAATTATTTAAAGAGAACCGTTGAAGTAGAAAACCCTCCGGTTATTATTAATTGTATTGCTAAATATTCAACACCAAATCGTTATATAATTGATAGTATTGCTAAGTTAATGCCAATCAGTATTATACCTGTATCTGAGCTTGATAAAAACGAAATGGAACCTGTTGAGCGTTTGGTTTCGGTGGGTATGTCGTTTACTGGGAACTACATCAGCACCAATCTGAGATTTGATACAACGCAATTAGATTCATTAGACAAAGAAAACAACAATACTGTTAAAGAAAATAATGTAGCTAAGATGTTAGAATATTTTATTAATACTCTGCGAACCCCTAAAGGAGCACAGTTAATGCCAAAAGCAAGTTAATAGCATTATTACAAAACCATTTTTTGGATGTATATACACTCAATTATCACGGTTTAGTTTTAACACTTAAATAGTGAAATTATTTTTTAAAAACGATTAAACGAGCATGCAAATTTGATTATCCCAATTTATACACAAAAGGGTCATCAATTTTATTTGTGAGTTCCGTATGACAACTAATTATTAGCATATGAAACAAATAATAGTAAAAGGAGAAAACGTATTAAACGTTCCTAACCTAATCAGTCTTTACCGCCTCTTGGTATTTCCTGTAATATTAGTAATGGCCCTTACAGGAGAAGAGAGTATTTTTGTAACACTACTTTGTATAAGTTTAGTGAGTGATGTATTGGATGGAAATATTGCTCGATACTTTAAGCTACAAACCAACTTTGGAGCTGCCTTAGATAACCTTGCGGATATCTGCACTTACGCCATGGCTTTATTGGGTTTATTTATCTTTAAATGGACTGAAATAGAACCGCATGCTCTGATTTTATATATCTTTTTAACGGTGTTTGTATTGAGTTACTTTGTATCTTTTTTCAGATTTGGAAAAATACCAGGTTTGCATTTATACTCAGCCGTTTCTGCAGGATATGTTCAAAGCATCTTCTTCTTCATTTTGTTTGTATTCGGGTTTTACCCTTGGATGTATTATCTAGCTGTAGGATGGGGAGCAATAGCATATACTGAGAAAATATTAGTATTGTTTAAGCTTGATGATATTAAAATTGGGGTTAAAGGACTTTATTGGTTAATGAAAAAAGATACTAGCAACTAAATTATATGTTTCAGAAAGGAATAGCTGGTATTATTTTATTCATTATTAGTGCTCAGGTTTACGCACAAAGTATTTCAGGGTATGTAAAAGAAAAGAATAGCCAAGAAACTATTCCTTTCGCTAATGTATGGATTAAAGGTACTATTCAGGGGGTAACTGCCGATGCTGATGGATACTTCTCTATTGCAAACCCAAGTGGTAATACGCTTTGTGCATCATCTGTTGGCTACATTAGTAATGAAGTATCAATTAATAAAAATAGTGATGCAAAAACTACCATACATCTGGCAAAAGAAGTACAAGTAATTGATGATGTAACCATTAATGCAAAAATGCCTATAGCAAAGGTTATATTTAAACGAATTCAGGAACACAAAAAAGAAAACCGCAGACAAATAAGGTCGGTTAACAACTATAAATCTGTTCAAAATACAACAGTATATACCGCCATTGATACCAGCTCTATCATATCTCGTGCTTTTGACAATATAAACGATGTAAGCATAGAAATGGAAAACCAAACTCTACGGTTTTCTCCAGTATATTTAGCCGAAGAAGCTCAAAGAGTTGAGGGTGAAAATACTGAGGTGGTTTATAGTAAAAAGGACGGTATATTTCCACGAATTAATCAAGCCATTGAAAACTACATTTTAAGAAGTGTGGTTGTGGATTTAGATTTTTATAAAGATCAAATTTTCATACTTGAGCGCGGATTCATATCACCCATTAGCAGCAGTGCAATGTTGCATTACAATTTATACTTTAACGATAGCACCCGGGTAAACGATAAAAAGTATTATCATTTTACTTATGCGCCTAAAAACAGATACAATTCTTTATTCTCGGGTCAGTTTGTAGTTGAAGAGGGAAGCTATGCCATTACTGAAATATCGGCTCAAATACCTAAAGAAGCCAACATTAACTTTGTAAATGGTTTTAAGGGTAAGGTTGCCTATAAGCAACTCCCCAATGGCGATTGGTTTTACGACAAACAGAGTATTGATATAAATATGTCGTTAACGCTAAATAAAGATACTTCGCAATACGATTCTGAACGAATTGATCAGGTATCCAGTGGAAACTGGTTGGTAAATAAGTCAACTATTTACTCTACTTCGTCCAATCTTGATAATATAGAAGGAAACCAATGGAAGTTTCAAGATGAGTTTTCTTCCTCCTTTGTGGGAGATAGTACCTATCGGAAAGTAGAAACTTTAAAGGAAAACACATATGTAAAAGCGGCAGATGGAGTTGGTGGTATGGCGCTATCGAGCTATTTAAATGTTGGAAAAGTAGATATTGGCCCTGTATTCGATATTTATAGTACCAATAAAATAGAAGGCAACAGAATTACAGTTCCATTACGAACTAGTGAAAAACTGTGGGATAATTTTTATGTGGGTGGATTTTTAGGTTACGGAACCAAAAGCGAAGAATTTAAGTACGGTACAAATATAGCTTTCCGACCTTTGCCTACTGATAAGGTAATTTTAAGGATGAGTTATTCTGATGATTATAACCTTCTTTCGCAAGATAAATTTCTTCGATTTGTGAAAAATAACCCCAATAACAAGGGCAATAGTAACTTTATCGGAGCGCTTACTTCAACCGAAAGGAATCCTTACATAAAGGAGGATAAGAGTTTTGAAATGCGCTTTGAATATAATGCTGAGAATGATTTGCATATAGAGGCTGCGCCTTATTATACCAAAACCACTCAAACACCTGATGTGAGTTTTACAAAAGATGGTGTGAGTTATAACGACTATTCAAATTACGGAGTGCTTTTTAATATGCGTTATGCATTTGGCCAAAAGTTTGACACTTATTTCTTTACCCGAGTGTATTACTCAACGCCTGTACCTATCGTAAATTTTGGTGTGGATATAGGACAAGTAAAACTTCACGATGGAGATATTGGCGACTCGGGTTTGTATGCACACATACGAGGTTCTGTGCAGGGCCGTTTAATATTAGGTCAGGCCTTTATTGTGTACATGGTTAATGGTGGATATCTTATGGGTGATGCTCCTTACGATATCTTAGATCAACCTGTGGGTTCAATGTCATTTGGTTACTCTAAGTATCAGTATAATTTATTGCACCACGCCTCTTTTGCTCATAACTTATATGGTAATGCACACCTCCATCTTAATGGAGGCGGTATGGTACTTAATAAGATTCCTTTAATTCGTGAATTAAAACTGCGTGAAATAGTGTCGTTAAAAACACATTATGGTGATTTAACCAATTCATATAATGGTGTTTTCGATCTACCAACTTATTACCATAATGACCCTACAGTACCTTATGCCGAAATTGGATTTGGCTTAACCAACATATTTAAAGTTTTGCGTGTTGAGTATGTACGACAACTTGGCGGAACATATATCGATAAATCTTATACTAATAAGCATGGTATCTTTTTTAGAGCTGAGATGAGCTTTTAATTTAGTCTTATAGACATGAAAGGAATTTTTAAGGATAAGTAACCTTAATTATTTTTTTCCGTTAAGGTAATAATTAAACTTTACTGAATTGTTTATGAATCCTATAGTTTTAAAAGCCATTTTAACCTTAATTGGAGGAAGTATTGCCCTTACCTTTATTTTAAAAACTGTTTTTAAAAAGAGTATTTTTTTTAAAATAGGTTTGCTTTGGGGTATTAATATCATGTTGGTGGTAATTAATACGCGATTTGCCGAAAATTTTAAAGATGTATATCCTTATGCTTTAGCTTTTTTAATAACAATTGCCATTACATTTATTATAGTATACATAACCAGTAGGATAGTAAAGAATCCATTGAATAATACTAAGGATGATTTAGAAAAGTTAGCATCAGGAAATCTTAGCTTAAGAGCAAATATGAGTCGTTTAAAAAGCGATGATGAAATAGGGGCAATACAGCGATCAATAGTTAAAATGGTTGATGTTTTTGGAGGGGTTGTTAAAGATATAGATCAAAATGCAGATGACTTAATGGAAGTAGGGAATGGCTTAAATGATACGGCATCTAGCATTGCAGATTCAGCCTCTAACCAGGCCTCCTCTCTAGAAGAGATTTCTTCGTCTATGGAAGAGATGGCTGCAAATATTGATCAAAGTACAGAAACATCAAAGAAAACCGAACAAATTGCGCAGGAAGCCAATATAGCAGTTGGTAAAGGAAACACTGCAGCCATGGTTGCATTACAATCGGTGTTGGATATTGCTGAAAAAATTAAAGTGGTTAATGACATAGCCGAACAAACCAATATATTAGCTCTTAATGCGTCTGTTGAAGCTGCGCGAGCAGGCGAGCATGGAAGAGGCTTTTCTGTAGTAGCAAGTGAAGTAAGAAAGTTGGCTGAGAGAAGTAAACAAGCGGCTCTAGAAATTCAAGAGTTTTCGGTACAAGGAGCTGAGCAATCAGAAGCAGCCATAGAACTTTTAAAGTCCTCAATGCCTTTGATGGAATCTACATCAGAATTAATTCACGAGATTACGGCTAGTAGTATTGAGCAAAATGAAGGGGCAACTCAAATAAATAATGCCATTCAGATGTTAAATAGTGAAACGCAAAATAACACATCTTCAGCAGAGCAAATGTCACTAAGGTCTAAAGAATTGAAAGAAAAGGCTGATAAGTTAACAGATCGTATATCATTCTTTAGCTTTGAGAATAAATAAACAAACTTGTTCTAAATTCTAAATATCACCGATTATGTGTTACTTAATTAGGGAATACATAGTTTTTGTAAATCATTTATATCACCATTAAAAAAGTTGCCATCAACAAATTCATTAGAACCTTTTATAATTATTTCATCAGTAAATTGGTGAAGTTTCCAATTTATGGAGTGCATTCTGTGCGATCCAGAATAGGCAGCAATCCAAAGTGTATAGTGCTCAATATGTCCACTTAAATGTTGCTTGTAAAAAGCACGACCTGTATAAATGATAGGTTTAACTCCATAATGTTTTTCTGCTAGGTGCAGCCAATTCAATACTCCTTTCCTCAAGTTCTCTGAACCATACTTACTGGCTTCTTCAATATCTAATACAGGAGGTAAGTTACCAGAACCAAGTTTTACCTGCGATTTAAAATTGTTAAACTGTAAATTTGAATTCTCATTTGGACGATAATAGTGGTAGGCGCCAACAATGTATTCGCGTTCGCTTGCTTTTTTCCAATTATTTTTAAATGTCTTATCCTTTCCGTCTGAACCCATACTAGCCCTAATAAATATGAATTCAACAGGATGTTTTGAAGTCCTCAGGATATCCCACTCAATTTTACCTTGATAATGAGAAATGTCAATGCCAAAAAGGTGCTCTGATTTTGATAGATAGGTATTTTCCTTTCGTGTGCTCGTATAATCCCCTTCTATATATAAATACGTACTTATTAGTATTAATATTCCTACGATCAACTCGATACAAGTTTGGATTCTTTTCTTGTTAATCTTCTTTTGCTTTTTGTTTGTGGCCTTTCTGAGTTGTTTAATTATAAGTAGGAGTATGCTAATAGCCAGAATACTTGAGCCCACCCATATTAAGAACCATTTTGGGTTAATTCCGGTTAATTCAAAAATATAAGACAATGTGTTGTTGTTTTAAGATTTGATGCAAATTTAATACAGATTCTATTATAGTACGAATAATACTATTCAAAAGAATACAAAGGGGTATCGAAGGACCTATAGTTTTAAAAATAGGATAATATTATCATCTCTAAATAAGTGAATTTTTATATAATTCTCAGGTAACTAATCGTTTGTTGCATTTAAAAAGATTAGTGAATTAATTTATGGGGTAAAATAGTGTAGGTATGAGTTAAAATACGCTCATCTTGATAATTAAAAATTATAGAAATTTGTTACGATTTGTTAATCGCTGGCACGGTTAACAAATTAAAGCGAAATGTAACTACAAAACATGCGATTGTAAAAATCATGTAAATGCAGAGAGAAGCTGGCACATCTCTCTGCTGAATACAATGTTTTGCGAACAAAACAATTTATTCACTCTAATGCAAAACTTATGAAAAAAATGCAGAAGTCAAAAGAGGAGCGTACTTATTTGCCTCTTTTAACCAAATTCTATTGTAACCGCTTTAGAATTGCTATTTTATTTGCTCTGGGATCTTCTCTAACTCCCACTTTGGCAAAAGCAGATCAGTTTATTGATCAACCAAAATTCGAAGAAAGTATTCTTCAACAAACCAAAACTATCAAAGGTACCATTGTTGACGATTCTGGCATGCCACTTCCTGGCGTTACGGTTAGTATTAAAGGTACAACAAACGGAACAATTACTGACATTGATGGAAACTACACTTTGCCGGGGGTAAACGACACCGACGTATTGGTTATTTCATTTATAGGTATGGCATCTCAAGAAATACCAGCTGCCGGTAAAAGTACAATTGATGCAACTTTAAAAGGAGATGCCGTTGACCTCGAAGAGGTAGTTGCCATTGGTTATACGGTTCGTAAAAAAGGAGAGGTAACAGGTTCAATTAGCACAATAAAAGCTGAAGAGATAAGCAATTCTTCAAGTCAAGATGTGGCTAAATCACTATCGGGTAAGGTTCCTGGTTTAATTATTTCCGATCGCGGAGGTTATCCGGGCGAAACCGATAATATGACATTATTGATTCGTGGTAAGTCAACATTAGGAAACAATGAACCCTTGATACTTATTGATGGAATTACAGCTAGCACTTTCTCTCATTTATCTCCTCAGGATATTGAATCTTTAACGATTTTAAAGGATGGTGCAGCTGCAATTTATGGTGCACGTGCAGCAAATGGTGTTATTCTTATTACTACTAAGAGAGGTAAAACAGGTAAGCCTACCATTAATTTGTCAACAACTTATAATGTTTCATCTTTTTCGGCCCAACCAGATTTAATGACATCTGAACAATTTGCTATTTATGAGAATGAAATTGCAGATAGGTATGGAAGAGATCGTCCTTTCTCACAAGAAGATATCAGCAAGTATGCCGCTGGAGATGATCCAATTAATTACCCTAGTACCGATTGGGCTGACTTAACTTTTGCTGATTATTCGCCAGAGTATCGTGCTACTCTTTCAATTTCAGGAGGAACTGAGAAAGTTAAATATTTTGTTAGTGGTGATTATGTAGATCAAACAGGTATGTATGAGTCAGGTGATCTTGGTTTTAATCAGTATCAAGTACGTTCTAATCTCGATATTAAAGTTTGGGATAGTTTTTCTTTAGGAGTGGATTTGTCAGGTCGTTTCGGAACGCGAAATCAACCAGGAGTTGACGATGGATATATTTACAAGCATATTTATACCAACTTCCCAACTGAAGTAGGTATTTACCCCAATGGACTTCCTGGTTGGGGTGGCGAAAATGGTGCCAATCCACGTGTAATGTCTAGTTCTGAGTCTGGTTTTCAAGAACAATCCGACAATGATATACGCGCTAAGTTTTCGGGAAACTGGAATCTTGATAAGCTAACACAAGGCTTAAGTGCAAAGGGTTTTGTTGGTATTAGAAAAATGAGTAATGATATTAAAGCGTGGTACACCCCATGGACTGTATATCAGTATCAGCAAGGTGCAGATGAGTATGTAGCTACTCCAGGTTTTTCGCAAAGAGGAAACGAACGCATATTACGCGAAACCTTTTGGAAATTCGACGAGTTAATGCTAAACGCTACAATACATTATAATAGAACTTTTGATGAGAAACATACAGTACGAGGTTTTGTAGGGGTTGAGCAAATGACTTCAAGTCAACGTACTTTCTGGGCCGAACGTAGAGGTTTTCCAAGTGATGATCATCCTGATTTATTTGCTGGTAGCGATGAAGGTCAGCAATCGTACGGAACTTCTGATGAATGGGCTAGATTGAATTATTTTGGGTCGTTTTCTTACGATTATGCCAAGAAATACTTTGTCGATTTAACATTACGTTACGATGGCTCGGGTAACTTTGCTGATGGCAAACGATTTGGTACTTTCCCAGGTGTTGCCGTTTCTTGGGCATTAGCCGATGAAAACTTCATGGATTTTACGGATAGTTGGCTTAACGATTTTAAAGTGCGTGCTTCGTGGGCTATTATGGGTAACGATCGTATAGATGCATTCCAGCACCTAACGCGTTATGATTATAGCGGTGATACAAATGCTGCACAGCCTAATTACTATATATTTGGTAGTCCAGGAACTCGTCAAAATGGCTACAGAAGTAATAATGTTCCAAATCCAGATGTAACTTGGGAAAAGGCAGATACTAAAAATGTAGGAGTCAACTTTACCGTTTTAGACCGAAGGTTAACAGCTGATGTTAATTATTTCTATCAAAAACGTACTGATATTTTAGTACAACGTACAGCATCTATTCCTGATGCAGCAGGACTAACATTACCCGATGAAAACTTAGGTAAGGTTGATAACTTTGGATGGGAGTTTCAATTAGATTGGAATGATAAAGTTGGAGAATTAGGCTACAGTGTTGGAGCCAATTTTACCAATGCCAAAAATAAAGTGGTTTATATGGATGAAGCCGCTGATGTACCTGAATATATGAGACAAGAAGGGCACTCTTTAGACTCTTATATTGTTTACCCAACCTTTGGTATTTTCCGCGATCAGAACCAGGTTGATAATGCTACTGCTAAATTAGAAGGAACAGTTGAAGGAGAGCCACACTATGTAGATACTAATGGTGATGGAGTTATTGATGCCAATGATAGAATTAGAAAATACACCTCTAATGTGCCAGAAATTCAATACGGGGTATATGGTGGCTTACAATGGAAAGGTTGGGATTTTAACTTCCTTTTCCAAGGACAAGCCAAATCTGAAATATTAATAATGTTTGATCAGAATGGCGCAAAACCTGAATATGTATTTAATGAGCGTTGGACAGAAAATAACAGAGATGCACGTTATCCTAGAGCTTTTGGTCAAAATGATCCTTATAGTGGAAATCAAAGTGGAGAGGCTGATAACTTCCAAGGAGCTGATTTGTGGTTGCATGATGCCTCATACCTTCGTCTTAAACAAGTTGATTTAGGTTATACATTCTCAAAAGAGCAGATTGGTGTTGGCGATTTAAAACTATTTGTAAGAGCCTTTAACCTATTAACATTATTCTCTGATGTTCATGATTTAGGATTAGACCCTGAAGCAGTGGGGTATAATAACTTTAGAGATGCACGATATCCGTCTTTAAAGACTTATACAGTTGGGTTAAACTTTACTTTCTAGTATTGAAAACGAATGGTAAATTATAAAGTGATAAAAATGAAAAACTTACATAAAATATTCCTTTACGTCTCAATTATAATGGTAGCGTTTAGCTCTTGTAAAGATGTTTTGGAAACAGAAGCAAAAAGTGCTTTTGCTGAAGATTTAATTTATAGCGATCCTGCTCAGGTTGAGCGTTTAGTATTTACGGCTTATAATAGTACAGAAGGTTGGGCAATAAACCGTTTTGAATGGTGGGGACGTCATTTTAATATTGAGGGTGCTTCGTTTGAAGCCAAGTTTAATTTTAAGGACCAAGATTTATATAGAGTAAGAGCGGGATGGACTCCAGCTAATGTTGGCATCTTCGGTGATAGATGGAGGAATTATTGGGATTACGTACGTTTGACCAATGAATTTTTAGATAGAATTGATGATAGTCCAGCAATGGCTTCTGACCCAGATATGGTTGGCGTCTTAAAAGCTGAAATGCGCTTTTTAAGAGCAAATTTATACGCAAAATTAATAAAGAATTACGGTGGAGTTCCAATTATGGAACATGCTTTAGGGTTAGAGGATGATTTTAATTTGGTACGCAATAGCTACGAAGAGTGTGTAAATTTTATTGTAAGTGAATTAGACGAAATTGTTGATGTACTTCCTGAAACACGTCCGGATGCAGAATTTGGTAGAGCCACAAAAATGGCTGCTTTAGCAGTAAAATCAAGAACACTATTATATGCTGCGAGTAAATTACACGATCCGGTTAATGTGCCAGCAGAAAACTCAGAATTTTATTCGTATTCCAAATCAACTAAGTGGGAAGATGCTTCAAAAGCAGCAAAAGATATAATTGATATGGTTGAAGGAAGAGATTTAATAGTAGTAGCTGATGCACAAGCTTATCAAAGTTTATTTCTTTCTCCAAATGCTGATATAATATTTGCTCGCCCATATAGTAGTGCATATTATGAGTTTGGTACAGATGTTAATACACTACCTGATATGAATCAAACACCTAATGGTTATGGTGGATGGGGACTATCATCGCCTACACATAATTTTGCATTAGAATACAACATGAGCGATGGTAGTACTACAACGGCAGAAGATGGTACCTATGATGAGCTTAATCCTAATAATGGTAGAGAAATGCGTTATTATGCAACGCTTAATTATAATGGAGCGTACTTTAGAGGTAGAAATATAGAGTATTATCTTTCAGAGAATCCTTCTCAGTATCCGCATGGACTAGATTCGCCTCAGGGCCTTGGAAACACAGAACATTCATCAAAAACGGGTTACAATATCCGTAAGTTTCATGATGAAAGCCTAGATGAGGTTACGGACATTTCAGGAGAGCGCCCATATATTTTGTATCGTTTGGCAGAGGTTTATTTAAATTATGCAGAAGCACAATACCATTTGGATAAAGAAGATGAAGCTCGTACATACTTAAATAAAGTATCAACGCGTGCATTGCAACCTGAAATAGACGCTAGTGGCGATGATTTATTAGAGGCTATTAAACGCGAACGACGTGTAGAACTATGTTTTGAAGGTCATAACTTTTTCGACGAGCGTAGATGGATGAACACTGCTCACCTTGGTTTTAATGTGCAAGGTTTAAAGTGGACAATGCTTGGCAGTGGTACACTTTCGTTTGAAGAATATACTGTAGTTGAACGTGGCTGGTGGGACAAACAGTATTACTTGCCAATACCTCAATCAGAGGTTGAAAAGGCTCCTAAAATGCTTCAGAATTACGGCTATTAATAGGAGACAATTGTAAAATTCAAAATTGAAAAAAAATGAAGAAAAATATAATATTATTTCTGAATATATTTATTCTTAGTGTATTGATAACAACCTTTAATAGTTGTAAGGAAGATGAATTGTTATTAGTAAAAGAAGTTGTAATGACTTGGGAAAATCCAGCTGAATTGGTTGTGGGTATTGAATTAAGCAGAGATCAATTGAATGCCACTGCAAATGTTCCCGGAACTATGGTATTTACACCAGCCTTGGGCGAAATATTACCCTTAGGCGATAATCAGGTACTTAAAGCAGAGTTTACACCGCAGGATACTAAAAACTATTCTAGTATGTCAAAAACGGTTACTATAAATATTGTAGATAAGTATACTCCGGTAATTATCTGGGAAGATCCTGCTGTTCTTTTAGAGAATACTAAGTTAAGCGAGAAGCAATTAAATGCCATTGCTGTGTATAGCGATACATCATCAATTGAACTTGAAGGTACTTATGTGTATACTCCAGCTTTAGGAACAGTATTGCCTTTGGGTACTCACGAGTTAAAAGTTGATTTTACTCCATCAGTTCCAACGCATAAGGCTACATCTAAAACGGTAAATATTACTGTTACAGATGTTTTACCTTTAAGTATTGTTCCAAATAGTGCCATACGTACTGATTTGCTCGCATTTGAATTTGAGCTGTCAGGTAATATAGCAAGTCTAGGTGAGAATCCTAAAGCTGGGTTTACAGTTCATGTTACCAATAGCAGTAAATTTGTTGATAAGGATATTGACATTACTGAGGTAACTTTTGATGCTGCTAATGCAAACATCTTACAATTTACAATTGCAGAAGAAATATATGCAGATGATATGATTACCATATCTTACAACGACGAAAATGAGGAAAATACCATTTTATCTGTTGATGGGTTGCCTATATTATCTTTCGAAGCTGAAAAAGTGGCTATACCAGTTGCAGGAGAGGATCTATTAGCAGGAAATGATTGGGCTGGTTTTGAAACAGCTCATGTAGATCCTAATAATGCTGGAGCAGATGGATATTATGTTGGTGCTGCCGTGGCTTGGCAACGCACAACAGATATAGCTGCTTCAGGAGTAGCTAGTATGAAATACACCGGTGGGTTTGATGTAAATAAGCTTTATGGAATGGCATTTGGCGCTAATGTTGATATTCAAGCAGGTGCCTTTGAGGTAAGTCATAAGATTTATATCGAAGCAGGTTCAGATTTAAAGACTATACGTACAGACCTAGCTCGACAAAGTAATGGCTGGGCTTCAGATGTTGAGGCCTTATGGGATGTTGAAAATATAAAGCGTAATGAATGGGTTACAATTAAGCAAATTATTAACATGCCATTTGCTTATAATGATAGTGATGGTAAAGTGAGGTATACTTATTATATAGAGGCTAATATAAACCCTGATGTTTCAGGCGATCAAACCTTCTACTTAGATGATATGGGCTTGAGAAAGGTTGACGTACCAGTGCGTCCCTAAATAGCAACTTCATAGTACTATGATGATATTAATATCAATTTATGTCTATAATTATTAGATAAATTAGAGGAGGAAGCAATTCCTCCTCTTTGCATTTTATAGAAATTACTTGTCATAAAATACAGATAGGTCTTGATGGTGTCTGCGTATAAGTTAAATTATTCATTTCTATCTTGAAACTCTTGAAGGCTAAAACAGAACAGTAATATTGAGTTAAGCTTTGATCATATCAATAGTCGATCGGTTGTGTGTGACAGAGCTGTATAGCTGCTTATTTAAATAAAGTAGAGGATTACTTTATACCAATAATCATATTATCTCATAAAAGAGTTTTTTAAAATAAGCTTAAAGCCATGTGAAACTCTAAGTAGTTTTAAAATTGAAGGTATTTGGCTTGCAATCTCCGCAGGAGTTAAACAAACCAGAGTTACTGGCACTATAAATTTGGACAGTATAATAAAGCAAAAAGGGTAATTGAACTTAGTTCAATTACCCTTTTTTAATAGTTATCTAATTGCATTATTCGCCACTTGCACCATAGTTTGGTAACACACGAGCACTAGGGTCGTTTACATCACAGTTTTCCCACTCTTTGTTAGGCATCCAGAAATCTTTAATTAATTCGCCTCTTCCAGGGAAGTGCTTTTCAAAAATCTCTCTATACATTAACGATTCTTTAGAGATAGGTGTACCATGAGTATATTGTTGTTTTTTAGTCTCAAATTCTTCATCGGTATACATCTCTTCAGCATACTCTTTAAGATAATCAACAACACTATGTCCTACTGCATCCGAGAATGCTGCTTTCTGACGGTATAAAATCTCTTGTGGAAGATAATCGCCTTCAAAAGCTTTACGCAATAAGAATTTACCAATACCTGAATGGTTCATCTTTTTGGTAGGGTTCAATGCCATGATGTAATCAACAAATTCAAGATCACCAAAAGGTACGCGGGCCTCAAGTCCACAAGATGAAATACATCTATCGGCTCTTAGCACGTCGTACTGGTGAATCTCTCTGATTCGCTTTTCGGCTTCCGCTTGGAATGCCTCAGGGGTGGGAGCAAAATCAGTATATTTATATCCTAAAATCTCATCGGCAATTTCACCTGTCATTAATACTTTAACGTCAGAATTTTCACTAATTGCTTTACAAATTAAGTACATACCCATTGACGCACGAACGGTTGTAATATCCCATGTTTCAATGTTATAAATAAGAGTACTTAATGAATCAAAAATATCTTGTTTTGTAAATAATATCTCTGTATGATCAGCACCTAAGTAATCCGCTACAATTTTAGCATACTTAGTATCAATAGGATCATCCTCAATGCCTACAGCAAAAGTTTTAATAGGCTTATTTAGCATTTTAGCTGCAACTGCACATACTAAACTTGAATCTAAACCACCAGAACAAAGAAATCCAACAGGTACATCTGCCTGAAGTCTTTTTTCAATCCCTTTTGTCAATTTCTCATTAATGTTGGCAAAAATTTCTTCTAATTCGTGCTCAATAACTTCATCAACTTTAGAGATGTCTTTATAACAATGAAATCCTTCACCATCGTAATAGTGGCCTGGAGGAAATTGCTTGATATCTTCACAGAAAGAGTGTAGCACCTTTGCTTCACTAGCAAACATTATTTCACCAGCTTTAGAATAGCCGTAAAATAACGGGCGAATACCAATAGGATCTCTTGCAGCAAAATACTTTTTAGCTACAGAATCATATATTACAAATACAAACTCAGCATCAAGTGATTTTGCGGTTTCTTCAATACCTTTATCCATAAATAAAGGAATGATAACTTCGCAGTCGCTCGACGATTGAAAGTTGTATGTTTTCTCGTATTGTTTTCTTAATTGAATGTGATTATATACCTCGCCATTACATACTAGGTTTATTTCATTGTGCACTAAAGGTTGGTTACCGTTACTTGAAACATCCATAATGCTCAAGCGATGGAATCCCATTAATCCATTATTTCCAAAGTCTCTAATAAATGAGTTG
This sequence comes from Saccharicrinis aurantiacus, assembly GCF_947489045.1. Lineage (NCBI taxonomy): Bacteria > Pseudomonadati > Bacteroidota > Bacteroidia > Marinilabiliales > Marinilabiliaceae > Saccharicrinis > Saccharicrinis aurantiacus. Next base: position 68,769 of record NZ_CANLCN010000003.1, read on the forward strand.
TCTGGCCCTCTATAACTTATTTTTTCAAACTCACTGGCAAACAATAGTTTGTCCATCTTATCCTCACCAGTATAAACTGCAAATCCGCACATATATTTTCTGAATTTAAATTCGTTTAGGTTTTAACTTGTCAATAAAACATGTGTAAAAGTATACATTTCATTTATAAATGCAATAAATATTTACGATTTATTACAAAAAAGGCACTTGTGCTTACTAATTGAAAGGAGGTGTAGTTTGGGGGGAGGTGAAAGTAAGTTGCTAAATATGGGGTGCCTAACTAAAAAGTATAGGGTATTAAATGTAAATAATACTTTTAATGGGCAAAGTGTGTAAAAAAATAGGGGTTCGTTGTAAAATGCATAAAAAAAGCAGAATTCATTTCAATACTGAAATAAATTCTGCTTACAATTTGTAATATTCTTACTATTCTTTAATAATGGCCTAATTCTTTTGCCATCTTATCAATATTCTTGTTTTTATTTGGGTCAAGGATTATATTATCACCTTTTGCCGATAACATTTCTTTGCGCAAATCAACCAATGATTTTGAAATAACTTCAAGTTTCTCTTTATTTTTTACTAGTTCTTGTTCAAATGAAGCTAACTTTTGTTTTTGCACAAGTAAATCTTTGTCTGATTCTTTCTTTTGAGTACTTAATGTATAGTATTTGTCTTTCTGAACAGCAAGTTCGCTTTCAAGTTTGGCAAAACGTTCATTACTTAATTTAAGGGCATACTTAATACTAGCAGTATCCCTTTTTAACTTATTGTTGTTTGTTTGTAGTTTCTTTATCTGATCTTCAGCCGAAAGTGAGCTTTTTTGTTGTGAGCTATAAAGCGCTTTGGTTTTATCTAAATCTGATTTTAGTTTATCATTATCGTCAGAAAGTTGTGTTACCTTAATCAATAGGTCACTCATTTCATCACTCATAACAGCATTGCTTAAATGAAGCTCAGTCTTCATTTCTTCAAAATCAGTAATATTAATATTAAGCTTGCTCTTTAAATCCTTATTCTCGCCATTCGCCTCCTTAAGTTTTTTATTTAGGCTAGTATTTTTAAGAACAACCTCGTCGTATTTCTTTTTAGAAACAATGCAGCCTTGAAATAAAAAAGGTAAGGCTATAAAAACATATAATTTTTTAATATTCATAACTTTCATTTTTGAGAAGAGAACCAAAAGTAAGAAAATTCTTAGGTATCATTGAATACATTTTGGAATTATTATTTAATAAATGTTTTTATTATTTACTTTAGCGGAACTAAATAGTTAATTAGATAGTAACAATGCAAAATTGCTACTTTAATATAAATTGATTTACCATGAGAAAGATATTATCCACAATTGCATTTTGCTTATTGTCAGTATGGGCAAATAGTCAAACTACTGAAGTGAAAGGTGTAATATATAATGCTGAAACAAACACTCCTGTGGAGTTTGCTAACATTGGTATTGAAGGAACATATTTAGGTGCAGCTAGTGATTTTGAGGGAAAGTTTATGTTAGAGCTATCAGAAAACTTATCTGATAATACCATTCGAATTTCTGCGGTTGGATTTAAGCCTAAAACTGTAAAAGTAGGAGAGTGGTTATCGGCTACAGATTTAAAGGTGTTACTAGCTCCTACAAACTATGGTATTTCAGAAGTGGATATTAAAGCTAAATCAAAAATAGCCTACGGAATAATTAGAACAGCATCTAATTTGGTTGCAGAAAATTATCCGCAGAATTCATTTGCAATAGAATATGATTACTCTGCGAATGAAGGGTTGTATGATAAAAATAAGTCTATTCGTAAGGTGGCTGTGCATGATGAGTTTGCTTATACTAATCGTTCCTTTACAGAAAGTTACAAGAGCCGATCTTATCAATTTGATGAAGTGAAAGATAATGATTCACACCCTATATTAAAAGAAGGGGTTAATTGGATGGAGTATCTATTATTAGGAGATGTTGTTAGGGTAACTGGTAATGTACTATCATTAAAGACTATTGATGATTTTGATATTAATATAAAAGAAGAATCTGTTTACAATAATGATTCAGTTTGGGTAATAACTTACGATTGCTTAAAACCTACTATTGCCAATACAGCTTGTACGGATGTAGAAAAATATAATGGTACTATAATTATATCAAAAGAAAATTATGCCATTTTAAAAAATACAGTTTCAGTTACAAAAGGTAAGTCTGTAATGTTTGGTAATACCTTTATGGCCTCTGCCGATGCATCAAAAAAAGAGGTTTCATTTACTATGGAATCTTCATACAAAAAGATTGGGGAATTATACTTCTTAGATGAAGTAAACTATGCCCAAGGCGAAAAAGTGGTAAGTTTAAAATCTGTAAAACAAGTTCAATATAACCCATCCATTAAATCACATCAATTTTATAGTGGTTCTAAATATTAATTAATAGTTTAAAATCCTCATCTCAAAATGGCTTTTCTGTAAAAATTATGGTAAATTAAAGCTGTAATTTATAAATATAAAAACCTTACGAGATGAGTGATAAAATAATAACTTTAGCAACGGTTACTTACGAAAAGGCTCAATTAATAAAATCATTATTAGATAATGATGGAGTAAGTTGTTTTTTAGAGCATGTTAACTTAATTCAAGGAGCCATATCTACAGGTGTAAAAATAAATATCAATGAAGCTGATTTTGAAACGGCCATTGGTATTTTTGATGCTCTACGGGAGGTAGAGTATTCCGATAAGCATAATGCTATCCCTGATTATAAATCAGACTTCAAGATTCTAGTACCAATCGACTTTTCTGAGTATTCTAATAAGGCTATTGATATTGCCTTCGATTGGGTTTGTAAAATTAAAGGGGAGGTTACCCTTTTCAATTGTTATTTCAGTCCTTTAGGTAGTGCACTTAACTTTGGTGACACAAACATGTACGATGTTAATGCCGAAGAGCTCAGTATGAGTTTACGAGTGGAGAGTGAAGCTAAGATGGAGAAGTGCAAAAATCGCCTAGAAGAAAAGATTGAAAAGGAAGATATTAAGGGTGTAAGCGTTAAAACTTCCATTCAGAGAGGTGTAGCAGAATATGAAATTCTAAATTATGCCGATGAATATAAGCCCTCAATACTTGTGATGGGAACCAGAGGGGCTGATAAAAAGGTGGTTGATTTAATAGGTAGTGTAACAGCTGAAATAATTGAGATGGCCAAAGTGCCAGTATTAGCTGTGCCTGAAAAGTTTGATTATAAAGGTATAGACCAATTATTAAGTTTTGCTTATCTCGCAATTTTTGAAGAGCCCGATTATCTAGCATTAGAAAAGCTATTAAAAATATTAAATCCATTAAACGCAAATATTACTTGTGCTCACGTTACAAAGGAATCCGATTTAGATAAGAACAGGATTAAAATGGAGCATCTTGAAAATTACACCAAGAAAAAACTAGAAGGGGAAATTAATTTTGAGATGATTAAAAATGATGATTTCTGGTTGGGTATTGAAGATTTCGTTCAGGAGAAAAAAATCAACGTACTGTCATTTACCACTTACAAACGAAACCTTATAACTCGTTTATTAAACCCATCAGTGGCAAAAAAGATGTTATTTCACTCAACAACACCACTTTTGGTGTTTCACGCAAAATAAATATTTAAGCCACACAATATCTTTAAAATTGCACTTAAGCGTTAAGTGCAATTTTTTTATGGGCTCATTTCAGCAAACCAAATTGTTTATTAATGTAATTTCAATTCTTAATTTATGTATAAAAACTGCGAAATATCATATGTCTATTTTGCGAATTAAAATAAAACTCTATTTTTGCAATATAATTTAATAGAAATATGTCAACTGTTACTTATGGTTTATAACTATTACCATATCATACTTAAATCATTTATCACCCCTTGGGGGTGCTATTAATTATTCTCTCAAAAAAAAGATAATTGATGAAAGTAATCAATTATCTCCTTGTTGTATAAACTTAACAAAGTTAGATTTTGCACAAGGTTAAGGTAGTTATTTCTTTAACTATTTAGTTTTCAAAAATTAATAAATACAATCTCTTAGTTGAGGTTAAAATGATAATGAGATATAGAATTGTAGCTATTCTCATACCTAAATCAAATGTAAATGAAGGTATTAAAATTTGGCGGTACATCAGTAGGATCATCTGATAGTATAAAGCAGGTAAAGAGTATTATAGATTCGCAGAGTGAGCAAGTTGTAGTTGTTGTTTCTGCTGTAGGTGGAGTAACAGATGAGTTTATCAATGCTGCCAACTTAGCTAAGATTGGAGACAATTTTTGTTTCGATATTTTAAGTGATGTAAAAGAAAAGCACTATACTATTATTAGTGATTTATTTACACTTGAAATTGCTCAGGGAATTAAATATAAGGTGGATCAATTATTTGATGAGGTAAGCACTATTATTAAAGGTGTTTACATGTTAAAGGAGATCACACGTAAAAGTGAAGCTATAATTACTAGTTTTGGCGAGCGCTTATCATCATTTATTGTTGCTGAGTATATTTCTGGAGCTACTTTATTTGAGTCGCAAAAATATATTATAACAAACGAAGTGTATGGTAAAGATTCTGTAGACTATGATTTAACAGCAGAAAATTTGAATACCATTAAAGATAAATTAGGAGATGTATCTGTATTCCCTGGTTTTGTGGCAACAAATAAAAATAAAGAATTAACAACTCTAGGTAGAGGAGGTTCAGATTATACAGCCTCTATTTTAGCTGCAACATACGATGCTTCAGTACTTGAGATTTGGACTGATGTGAACGGTTTTATGACGGCTGATCCTCGTATTATCAGTAGAGCTTACTGTATTGATCAGTTAAGTTATTCTGAAGCTATGGAGTTATCGCATTTTGGAGCTAAAGTCATTTACCCTCCAACAATATTACCCGTATTTAAAAAGAAAATTCCAATTCGTATTAAAAATACCTTTAACCCTGAGGCTGTTGGTACTTTAATTAACGATGAAAAGGAAATTATAAAAGATAAAAAGATTAAAGGTATCTCATCTATCAGCGATGTGTCGTTATTAACGGTACAAGGTATTGGTATGATTGGTGTTACTGGTATTTCAATGCGTTTGTTTAAATCCTTAGCTAAGGATGATATCAACGTTATATTAATTTCTCAGGCTTCTTCAGAGAATTCTATTAGCGTGGTAATTGAATCAAGCATTGCCAATAGAGCAGTTGAGTTATTACAAGAAGAGTTTGCAGCAGAAGTTGCCTTAAATCAAATTAACAACATCTCTGTAGAAAAGGATATGTCTGTTATCGCTATTGTGGGCGAAAACATGAAACATACCACTGGTATCTCAGCTAAACTATTTAATAGCATGGGACGCAATGGTATTAATATCTTCGCTATTGCACAGGGAGCATCAGAATTAAATATTTCTTTTGTTGTTAAAGAGAAGGATCTTAAAAAAGGATTAAATGTAGCACATGAGGCTTTCTTCTTATCGCACTATACTGTATTAAATCTGTTTTTAGTAGGTACAGGAACTGTAGGTAATATGTTGATTGAGAAGTTAAAAAATCAATCAGAAACATTACTAAAAGAAAACAAGCTTAAAATACGAATTGCCGGTATAACCAATAGTAGAAAAATGCTTTTTGATAAACAGGGTATTGATGCAAAATCAATTACTTCGGAATTAATGGAGCGTGGAGAAGAGGCTAATTTAGATGTATTTAAGCAACGAGTGATAGAATATAACTTGGCCAATAGTGTGATGGTTGATTGTACAGCCAATCAAATTATTTCTGAGTTGTATTATGATGTGTTAAATGCCAACGTATCAGTTGTAACGGCTAATAAGATTGCTAGCTCTTCAGAATATTCATTATACCAAAAACTAAAAGCAACTGCTTTAAGCAAAGGTGTTAAATTCTTGTTTGAGACAAATGTGGGGGCTGGTTTGCCAATTATTGCACCATTACGTGATTTAGTAATGAGTGGAGATAAAATATTAAAACTAGAGGCTGTATTATCGGGTACCTTAAACTATATCGTAAATACATTAAGCGAGGATAAACCATTATCTGCTGTTATTCAAGAGGCTAAAGATAAGGGGTTTAGTGAGCCTGATCCACGTATTGATTTAAGTGGAACTGATGTGGTTCGTAAGATACTAATCTTAGCGCGTGAAGCAGGTTATGCAATGGAGCAGAGTGATATTAAAGTGACTCCTTTTGTACCTCAAGAGTATATGGATGCACCATCATTAGATGTGTTTATGAAAGAGGTTGTGAAACTAAACGACAGTTTTGAAGAACAACGTAAGCGTTTAGTTAGCGAAGGAAAAAGACTTCGTTACGGAGCTAAGTTAGAAGATGGTAAAGCTGAAGTTGGTTTCATTGAAGTTGACCAAGCGCATCCATTCTACGATTTAGAGGGAAGTAACAACATTATCCTAATTAACTCGGAGCACTATAAAGAGCATCCAATGCAAATTAAGGGTTATGGTGCTGGTGCAGATGTAACTGCAGCAGGTGTTTTTGCCGATATCATTAAAGTGGCTAATAAATAATTATTAGTTTTTAACAATTCCTGATAGAACCAAGTGTTTAAATCGTGGTTTCTTAGCAATAGAATATGACTAATGTCAGGAATTACTTAAACAGAGATTTATGAAATATCTAGTAATATTATCAGATGGGGCTTCAGATGAGCCTTTGGAAGAGTTAGGAGGTAAAACTCCGTTAATGGCAGCTAAGACTCCATATATTGATCAATTAGCAAAAAGTGCTGTATCGGGTTTACTAGATACAGTGCCAGCAAGCTTACATCCAGGAAGTGAAGTTGCTAATATGATGGTAATGGGTTACGATGCTGAAAAATACTATCGAGGTAGAGGAGTGCTTGAGGCGGCTTCAATGGGAGTGAAGACTTCATTAACAGATTTAGTATTTCGTTGTAACTTGATTTCTATTGAGGATGAAAAAGTACTGAACCACTCAGCAGGACATATTTCAACGGAAGAGGCCAAAGAGATTATGGAGTTTCTTCATGAGAAATTGGGTGATGAGAAAAACCGTTTTTACGCAGGGGTTAGTTATCGTCACTTAATGGTAATTGATGGCGGTAGTGATCAAATTAACTGTGTTCCTCCTCACGATGTTCCTGGAACTCCATTTAAGGATGTGTTGCCAAGTGCTAAAAATGAGGCGGCGCAATCTACAGTGGATATCGTAATCGATTTAATGCTTAAATCCAAGGAATTACTAAAAGATCATCCAGTTAATGTAAAAAGAAGAGCAGCAGGGAAACCCGCAGCAGATATGATATGGCCTTGGTCGGCAGGAAATACGCCAGATATGCCAACGCTTAAGGAGCTTTATGGTGTTGAGTCGGGTGTGGTAATTTCAGCAGTAGACTTAATTTATGGTTTAGGTGCTTATGCCGGATTAGAAGGCGTGCATGTTCCAGGTTCAACAGGATTGTACGATACAAACTACGAAGGAAAAGCAGAGGCTGCAATAAAAGCTTTAAAAGAGAATCAATATGTATTTTTACACATTGAGGCTAGTGATGAAGCAGGTCATGAAGGAGATTGGAAATTAAAGACACAAACTATTGAGTCTTTAGATCAGCGTGTAGTAAAATATGTGCTCGAAGAAGTGCAGAAAATGGGCGAGGATGTAACGATTGCTTTATTACCCGATCATCCAACACCTTGTGCTTTAAGAACGCATACGCGTGATGCAGTTCCGTTTCTAATTTCAAAGCCGGGTCAAAAGCCCGATGATGTAAATGAGTACAACGAGGATGCCGCTAAAAAAGGAGCTTTTGGTACTTTATACGGACCCGAATTTATGCAATTGCTTTTGAGCGATGCGTAATATAAATTATAACAGACAAAATTTATAGTGCTAAAGTAGTCTCTTAAAATTGACTATTTTAGCACAACTCAAATAACAACAAGATGAAATTCTATAGTACAAATTCGCCATCGGTAAAAGTATCCTTAAAGGAAGCTGTATTAAAAGGTTTAGCTGCCGATAATGGTTTATATATGCCAGAGTATATTCCTGTAATTGATCCTGAAACAATGGACAATATTGAGAATATGACCTTAAGCGAAATTGGCTTTATGGCTCTTAAACCATTCTTTTGTCCTGATATTCCAGAGGATGATTTTAAGGCTTTGGTTGAAGATGCTTTAAGTTTTGAAATGCCTACGGTTAAAGTTTGTGGCGACATCTATTCTTTAGAGTTATGGCATGGACCCACTTTAGCATTTAAGGATGTAGGTGGTCGTTTTATGGCTCGTATTCTTTCTCATTTTGTTAAGGGGCAAGATAAAGAGATTAATATTCTTGTTGCAACATCAGGTGATACAGGAAGTGCTGTAGCAAATGGTTTTTACAAAGTTCCGGGCATCAAGGTATTTGTATTGTATCCTAAAGGCTTGGTGAGTGAGGTGCAAGAAAAGCAGTTTACAACTTTAGGAGAAAATATTACTTCTATTGAAGTAGAAGGTACTTTTGATGATTGCCAGCGCATGGTTAAACAGGCTTTCTTAGATAAAGAACTAAACGAAGCTTTAACGCTAACTTCTGCTAATTCAATTAATTTAGCACGTTTGTTGCCCCAATCTATTTATTACCATCATGCTTATGCACAAATGAAAAAGGCAGGAAATACTAAAGACCTTGTTTTTTGTGTGCCAAGCGGAAACTTTGGAAATATAACTGCCGGATTAGTAGCGCAAACCATGGGCTTGCCTGTAAAACGCTTTATTGCAGCCACTAATATTAACGATATAGTTCCTCAATATTTAGAGTCTGGAGAGTATAAACCGGCTCCGTCGAAAGCAACTATTGCTAATGCAATGGATGTTGGAGACCCAAGTAACTTTGTTCGTATAATGGATTTATACGATAGCGAGCATAAAAAGGTAACAGCTAACTTAACGGGTTATTCTTTTACTGATGAAGAAATTAGAGAAACGGTTAAGCGCGTAGATGTTGATAACAAATATATTCTTGATCCGCACGGAGCTACAGGTTTTAAAGCTTTAGAAAATGATCTTGAGGAGACTGAGGTAGGTGTATTTTTAGAAACAGCGCACCCCGCTAAGTTCCCTGAAGTTGTTGAGCCAGTTATTGGTCGTAAAGTTGAAGTGCCAGCTCGTTTACAAGCTTTCATGAATGGTGAAGCAAAAAACATTAGCATGAAAGCAGATATGCAAGAATTGAAAAAGTACTTAATGAATAAATAGTATCTAGCAATAGTTACTTGTGTTTTGCCTAGTATAGAAATAAAGGCAAATACTAATAATATATGAAGCAGGAAATCCTATTAAAGGGTTTCCTGCTTTTTTTGTTTTCGCCTCTCTTAAGAACGATTTTAGGTTCTGTATTTATTTTTGTAGTTACAGTATAATCAATTGTTAGTTAGAACTAACAGTAGTGTGGTACTCTAAAGTGAATATATCTTCACGGGATATGAACAATAATTCACTCAAAAACAGAACCTAGCGTTTCTTTATTCGTTGAACAAGCTGAATTCTAAAATGAATAAAGAATGATTAAAAGCTTAAAAAGATTCATAAGCAAAACACTTATGATGCGTTATTTATCTCTCATTGTTGTTTCATCTGTAATGTTAACATCAAAAGCGGAGGGATATCAAGTAAATTTACAAGGACAAAAGAATACGGCGATGGGCCACACCGGAACAGGTTTGGTTAACGGGGCTAGTGCCATACATTTCAATCCGGGTGCTTTAAGCATGATGGAGAATAGTTACGACTTTTCAGCAGGAGCTAGTTTTGTAATGTCAACCGTTAATTTTAATAAAGCCGGAAGCAATTATAGTGCTCAAACCAATAGTCCGGTAGGAACACCCTTGTATTTTTATGGAGCAGCTAAATTAAACGAAAGTTGGGCTGTTGGTCTTAGCGTAACAACACCTTATGGTAATGGGTTGTCATGGGAGAAAGATTGGGATGGACGTTATTTAATTCAAGACATTACTTTGCGCAGCTTTTTTATTCAACCAACGGTATCTTATCAAATAAACGAAAAATTGGGTATTGGTGCAGGTGCAATGATTGTTGCAGGTAGTGTTGATTTAAATAAAGCATTACCAATTACTGGTGCAAACGGAGAGGCAAGTACCAACTTAAATGGTACAGCTACTGCCTTTGGGTATAACTTAGGTATATTTTATCAGGCCAGTGAAAAATTTTCGCTAGGTCTAAACTATCGTTCTGAAGTTACTATGACAATGGAGAGTGGAGATGCTACTTTCTCTAATATTCCTAATTCTTTGATGGGACAATTTGCGAATACTACTTTCGATTCAGAGTTGCCATTACCGGCTAATTTAACATTGGGCTTAGGCTATCAGCTTGGTGATAAACTAACGTTGGCAGCTGATTTTCAATATGTATTTTGGTCTACTTATGAAGAGTTGGTATTTGAATTTGCCTCAGAAACGATTCCAACATCAATAAACCCGCGTGAGTATAAAAATACGATGATATACCGTGTGGGAGCTGAATATGCTTTATCAGATAAGTTTGATATTATGGCAGGAGCCTACTACGATCAAACCCCAATCGAAGATCATTTATTGAATCCTGAAACTCCGGGGGCAAACAAAATTGGTTTATCCTGTGGTTTTACCTTTAGAGCTAATGAGAAGCTATCAATAGATGCTTCAATGTTATACATTAAAGGTTTAGAACGCGAGGGCGGATACGAGCCAGCTAATTTTTACGGTACCTATAATTCACAGGCTTTCATCCCTGGTATAGGTGTTAACTATGCTTTTTAGTATCGGTGGTTTGATAAGTAATTTATAGAAAAGAAATATATGAAGAATATAATATATACAGGTTTACTTGCTTTAGGTTTATTTAGTTGTGAGTTAGCCGATAAAGAATTTAATGCTTCCACTGGAAGTGCAGATTTTACAAAAACCGTTGTTGTTGGTGATTCGTATTTAGCGGGTTATATGGATAATGCGCTATATGCCGAAGGGCAAGAAAATGGCATTGGAGCTATATTGAGTAATCAATTATCCGCCGTAGGAAATACCTTAAACAAACTACCATTAATTGAAGCAGGTAAGTCCATTGGTTCAATGCAAAATGGAAAGTATGTACTTCAGATTGTTGATGGTGCATTGTCTCCAGTTCCGACTGAAGGTGATGTAAGCTTATTAAGTGACCCTAGTAAATGGATTAATGCGGATGCTCCTTTTGCAAATGTATCTGTGCCTGGTGCTAAAGCCATTCATTTAGTATCGCCATTATTGGGAGATTATACTTTAGGCGAAGGCAACTTTAATCCTTTCTACAGTCGTTTTGCTACCATGCCTGGTACATCAACCGTGGTGGGAGATGCTTTAGTTAACGAGCCTAGCTTTTTTGTGTATTGGGCTGGTATTAACGATGTGCTTGATTATGCAATCAATGGTGGAGTTGGAAGTGAGTCAGGACTAATGCCTGGCGATATCACTTCAACAGATGCTTTTGGGCAGTCGGTGAATGGGGCCATTGCCATGTTATCGGCCAATAATACGATGGGAGTAGTAGCAAACATTCCTGATATCAGTAAAATGCCATTTTTTACCACAGTGCCTCATATGGCATTGGTTTTAACGGCGGAACAAGCGCAAGGTTTAAACTTATATTTTACTGATTATAATGCGGCTGCAACAGCAAATGGTTTACCAACCATGGATTTTGTTGAGGGTCCTAATGCCTTTGTTATTGAGGATGCTACTTATCCATTACAGATTCGCCAAATGAAAGCTACAGAAAAAGTGTTATTATCGGCTCAAAGCGAAATAGCCTCTTGGCCAGCTGGACAAGTACTTCCTTTAACTGATGGGGTAGTGTTAACCGATGCTGAACTAAAAAGTATTGCCGATGCTACAACAGCATTTAATGCAATTATTAAGACTGCCGCTAGCAATTTGGCTTTAGCTGATATGAATACATGGTTCAATAGCCTTGCTGAAACCGGTTTGTTGGTTGATGGTAATTTATATACAACTACTTTTGTAAGCGGTAACGTATTTTCTCTTGATGGATTACATCCCTCAATGAAAGGGGCTGCCTTATTTGCCAACGAATTTATTAAAGCCATAAACACAAAATACAATGCCAATATTCCTAGTGCCGATGTAAACAATCAGCCAGGTATCGTATTTCCATAATACAAACCATTTTTTTTGGATCATTTTGAACTTAAGAGCCCTCTAGATTTTCATGTCTAGAGGGTTTTTTTATACCCGTTAAATTTTTCTCGTATTAGCAATAAACTGCCTAAAAGTACTTTTGAGAATGCAGATGCCTAGCTGTTACTTTTAATTAACATTGATTGCAACTCGCTGTTAGTAAATGTGTAGTAAGTGTAATGTGCTTCTGAATTTATTACCGCTAAGAACATACCTTAGGGATTAAGATGAGATATTTACATAAGAATTTTGAAGACTCTTAACAGAGATAAAAAACAATCTACTTATGAAAAACATTGTACTAACACTTTTAATTTTATTAAGCTTTAATACTATTGATGCCAAAAGCGTTAATGATAAGGAATCTGCTTTTTATATCAATAAAATACCCAATAAAGTAATTGTGCTCGATGACCTATCGGGAAATGAGGATGGCGGCGATTCTCAATTATTGAATCAAGCTATTGCTAAACTATCAAAAGCTGGAGGAGGGGTTTTATTAATAAAAAAGCCCAAACAGAGTAAATACATTTACGTGCGAGAGGTAAACCTTCAGAGTAATGTGCACATTAAGGTTGAACCAGATGTAATATTCCGTTTGTGGAATGGTGGCGATAAGGTTCCTCGAAATAAGATTATGTTTTCCTTGGGTGGCAAAAAGAATATCAGCAATGTAGCCATCACTAACCTTGAGGAAGATAGTAATGATTCGGAAACTTTTTTTAAAGTTGAATTAACTGGAGGGAAAAGTAATAGAGTTAAGTTTATTGATATCGTATCGGCATACAACTTTAAAGTATCGGGCATGGAGTTTTTCGATTCCAACACGGTATACTCAAATGTTGAGTGTAATTTACGCAGGGATCAAAGCCTTAAGGAAGGCGATTTACCAACTCAAGGTATCATCAAAAATATATTATCGCACAACAACCATGTGGGATATGGTATTGTACAAATCAGAGCAGGCAAGCGTATCTTATTTAAGAACCTAGATGGCGAGGGTGGTATTACCTTGCGCATGGAATCGGGCTTTGCACGGAAGGTATTGAGTGCAGATGCTAGTATTGATGCATGCGTGGGGCGAAATATAACTATCCGTAATGGTAAATCAGCCTTATCTATGTCGCCGCACCGAATTAAGCAAGGTTGGGTTGATATACGTGGTATTAGTGCTTACAACTCAATGGCAGCTGTTGAAATAGGCAATGGCTTTTACGATAATAAAGGCGGGGTTGACAACCTTGGGACCTTTAGTAGCGATTCGTATGTGGGCGATTTTAAAAAGGTAGTAGGCGGCAAGACTGCACAGGTTAAGAGTAAGTACTTCTCTCAGTTTGAATGTGAGCAGCAAACAGAATTAAAGGACAATTTTCCCACAGCTCCTGACGGAGAAAGTTCTTATGCCACATCGTTGGCAGTGGTAGAATATTCATCGCACCCCAATTACGGTTGTTCTTCTGAAGGTAAAAGACCAATGGGCTGTTATACCATTCAATTAGATTTACCCAAAGATGAAGTAATCAGTGGTACTTTCTTACACAGTGATCCGATTAGCTATAGTAATGTACAAAAGTATACTTGCGAAACTTCAGCCGCAGATAAGGCAAAAAAAGAAAAGCAGCCCAAGGTTATTGTAAATGATGAAGAAAATATGCTGAAAATAAAATTGAACGGCTTAAAGAATGTGGAGATACTCAGAATTTATTCCCTAAGCGGAAGCTTTGAAACAAAACATAAACTAAAAGCTAATGAGCAAGAGGTCCGCATTAGCACTGAAAGTTGGGAGAAAGGAAATTATATAATCGCTTTTACCAAGGAAAAGAAAATGAAGTTTAGTCTTAAGTAATCGTTAATGATTTTCCAAGGTACCAAAACGCTATTGCGTCATCGCGAGGCACGCGGCGATCTCAAGGTGGTTAAGAGAAGTATCAAGACGCAAGTATCAAGAGATTTACGGCTTGCCTTGAGATTGCTTCCTTCGTCGCAATGACGAGGCGCTTATTAATTATTAGTTGCGAATGATTTTGCAAGGTGCTTATACGATATTGCTCATCGCGAGGCTCTCTTCGATATTAAGGTAAAAAGTAAATAAATCTTGTGTCTGGATACTTGAATCTAGATACTAATTCAAAAAATATGAAACAGATCTATAAAACAATCACCATAAGCCTAGTGCTTATAATTAGCGGAATATTAGGAGCCTATGCTCAACGCCTTAGCGATAATGAGGCAGATTACTATGTGAATAAAATACCTAATAACACACAGGTCATCGATAATTTGTCGGGCTTAGATGATGGTAATGATTCCGAATTAATTAGTGCTGCTATCCGCAATTTATCAGAACAGGGCGGTGGTTACCTGCAAATTAATAAGCCACAAAATGCATCTTACATTTATGTTAGAGGAGTGCAGGTATTGAGTAATGTACATATTAAAGTGAATTCAGAGGTTACTTTCCGACCTTGGTATGGGGGTAATGCACCCCGCAACATTATAATGTTTCAGTTTGGTGGAAACTCTAATGTGGAGAATGTGGCTTTTACAAATATGGATGAGGACAATACAGATTCACAAAGTTTCTTTAAAGTGGAATTTACTGGTGATAAAGATTCTCGTGTAAAATTTATGGATGTTCTCTCTGCCTATAATTTTAAGGTATCGGGTATTGCGTTTTCTGATTGCTACTCAGTATACTCTAACATTGAGTGTAATCTGCGTAAAGATCAAAGTAGAGTAGAAGGCGATATACCTGCTCAAGGCCTCATTAAAGATGTGGTGTCGTATAAAAATCATGTGGGATATGGTGTAGTTCAAATTAGAGCCGGTAAGCGCATCCTGTTCAAAAATTTAGATGGTGAGGGCGGTATTACTTTGCGTATCGAATCGGGTTTTACCCGTGCGCTAGTGAGTAAAGAGGCTACAATTGATCAGGTTGTTGGTCGTAATATTGTGGTGCGCAAGGGAGATGCTGCTTTGTGTCTTTCGCCACATAGGGCAGAGCAGGGCGTAATTGATGTAAGTGGCATTAAAGCCATCCACTCAACAAATGCAGTGCAAGTAGCTGCAGGGTTTTACGATAAAAAAGGTGGGGTAGATAACTTGGGTACTTTTAGTAGTAACTCCATTGTAGATGCCATTACTGAGGTGAGTGGAGGAAAAGGAGCCCAGGTTAAAACAAAGGATTTTACTTTGTATAGCTGCGATTTACAAAATGAGCTTTATGCAAACAAATACGATAACCTAGATGGCGAGAGTACCAATGGTTATTCACTTGCAGTTGTGCGAAATAATGCCGATGCCAATAATGGTTGTGATGGCAGCAAGCAAGGATGTTATACAATTCAACTTGAATTACCTGATGCTGCTGATATCAGTGGTACGCATTTGGGCTCTAAAATGATAGTGTATCCTGATGTGGATGGTATTAAATGCAACACTTCTTCAGCAAAGCAGATAAAGAAAGCCAAGGGACCTAGTGTATATCCGAACCCAAATAAAGGGGTATTGAATGTGAAATTTAATGGACTAACTGGCGTGAATATGTTAAAAGTTTATGCCGTGGATGGAAGTCTGCAAACTAAGGTTAAGGTAAAACCCAATCAGCAACAGCTAAAAATAAGTACCCAAGGTTGGAAAAAAGGGAACTACATTTTAGCCTTTGATAATAAGAAAAAGCTTAAAGTAAGTGTTAAATAGAGAGGGATAGTATCAAGTATCAAGACATAAGTATCAAGAGTTTTACGGCTTGTATTTATGTAGTTTTAACACAGAGACGCAAAGTACACTGAGGTTTTTCTAAGCGTTCTTTGTGTCTTTGTGGTTTGCCAACGCGTTATTGCGTCATCGCGAGGCACGCGGCGATCTCAAGGAGGTTATGAGAGGTATCAAGTATCAAGGCACATGTATCAAGAGTTTAATAGCTTGCCTTGAGATTGCTTCCTTCGTCGCAATGACGAGGCGTTATTTAATTGATAGTTGTTAATGATTTTTCAAGTTGCCAACGCGTTATTGCGTCATCGCGAGGCACGCGGCGATCTCAAGGTGATTATGGTTTGTAGCAAGGATTAAGGCACATGTATCAAGAGATTTACGGCTTGCCTTGAGATTGCTTCCTTCGTACCAATGACGAGGAGCTTCTTTAAGTATAAATGATTAGTGTTAAGTTATAAGCGAGAAGCAAAGCGTTTATCATTTATAACTTAACCCTTAACCCTTATCCCTGATTTAAACTAAACCGAAAACTGCAACTCGCTTAATTTACGGTAGGTGCCATTGGGGTTTTTCATCAACTCATCGTGTGTTCCTCTTTCGGTAATTTCGCCATGCTCAAGCACCACAATGGTATCGGCTTTGCGGATGGTAGAAAGGCGGTGGGCAATAATGAGCGAAGTTCGTCCTTTCATCAGTGTATCTAGGGCTTCTTGCACCAGTTTTTCAGAAGCAGAATCAAGTGATGAAGTCGCTTCATCGAGGATGAGTATCTTCGGGTCTTTTAAAATGGCTCGGGCAATGGCAATACGCTGCCTTTGTCCACCCGATAGCTGAGTGCCACGCTCACCCACAAGTGTTTCAAATCCTTCTTCAAAGCGCTCAATAAACTCTAATGCATTGGCGTTTTTGGCGGCAGCTAGTATATCTGCATCACTGGCATTGGGGCGTCCGTAGGCAATGTTTTCGCGTATGGTGCCGCCAAATAAAAATACATCTTGGGGCACCAAGGCAATTTGCTTACGCAGGGCCGAAACATTAAACTCGTTATTGGGTCTTTGGTCAAATAAAATGGCGCCCTCATTAGTTTCGTGCATTTGTAATAATAACGCGGCAAGGGTTGATTTTCCGGCACCGCTGCCACCCACAATAGCTATGGTCTGGTTTTTATTTATGGTAAGGTTGATGTTCTTCAATACCTTTGTTTCGGGACGTGAAGGGTAGGCAAACGAAAGGTTTACCAACTCAAGTTGTCCTTGAATCTGATTTTCTTCTGAAATTTCATTCAGGGTAATAATTTCTTCTTCATCCTCTTCGTGCAGTTCGAAAAGCGTTTCGGTGGCACCAATAAATTTTTGAATATTAGCAAAAACAGCGGCAAGTCCACCAATGGTTCCACCCACATATACCGAGTAGATTACAAAGGAAAAAAGTTGTCCCGAATTAATGCCTCCCGTTGATAGCATCAAAGATCCACGCCATATAACGGCAACAATAGCTCCAAACATTCCGAAGATGATGAACGACGAAAACATAGCGCGGTATTTTCCGCTTTTCATCCCCAACAGCTTAATATCTTCGGTACGCGAAAAATATCTATCTATTTCGTAAGCCTCGTTGGTAAACGATTTCACGCTCTGTATGCCTTGTAGGGTTTCTTCGACTATAGTGTTAGAATCGGCTACGTTTTTTTGCACATCCTTAGAGAATTTACGAATAAACTTGCCAAAGAAACGGGCTACAATCATAGTCGGTGGCAAAATAATTAGCATAAAAAGGGTGAGCTTTACCGAGGTAAAAGCAAGTAAGGTAACGCCTCCGATAATAATGATTAATTGGCGAATAAGCTCAGCTAATGTAGTGGTTAAGGTTTCTTGTAATAATGAAATATCGGCCGATATTCTGCTGTTTAATTCACCCACACGGTGTTTCTCAAAAAAGGTGATGGGTAGTTTTATAAGGTGGTTAAAGGTATCGCGCCTTAGCAGGGCTAAACTTTTCTCGGTTACATTGTTGAATAAAATAATTCTGAAATAGGAGAAGGTGGCCTGCACCAACAATACAATACCCAATACCAAAGCAATTTGATTTAGGTTGGCCCACGAGTCCTCGCCTGATCCGGCGTTTACCAAATCGCCCAATAGTTTAGGAAAGGTAAGGTTGGCTAGGCTAGATACCAAAAGGAAGAATAAGCCTAAGAAATATTCGCGGCGATACGGACTAATGTATTTATATAGTTTAAAGACTTTTGATAAGCCCGATTTGGTGATTTTATTTTTCTTTTCGTCTTGCATATGCTTTTATCTTACTGCTTCAATAACAACAAAATTAAAAGCATTTGGTTAAGGCGCTTAATAATTATTAATAGTAATTACAGCTTGCCCACGCTATTGCGTCATCGCGAGGCACGCGGCGATCTCAAGGTGGTTATGAGAAGTATCAAGTATCAAGTATCAAGTATCAAGTATCAAGTATCAAGTATCAAGACACAAGTATCAAGAGCTTTACGGCTTGCCTTGAGATTGCTTCCTTCGTCGCAATGACGAGGCGCTTATTAATGACTTTGCAAGTTGTATACACGTTATTGCATTATCGTTTGGCACGTGGCGATCTCAGGCGTGTTGAAAATAAAAAAGCCCCAAATCCGAATGAATGGAGATGGGGCTTTGTTATAAGTGCGGTGTTAAAAAATAAGTTATTCTGTTTCTACTATTTCACTTTCTTCAATCATTGATTTAGTGCTTCCATAAATAACATAATCGTTATAAAAAGCTTCGTTTTTGCCTTTCCAAACTAGTTTGCCTACATCGCTAAGCTCACTAATTTGTTTGTATAATTCGTTCGCTAATTTAATGCGTTCCAGGGTCTTTTCTTTACGTTCGGTAATGGCTATTGCCTGTGCATCAATTAGGTCGTCTAACTCTGTTCTGTTTGCCTTAATTTCGTCTATGGTTTCTGCCGTCACCTTGCGTTCAGCCAATTTATCAAGGCGAGGCTCAGCTACTTGGCAAACGTGTAAAGCAATCTGAACCAATTCACTATCTGTACTATCGCCTATTTTGCCAAACTGAAATATACCGTAATCAACAGACTTGATGCCATATACAAATTTAACTCTATTGCGTAAATCAATAATATTAGCTTCTAAAGTAGTTCGGGAATTGTTTTTAGCATCGGTGGCTAGCTTCTGATTTCCTTCGTAATAAGCATCAGAGGGAAATTGTTTAAGTACTTCTGTCCTTGTTTGTAAGGTTTCTATTGTACTAGCATCGTAGCCATAATTTAAAAATTCATTTTGGTCGCGGTTAAAGGATAATGATAATTTATCGCTTCGTTGGCACAGTTCTGCAATTGAAAATTTAAAGATTTTAATGTCATTCATGATTATTTGGTTTTTTTTAATAAAAAACTGCTCTTCTCATTTTTAACAGAGTTTGAGCAGTACTATTTATTGGGCACTTATAACTAATATATTAAATATACTATTATTTAATTAATCTGCAATAAGATAGTATTTGTAATATGCATGTAAACAACATCTTATAATGGCTTAGCCTGGCTTTAATGTACCCGGTAAAAATGAGAAAATGTATACGGAAGAAGAGAAAATATATATTGAACAGGAGAAAATATATACGGAAGACCAGATTATGTATTTTGAGTAAGAGTTTTTGTATGCGGAATAAGAGAAAATGTATACGGAAGACAAGATGATGTATTTTAAGTAGGAGTTTCTGTATGCGGAAGAGGAGGAAGTGTATTTTGAACTTGAGATAATATTTGCGGAGGAGGAGCTAATATATTTTAAGCTTAAGGAAATATATATTAAGAATTAGAAGGTACAGGATTTTGCTTGTGAGGTGAAAAAACAATTCCCGCAGTCAACACTGCGGGAATTGTTATATGTTTTGGTTTGTCACAAGAAGGGATTCTTGCGGCAGCGGTATTCTATTTCCAAATTTTTGTATTTAAGTCTAAATCATTAACCAAACCAGTAAGAAGTTCAAAATAATCAAAATGAGTTTTCATAAACTCTTTACTAGTAATGGGCTTCAGTAAATTTACTTCAAACAAATTAACATTATTAGGTATTGCAACATACAGCCAGTTATCTATTAAAGAAAAGGCAACTTTTTTATTCACCTTCTTTTTGTATTCGAGCATTCTGTGCATTAAACTAGGTGTTAGTTTATATCTCGATTCTACCTGATCTTCACCGACTACGGTAAACTCTTTGCGAAACTCAATATCTTCAAGCTTAATATTCATTTCGTTATGAATGCCAATTTTTACCTTAGTATATAAAGAAACATTAGAACGAGGCATTATAACAGTTTTAGAAGTAAATGTTTTATTGAATCGTACTGCGATAAAAATACCGGTAAAAAAAATATCATATATACCCCATGCTTGAACTTCTGAGAAGTGTATATGTGTATTACCTATTCTGCACTCGGTATAATCATCACCTGTTGTTCTCTTTACTTTCCCTCCTAATAAAAGGCTATTGGTTAAAACAACAGGACTCATCCTTTGGCGAGGTAAGTATCTTACATCTTCATAAAAATATAATAGGAGCTCTGTAATTACTTTATTTTTGAATATTGGTGTTAATTCCTTAAATGCCTTTTGTCTTTTTCCATTAATCAGACCATAAAAAGTTAGTGCAGTTATAATTAGTTGGAGTATAGTAAATTCGATAGGAATTAAAAAATAAAAAATTGGTACAGAAACAAGAAATGCAACAAACCATTTAAAAAGGATCTGCATTTCATTAAGCCATTTTTCACGTACAATTTCAACCTCTTCGAGAACAGGATATATTTTAGCAAAAAAAGTATCGAAATCTTTATTTGAAAATTCCATTATTTAAGCTTTAAATAAATCTGACGCTTTAATATTATCGCGTTCAATTTCCTCGGCCTCAAAAACCTTTTTTTCGTTGAAACCTAGTAAGCCTGCAATAATATTAGAGGGGAACACTTGAATTGCATTATTGTATGATGTTACAGCGGTATTATAATACCTTCGTGCAGCCGAAATTTGTTCTTCTGAGGAAGTCCAATTTGCCTGAAGCGCAAGAAAAGTAGAATCTGCTTTTAATTGAGGATAGTTTTCTACATTCATTAATAATCCATTCATTTTACTTTGAAGATTATTATGGATTGTGACATCTTCAGTTACACTTCCTTCGCTAATAACCTGTGTGCGAAGTCTTGTTATTTCAGCAAAAACACCTTTTTCATGCTTCATATACTCTTTTGTAACTTCTACAAGATTTGGTATTAAGTCGTATCTCTTTTTTAACATTACATCAACTGACCCAAACGCATTGGCTACCTCGTTTTTTCGCCTAATAAGGTTGTTGTAAATTGTAACTAATATGATTAAAATAAAACTTACAATTGCTACTAAAATTATCATCGTTTTAAATATTTATTATTTGTGACTACTTAATTATTACCTATAATCTTTGGCTAGATGAAGCCGATTGATAAATTATTATCCCCTTTTAAAGTAGGAGTGAGCTGAAAAAAGAATTCCCGCAGCCCCATGCAGCGGGAGTTGGTGTTTCTTTTATCAGTGTTTACCACAAGAGAGGACTCTTGCGGCAGCCTTGCATTATACCTCATTCTGTTAGGCATATTTCTTTTACCATTTCAATAGGTACAGATGTTCGTTCAGAGACTTGATTAACGCTCATTCCTTCATGGTAGAAACGTTTTACAAAACACGGAATGGTTTCTCCAATCTCAATCAAATTGTTTTCAGGATCATAAAACCGAATTGTTTTCTGCCCCCACGATTCCTCAATAGTCTCGTGTAAGTATATCAAATCGTGTTTTTTTAATTTGGTAATAACGGCTTCATAATCATCCGTATCAAAACATATTTCCAGATTTTTATTTCCCGATGGATGGTAAGTTTTACCAAGCTTTTTGGCAATTGTATAATCCTCTGAAAGTTTCCATAAAGAGATACCATTCTTAAATCCGATGCAGTTTCCAAAATCAACATCAATTTCTTGTTGTAATATTTCCTGATAAAATGCTTTCATCTTATCGAAATTATGGGTCATTATTACAGTTGAATGAAATTTTATATCCATTTTTTAAAAATTAGGTTCGTTCGTTTATGCTATAAATTTTGCTCCTGCAATTCCAATTCCTGCTCCTAGTATTACCGAAAATACAAACATCGGAATTATGGCTTTTTTATCCCTTGGGAATATAATTACCATAATTAGTTGCACTAATTAATAAAGATTTAGAAAAGTGCACGCTGGGAACTACTTAGCGAATCAATTTCTCGAATTTTAATGTCTTTAAAAAATATCTCTGCAGCTTCACTTTGTAACTGAATTTTACCCCTTGTTAAGGGCTTTATGTTGGCCTGCTCATCAGTATATCTTGAGTTTTTTAAAATCATAACAACATTTCCATTCACAACATGTAAACTCTTATCTTCAAAACAATATAAATCCAGCGTATTCCATTCATCGTGTTCTTTTTCATAATTTCCACTTCGTAAACAGTAGTTTTTATAAGGACTTTGAAAACCTATTGGTAGGAAGTCTTGAGAAGAGTGAGCCATAGGGTTTATATTTCCTTCTGGTTTATATGCCCTAATATCAATTGCTGATGTTATCTGGCTCCAAAAGTCTCCAGTATGTCCTTCCATAATCTGAAATTCTTGTGACAGCATCCATGATCTCCAATAATCAACACCAATTGGTCCTATTGAATGGTATAGAATACCAGAGTCTTTTAATAAATTCTCCCTGTAAGCCCATTTTTTATTTCCCCATTTATATTTTAGTTGGAAGTGGTAATTTTCATACTCTTGTTTTGTTACCAAACATCCATAATACTCACCCGAATTTTTTACTATTAAGTTATCACCTTCCTGAATAGTAGAAAATACATTATAAGAAGAATTGTTTAATCCAATGGGCTCAATAAGGTTTCCTTGCTCATCTTTAGGCTGTGCTCCATTGTAACCAGGTTGAATTTTATAACTTAAATAAACATCCCATTCCGTAAGGTTTTGGTCAACTAAGTTTTTCCATTCGTACTTGCTGCTCCTATTAGAATGCTGATTCTCTGCAACATTATTACATGATGTTAATATTAGCGTTATGATAATTGAAAAATAGATAAACTTCATTTGAATATAATTAAACTTGATCCAAGTTGTGTTTTTACTGTAAAACATTCCGAATTGATTGAGATAGAAATCCATCGAAAATACAATCTATTTTTCATATATTTTATATAATCCGGAATATTATTATAAGTTTATGTAAATTACAATTTCTATTAAATAACAACCATTTATCGCTAATTATGAAAAGCAAAATTGAAACAAAAAGAAAAGGGAATACTTGTAAATTTAATTTTTCATATAGGTTTTTATGCCTTTTAGTTTTTGTAGTAGTAAGTACCGTTTTTATTTCAGCACAAAATTCAGAGCAAGCTGTTGCAAACGATACTAGTAAAGAACAAGCACGGGTTATTGGATTAAAGAATATTTGTGTACATGTATTAGAACTTGAAAAAACCTTAAAACTTTATCGTGAGATTTTAGGTTTTAAATTAGACGATGCTGATGTATTTAAAGGCAAAGGAATTGAGGGGATGTTGGCAATGAAGCTAAAGGCAAATGACCTTACAATAACATTATCACTTACAGCTCCAGAATATTTACATACCATTGGCCCTGTTGGAAATACCAACCATAACCACTTTATGCTTCAGGTGAATGATATTGGACCAATAGGAGATAAGCTGAAAGAAGAAGGTTACACGTTGGAAAACGAAAATTATGTTCGCGATAAGTATACCTTTTTTGTAGGTCCTAATGGTGAAATTATTGGACTATCAGCTTGGTAAATAAGAGATAGCGAAACGCTATGCTGAATCTATATATTGTTACTTTGGCGCTATAACGAGTGGGGGATGGCGCTATTAAATATATACATTGTTGTGGTGTAGTGCTTTATATTACTATCGTCCAGTTTTTCCATGAATCTGTTTTAATATATAATCACACTCTGCGTCTTCGTGTCTCTGTGTTTTACTTATTTCATCCCTTGATTTGAATTAGTAGAAAATGAACACAAAGACACTGAGGCACAGAGTTATTAATTTAATTTGCTGATTACATGATTCAAATCTAAGCTAACTGTTTGAATATATATAATCACACTCTGCGTCTTCGTGTCTCTGTGTTTTTACTTATTTTATCCCTTGATTTGAATTAGTAATAGAAGTTGTTTATGACTTCAAACCAACGAACTAACACTTCACTAAAAAGCGCTGCTATTGCGCTAAACTATGGCCTTTTAAATTTCAAGTCTCTTTCAATGGCTTCAATCATTTTTCCTGCAATATCTTTGTTCGATGCTCCTTCAATGCCTTCGAGACCGGGTGATGAGTTTACCTCAAGCAATAGCGGACTATTCTGACCCCGAATAATATCAACACCCGCAACTTTTAGTCCCATGGTTTTGGTAGCTAAAATAGCAATGCGTCGTTCTTCAGGGGTAATTTTAGTTATGGCAGCCGAGCCACCCATATGTATATTAGCTCTAAACTCACCAGGAGCTGCGGTGCGCATAATGCTTTCAACTACTTTTCCGTTCACCACAAAGCATCTAATGTCTTTACCATTGGCTTCTTTAATGAATTCTTGCACCAATATGTTTGCTCTCAGGCTTTTGAAAGCATTAATTAAGCTTTCTGCAGCTTTTTTGGTTTCGGCCAAAACCACGCCTTTACCTTGTGTACCCTCCAATAGTTTTACAATTAAAGGGGCACCACCCACCATTTTAATCAACTCATCGGTATCAAGTGGTGAGTTGGCAAAGCCTGTAGTGGGAATTGGTAAGCCGCTGTTAATAAGTAGCTGTAAAGAGTACAGCTTGTCTCTTGACTGCGTAATTGCCGATGCAGAGTTAAGCGTGTAAACCCCCATTGCTTCAAAATGACGCGTAAGTGCTGTTCCGTAAAAAGTGGCACTGGGGCGTATGCGAGGTATAATGGCATCAAAACCCGATAAAATACGACCACCACGGTAGTGCATCTCTGGGTTTTTACCATCAAGCTTAATATAACAGTCTTTAATGCTCAAAAACTCCACGTCGTGACCGCGCTCTTGGCCTGCCTCAATAATACGCCGATTACTATATAAATCAGGATTAGAGGCCAATAAACCAATTTTTAAACCCGTAGGCTTAATAATATTGGTGCTGTAGTAGGTTTCAAGTACATCAGGTGTTAAGTCGCCCAATAATAACGATGATTCTGGGTCAACCAACATTTTGCCACTCATGGCTTGTCTGCCCAAAAGCATGCGATAGCCCATAGAGTCCCGATTGGTTAAAGTAACCTCAACCTCCCAAGTATCCTCAGCTATTGAAATAGACGTTTTAATTACAAAACGCCTTTCGCTTTGTCCGCTCGAACTTTTAACTCTGCGTTTATCGTAAACAGGCGCTTCGCAATGTATAGTGGTTTTACCATCGTTTTGCAAAGGGTGCACTTCAAAACTCACCCAAGGGTTACCATTTTTCTTAAATGGGGTAATGTTTACGGCATGTAGCGCCGAGGTTTTTGCACCCGAATCTACACGCGCTTTAATAGCCGGAATATTAATTTGGGGTAAACCGCACCACTCTTCACTACCTACTACTATTTTGTTTTCAGTCATTTCTTTAGCATTTATGGATGATATTCAAGCAATTTAAATATTATTTCTCTAAATAGGTATAGCCGTATAAGCCCGATCGGTAGTTCGATAAAAACTCTTTCCCTTCCTTGGGCGAAATTTTACCTTGCTTAACCGATGCAGTTACCCATGCCTCAACCGTACGTACCAGTTTTTTAGGGTTGTACTGTACGTATTCCAAAACATCAGCAACGGTTTCGCCATCTATTATTTTATCAATAGAGTAGCCCTCTTTAGTGGCTGATAAATGCACTGCATTAGTATCGCCAAACAGGTTGTGCAAATCGCCAAGTATCTCTTGATACGCACCCACTAAAAATACGCCTATGTAGTACGAGTCGTTGGCTTTAAGCCGATGAACCGGTAAATTGTAGCTAATATTTTTAGTAGCAATAAAATTCTCAATCTTACCATCCGAATCGCATGTAATATCCTGTATGGTAGCTTCCACATCAGGCCTTTCGTTATGGCGATGAATCGGAATTATCGGGAATATCTGATCAATGGCCCATGAGTCGGGTAAAGACTGAAACAAGGAGAAATTGCAAAAGTATTTTTCCGATAATAGTTTCGATAAAGCATTCAATTCATCCGGCACATGCTTTAGGTTTGATGCTATTTTGTAAATATCGCGCGCAATGCTCCAAAACAAACGCTCAATTTGTGCACGTGTTTTAATATCTAACAAACCCAAGCTAAAACGATCTAGGGCTTCTTCGCGGATGAGTTGCGCATCGTGCCAAACCTCTAACATTTTAGATTGATTTAGGCATTCCCGCGAGTTATACAGCTCTTTAACCAAATCGTGGTCGTTTTCGCTTAGCTCCACTTCGTTTTTCCAAAGCGGGGCACACGACGATTCTAACACTTCAAATACCAATACCGAATGGTGCGCCGTTAATGAGCGGCCCGATTCTGTAATGATGTTAGGGTGTGGTAGTTCATTTTTATCCGACACATCTACCATGCACGAAATAGCATCGTTCACATACTCCTGAATACTATAGTTTACACTGCTTTCGCTATTGGCCGATTTGGTTCCATCGTAATCAATGCCCAAACCACCGCCTATATCAACAAACTCAACTTTAAAGCCCGATTTATGAAATTGAGCATAAAATTGTGATGCCTCGCGAAGGGCAATTTTAATGCGGCGAATATTGGTTACCTGACTACCAATATGAAAATGGATGAGCTTTAAGCTGTCCTTCATATTAATGGATTCAAGATAATCCATGGCCTCAATTAAGTCGCTCGATGTTAAACCAAACTTACTTACATCGCCACCCGAACTTTCCCACTTGCCGCTACCCGAGCTGGCCAGTTTAACACGGATTCCAAGGTGTGGTGTAATGTTTAAGCGCTCAGCAATGGTAGTAATCATTTTAAGTTCGTTGAGCTTTTCAACTACCAAAAATATACGACGGCCCATTTTTTGCGCCAACAAGGCCAACTCAATGTAATCTTCATCCTTGTAGCCATTGCAAATAATCAACGAATCGTTATTGGTGCTTGATGCAATAACAGCATGCAATTCAGGCTTTGAACCTGCCTCTAAACCAATGTTGAACTTTTTACCATGACTTACAATTTCATCAACCACAGGCTGAGTCTGATTTACCTTAATGGGATACACCACAAAGCTTTCACCCTTGAAATCATATTCAGCACTTGCTTTCCTGAAGCAGTCGTTCATTTTTAGGATTCGATTATCCAATATATCCGGAAAACGTAGTAAAACAGGCGTGTTTATATCACGCACCTGAAGTTCATCAATCACTTCCTTTAAATCGATGCTGTTACCATCTTTTTTAGGTGCAACGGTTACATTTCCTTTATCGTTAATTGAGAAATAATTAATTCCCCAGCCTTTAATGTTGTAAAGTTCAACAGAATCGTCAATGCTCCACTTTCTCATTTTATTCTTATACTAAAACCTACCGTAGTAGCTGTTATTGCTTGCTTTTATAAATAATACTTAGGATGCGATAAATCAACTTTGCAGCCAAATAGTCGGGTGCTTTATTGGCTTTGTTAGGGCATAATTCTACCACATCAAATCCTACAATGTTTACCTTGGATGCCACTGTTTCTATAAGGTCAATCACATCATTAAACAATAATCCATCCGGTTCAGGCGTACCTGTAGAGGGCATAATAGAGGTGTCAAACACATCTAAATCAATGGTGAGATAAACGTTTTTATTGAGCTGCTTCAGCACCTCCTTTTTCCATGTTTTCTGCTTTCTAATCTGATGTCTGAAAAACATGGTGTCGGCATTAACAAAAGCCTTTTCTTCCTCGCACATGCTGCGGATGCCCACCTGTACAATGGGTGCCACTTCGCGTGCCTGATACATAGCACAGGCATGGTTATTTTCAGAACCCTCGTACTTTGGGCGCAAATCAGCATGCGCATCTAACTGCAGTATACTAAGGTCTTTATACCTTTGTGCATAAGCCTTAAAAGCGCCAATGCTTACCGAGTGCTCGCCACCAATTAATACCGTAAACTTATTGTTTTTAAACTGCTCGTTAACGGCTTTTTCAACGGCCAAAACCATGGCTTCCGGACTGGCTTTTTCATCCACAGCGGCTAGGGTATAAATACCTTTTTTGCTCACGTCCAATTCGGTTTCGATATCATACATCTCCAAGGTTCCTGAGGCCTCAATAATGGCTTCAGGGCCTTTGTCTGATCCCTTTATCCAGGTACTTGTGCCATCGTAGGGAACAGGAAGAATAACCATTTCAGCCTTGTTGTAATCGAGGCAATAGCCATCTTCGCCACAAAAGTGTTTCGAAAAATCTATGTTCATCATCTTAACTTAAGCGTGATTTGTAATCGTGATAACCAAACTCTTTAACGAGTGTAAGTTGCCCCATATCCGAATTAAATTTGTAAATATTAGGCAAGCGAACGCCATTAAACGTGGTGTTTTTAACCATGGTATAATGGGCCATATCGCCAAACAAAAGTTTATCTCCAATGCCTAATGGCGCATCAAAACTATAATCGCCAATTACATCGCCCGCCAAACAAGTTACACCGCCCAAACGGTAGGTGTGTGCTTTTACATTGGGCTCATCGCCATTTTCGATAAACGGACGGTAAGGCATCTCCAAAACATCCGGCATATGGGCTGTGGCCGATGTGTCCAGAATCGCTAAATTCATTCCATTATTGAACACATCTAAAACCGAAGACACCAATACGCCGGTATTTAAAGCAATAGCCTCGCCAGGTTCTAAATAAATCTTCAGCTTATACTTATGCTTAAAATTGTTTATAATTCGGATGAGCCTTTCAACATCGTAATCGGGGCGGGTAATATGATGCCCACCACCAAAGTTAATCCACTCTAGCTTATCAAAATAAAAACCAAACTTCTCTTCAACCACCGCAAGGGTACGCTCAAGCGCATCGGCATTCAGTTCGCATAGGTTATGAAAATGCAAACCTGTGATGCCCTCAAAATCATCTAAGC
Organism: Saccharicrinis aurantiacus; assembly: GCF_947489045.1. Classification (NCBI taxonomy): domain Bacteria; kingdom Pseudomonadati; phylum Bacteroidota; class Bacteroidia; order Marinilabiliales; family Marinilabiliaceae; genus Saccharicrinis; species Saccharicrinis aurantiacus. The sequence continues at coordinate 97,908 of NZ_CANLCN010000003.1, forward strand.
CAGCCTTGAAGTTATCAAGCGTAGTGCCTAAACGACTGTTGGGACCACTAGGATCGTAAATAGCCGTATCGGTTTCTGAATGCTCCGGATTCACTCTAATGGCCGTTTGAATATGCGGATGCTGCTTTAACTGTTCCTTGAATCTGTTCCACTGCCCAAGCGAATTGAACACAATATGATTGGCTAATTTTACATGCGCATCCATATCAGCCTGAGAATAGGCAGGGGCATAGCAATGCAACTCGCCGCCAAACTCATTACGACCAAGCATAGCCTCGCTAACCGAACTAGCTGAAGTACCGGGTAAATATTTACGAATAAGCTTTGCCATGCTCCACATAGCAAAACCTTTAAAGGCCAAAAGGATTTTAGCACCCGTGTTATCTTGCACATATTTAAGCAGCTTGAGGTTCTCCTCAAGCTTACTTTCGTTAACAATATAACACGGTGTTTTTAACTCATTTAGCTGCTGCTCCGAAAGCTTTACTCCACCGAACTGTTCCATTCTTCAACCTGCCAAGGTAAACCATAAGCATTTAAATCGTCCATAAAAGGATCCGGATTTAATTGCTCCATATTGTACACACCAGCTTGCTTCCATTTGCCAGTCAATATCATTTTGGCGCCAATCATGGCAGGAACACCTGTGGTGTAAGAAACAGCCTGCGAACCTACTTCCTTATAGGTTTCGGCATGGTCGCAAATGTTATAAATAAATTTACGCGACTTTTTGCTGTCTTTAATACCCTCAATAACACAACCAATGGATGTTTTACCAGTGTAATTCTCAGCCAAAGAGCCAGGATCAGGCAACAGACGTTTCAGAAACTCAAGCGGCACTACCTTCTGACCCTTATAATCTACCTCGTCGATACGATCTAAACCTAAATTTTGAATCACACGCAAGTGCGTTAAATACTCTTCGCCAAAGGTCATCCAAAAGCGGATGCGCTTCAGGCCTTTAATATTTAGGCATAGCGATTCCATTTCCTCGTGATACATCAAGTACATTTTACGTGTACCAACACCTGGAAATTCAAAATCTTGTTTTACAGATAATGGGGCAGTTGTATGCCATTCGCCTTGATCCCAATAGCGCCCGTTGGCTGTAATTTCGCGAATGTTAATTTCAGGATTGAAATTGGTAGCAAATGCTTGTCCATGGTCACCGCCATTGCAGTCCACAATGTCTATTTGATGAATCTCATCGAATAAATGCTTTTGCGCATAAGCACAAAACATATTGGTAACACCTGGGTCGAAACCAGAACCAAGCAGAGCCATTAAACCAGCATCTTTGTATTTCTCCTGATAAGCCCACTGCCATTTGTACTCAAATTTAGCCTCATCTTTAGGCTCGTAGTTGGCCGTGTCAAGATAATCGACACCTGTTTCCAGACATGCATCCATTATGGCCAAATCCTGATAGGGCAGGGCCACATTAATCACCAACTTAGGCTGGTGCTTTTTGATTAGAGCAACCGTTTCTTCTACCTTATCAGCATCTAATGCTTCGGTAATAATTTCACGGTTCAAACGCTGTTTAACGTCTGCTGCGATTTTATCGCATTTACTTTTGGTACGAGATGCTAATACAATCTCACCAAAAACTTCCGGAACTGCTGCGCATTTATGTACTACTACATTACTTACGCCTCCGGCACCAATAACCAATACTTTGTTCATTTTTTTATGACAAAAACTAATTGTTTAAAAAATGTAATGACTCTCATTAGGGCCAAAACTCAAAAATACTCACTGTGTTAAGAACGCTTTGCAATTATCTATTAACCAATCTTTTATTTTGATTTAAGTTGGTTTCAAGAAAAAAGCCCGCAAATATATACTTTTATTTGATTTAAATGTATTAAAAAAATTACAGAACTAATTTCTCTTCAAATAAAAAGAATGTGTTCGGTGTAAGTATTCTTAATTCAGTTGATTATGGGTGTGGGTTGGTCAGGTGTTTTTATGAAATTTCTTAATAATACAATGGAAATTAGTATTGATGCTAGGGAATAAAAAGACTAGCTAGCATCAATTGTGATCCTTTTATTTATCAATTGAACAATTTAAAACTTCCCAATTATTGTTTGTTTTTAGCAAGTTTACATTGGCTTTAAAGTTCCCATTTTCGGCAACGATGGTAAAGAGTAAATCCGATTCGCCTGTTTCTCCTGAATTTGTTATACCACCGCTAACGAGTATCCCATAATAAGAAATATTGCCGGTCTGCTCCTTTATAACAGTATTATTCTCGCAATAGTGTTTGGCGGTTTTAAAAGCGTTTGAATTTTCAAAAATTAGAAAGCCCATTAAAACCATACCCATCCAACCAATAATTGCAAAAGTCCAGGTTTTTAATAAGTGCTTAAACATAAAACTTATTCCTGTAAAAGGATTTTTTCTCATTTTCCTATTTAGCTCCTTGGCTATTTTTAAAAACTTTGGATAATGTCCTCGTGTAGCTTTATAGTATTTAAACCAATGAAAGATGCCAAATAAGGTGATTATTGGAGCGCTAATAAGCCCAATAGTAGAATAGGGTTGATAGTTATAGAGCTCGCCATAAAATGAAGCAATCCATAATAAACATCCTATTAAAATTGCTGGTCGATGATTGAGGTTTGTATTCATATGAGTGTATTTATAGTATTAGTTGGTTTAGTGTGAAACTACTTTATGTCCAATGATTGAGATAATTAATGTGCTAATAAAGAATATGCGACAAAAGGTAGCAGGTTCTTTAAATACAAGGATTCCAACCAACACGGTGCCTACGGCTCCAATGCCTGTCCAAACGGCATAGGCAGTTCCAATGGGCAATTGTTGTGTTACCTTAACCAAAAGAAACATGCTTACGGCTAAGCAAAGTAAGAATCCAAGATACCAGTATGTAGCTTGAATCTCAGTAGCTTCTTTAGCTTTACCCAAACAGGCAGCAAAGGCTACTTCAAACAGGCCGGCAATTATTAATAGTATCCAATTCATGAGTTATTGTTTATAATTGTAAGTGCTGTTATTTTTTATACAATAAAAACTAAAAATATACTGACCAATAAACTGATTACCAATCTCAATAACATTCGGTTATCAAATAACTTTATTGAGTGTTCACTTTTTTTTAAATAGATGAATAGGATTAATGCAATGGTAACCGAAGGAATTGTAACTAATAACATACTCTTTGAGCCGGGAAGATGCATAATAGTGTAAATTATTCCTATTGCTGTAACGCTTAAAGATATTGCAGAAACTTTTGAAATTACTTTAGCCAATTCGGTAAATTTAGCATCCTCATTAGGGTAGAAGGCACTTAAAAAGTAAAAGATGCCAAGAATACCCAATGGTGCTACAATAATTATCTCGAATGCTGAACTGATGTACTCTGTTAATGAATAAAACAGTATAAATACAGGCACTAAAAAAAGTTCTAATTTATTTAATCGGGGTTTAACCCATTTGCTAACCTTTACTAATTGTTCGTTTTGTTCCATGGTGATTTTGTTGATTATTTAGTGAATTGGATGTTTATTTATTTAGGCTTTTCCTTAAGGCTACCTGTTGCTTCTGAAGATTATTCAAATTGTATTTATTCAAATTCCGATTGGTTTTCCGTTTTATTCATTATGGTTTCTACAATGTCAATTTCTTCTAAATCAAGTTTTGTCGCATTTTTGAAGGATAGTTTTAATTCATTTTGTTTGGCGGCAATCATTCCGTGAACAATATTTTCGATATTACATCCTGCAAGGAAAATGGTTTCTAATTCCTCCTTACTAACTTTGATACCACCTTTATTAGCAGCAATTAAACCTTTTACAATTTTTGCTGGGGGTACTTTTCTAATGCGCATCATTATTAAGTCTAGTAGCGATATTTGAATGCCTGATACTCTTGTTGCAAACCAGAGTAAGAAAGGCACATAATATAAAAGAATAAAAAGTATTACGATTGTAATTGATAAATAGATTATAGGAGGGGTGCTATTATTTAAAATTAAATATAAATGGGAAAATAAAAGTTACTAGAATGGTCCAGACTGTATATATTGGCAGATATTTGGCTATGGTTATTTCAACTTCGTTAATATCTTTTCCTTTAAAATTCACTCTATGTAAATCAATCATAATTAAAATAAGATGTCCAAAAATTAAAAGGTTTGAACCTAAAACCGCAGTTCTATTAGGGGTAAAGCCAAATTCACCTAGGCGGTATAATATCGCTGACAATGCTATCAGATTAATAATTAAGGTTATTATGGAAAGCATAAGAAGTGTTAGTTCGTTAAACTTTTGTATCCTATTTCCTGAAGTTTCAGAAATAGTGAATACAATTATTCCCATGACCCCTAAGAGCATAATGTTAAAAACAATTAGAAAGTCTCTGTCGTTATAGGGATCCTTACCTGTTATTAAAATACTTATTAAGTATATTACCAAAGTAATAAGTATTAGTGGACTAAAAATACTTGCTATTATTGGAGCAATTTTATTGCTTACTGTAGGGAAGCTTTTAACAATATAAGTGGCCACAATTGGAGCAGAAACTAATCCGAGAATAACGATATACTCAAAGTAAAAGTCCTCAATTTGTAGATCAATGGCAGAAAATAAGCCCAGTGTTATGCCAGTTAGAACTCCACCTGCAATTAGGATTATAGCCGAAAGAATAGCTATATCACCATTGTATTTTATGAAATCAATTCTTTTAGATTTGTCTTTGGTATCAAAATCAATGTAAATCAAACCATATATGCTCCATAATAGGAATGGCAAATGTAAATAGGCTAATTCAATTGAATTACTGTCTTTATTTGAAGGCAATACATTTATATAGATAGCAGAAATACCAAATATTACAATTGAATTGATAAGGTGCTTGTAATTAACTTGATTTTTTGTGAGGAATGAATACGCTGATAATCCTAATAGTATGATTAATCCAACATTTTTTTCGTAGAAGAAATAATTGTGAAGATTAATATCGAAAAAGTGTGGTATTTTAACGAGGAAACCAGTACTTAAGCAGATAAGAACCAAAAAGAAAACATCTATTTTTCTAACTTCTGGCTTTGATTCATTTGAGTTAGAAAATTCCAATCGAGCTTTCCAAAAATTAGCAATATCAGAATCTGCAATTTGAGGGTAAATATCAAAGAATGTTTGTTGAAAGCTCTTTTTATCACCCCTATATATTTGTTCTAACTTTTCTGGGTTATCAATGTTTTCTTTAATTTTTGTTTCCATAATAATTTAGGTTCTGATTATTATATTCTACTAAAGAGATATTATCTCCATTTACTAATTCGTTCTGTTTTTTCTTCAAACTCTGATGATAAAGAATTAATGCGCGATTGCAAGAGTATTTTTCTTCCTTCAATAGTTCTTGTGTATACTAACTCACAAGCGCCTACAAGCTTTCTCCATTGTTTTTCAAAGTACTCTGCTGTTTTTTTATTTCGACCAATAAATTCAGGCACTGAGTGATAATCTTTCTGAGAAATGAGCTTAAGAAATAGTTTTTTTCTGATTATTAAATACCGTGGATTATCAACGGTAGAGATTATCTCTTGTAGCGCTTTGATAAATGTTGATTTCTCATATGTTGTTCCTCCCTCAAGGTGACAATATATGGCTCCAAAATCGTTAACAGAAGACACTACTTCTAATTTGGAATGTTCGGTGTTTATAATATTCATTTTTATGAGGGATTGCAATAGTGTTTCACCTATTTGGTGAATGTCTTTTGAAATATCATGATATTTGATAAATAGCCTGAAAGTTAAGTAGGTTTGTCTGCTAAAAAATAAAACACCAATTGCGCCAATAACCATAAGAACTTTATATAAATCTTGCTGAGAGTGGATATTCTTTGCAGTCCTACCAAAAATTTCTAAGATCCAATCTAAGAAGGCTATTAAACTAGATCCTAATACGGCAAACATATTAGCGATAGTTTTATCGTAGTATAGTTTCTTTGTTTGTTTGTAATTTTTATCCTCAGGGAATGGAACTTTTATTTCTTCGGTTAGCGATTCACCATTTACAAGTGCAGCCTGCCATTTTTGTTTTAATAATTCTCTTTCTCCTGCATTTAATTTCATCTTTTTATTAAAGTCATTTAAGTGCGAAGAATTAAGCTCCTCAGGTAAATTGAGTCTCTCTATGCCGTTCTCAATTGTTGTATCATTTCCATTGGATACACCTACAAATGATTTAAAACGTCGTTTTAATAATTGAATATCATCTCCACCATGCATGTCAGAACGATCTACACAGACTAAATGCCATATGTTACTTGTTTTGTTAGGATTATTTCTATCAGAGCGGATGGCCCTACCTCGCATTTGGTTTGAGAGAACGTATGACCCAACAAAACTTGCTAGTATTAAGGAGTTGATTGTTGGTGCATCCCAACCTTCACCTAGCAAAGACTTCGTGCCTATAAGAATCTCGATTTCACCTTGTTCGAAAACTTGCGTTACGATCTGAACAATGTCATGCTTCAGCTTTTCACTAGCGTTTATAATTATATATTGTTGATCATAAGGAACCGAAGAGTGAGTGAAGCTATTTATGTTTACTGCCTTTGCAGCTTCAACAAAAGCGGGTAAAGATTTCTGAGGAATAATAATTAAAGAACCGGTTAGAACTCCTAGTTTTAGATTCCTATCATTTGTTCGTCTTAATTGCTCAAAAATAGGAAGAACTCCGATTTTGTTTAAGGCAAGGTTATTTACAGGTTCATTTATTAAAAAGTCTTTACGAATATAATCCGTTAAAATAACCATCCGTAACTTGTCATTTAGGCAATCATGTTCGAGATCAACTATTTTGTCAATGCTTTTTAGCTTGTTTAAAGAATTGCTAAGAGAGCTATTAATCTTTTTATTATGCCTAAACCTAATTGTTTTCTTTTCTATCAATCCATTTCTTTTAAGCTTATTAATAAGACTTTCTTTGTGCTCATAATAGTCACTATAGTTATTTTTATCAAATAGGTAGAATGAAAGGAGAATCTCAATCCATTCATAATTAAGTGGAGGAATTTCAAATTTCTTGTTTCCTATTATTTCCACATGCTGTTGGCTAACAATCTTTCCTGCTGCTTTCAGAAAAATAAGTACGGCAGAGTAATATTCTAGATTAGAGTAAATCGAATCAAGGTTTTCTAAAGGGGCTTCATAAATGGGATGAGACATGAGAGCATTTATAAAGCTCTCGTCTTTTATAATATCATTAAAAACTATTAATGCTTTCTTTCTATGCTGCGAAATAAAATTGTGTTCCCCTTCGGTAGGTTCAGATATTAAAACATAGTCTTGGTGCGGGCAAAGATCATTTTCAACAACAAGTTCAGGTACGGATATTTCTGCATCAACTGGCCCATTCAAGTCTATATACCTTTCCCATTCTTTATATGACACATCATATGGAGGAGTTGCTGTTAAGCCAACAATAGTTGGTTTAATTGAAGTTTTAACTGCATTTAATGATTTCCACCATTCGTTTTTTAAATGATGTGCCTCATCAACTACAATTGTTCCAATATTTTTTGCTTTTAAGGCTTTAACAATTTCTTTCGTATCAATAATTCTCGTAGCTTTTCGATTAGACCTCTTTTCTAATTCGTCTTCATCGTCTTCAATTTCTTCATCAATTGTTGTGTTTGTGCAAGTAGCATGGAGTGCTTGATAAGTAACAATCGTTAAAAACTCAGGCTTTTTAATATCTCGAGAAATCCAGTTAGGTTGTTTATTAACTTGTAAAAATAACTCGCAAAATCTCTGAACCCATTGGTTACGTATGGCTATGGTAGGGGCAAAGATTAAGGTTGGTTTATTTAATCGTATTGCTACTTCTAGTCCTAGAACCGTTTTCCCTGAGCCGGGAGGGGCAATAATATGCAAATGATTATCATCAAGGTGCTCTTCTAAATCAAGGAGTACTCTTTTTTGATAGGGTCTCCATTTGTATTTAAACTTTATATCTTTAAAGTATGCTTCCAATGTTTTATTATTTGATTAAGCTTGATTTTTTGATTATAAAAAAGATACGCTTATGAATGCCTTTGTTACTATTTAGTATGACTAAGCAGATGATAAAATCTAATTAATTCTTAAAACGATTTAAAGTATAATACATCATACCGTTGTGTTCTTTTTCAGATAAAATGATTTGATTAGGGGAGACCTTTTCAATTTTCATACTTATAGAGTTAAAAATAGCCGAATTAGAATTGTTTTTTTCTATCAATTTCCATTTGCCATACTCTTCAAAAAGTAATGTATCAGTATTAAGAGTAATTTGTTTTCCTAGAGTACTTACCGACAAGGTTCCTTTGTGTTTTCTTCCATTTTCTAAGGCATTTTTAGAAATAGTCATGCAATAAGTGTCATTGTTTTTAAATTCATATTTAGTAGCAAGAGCCAATATCTTTGCATTCTGAATTAGTGGTTTGGGTACGTTCTTCATATCTACTTTTAAATCTGTAACCTTCCAATTACCAACCATTTCGTTTGAAATATTATTTGAGCAAGAAGCGAATAATAACACCATAAGGGTGCAACTTAATTGGAGTAGAACTTTCATTAGGCGTATACTTTTGGGTTTTTGTAAAAGAAAATATTTTAAGCAGTGTGTTTCGTCCTTGTCAATAATCAGCATTGATTGGATTTAGTGAATAATGACTTTATCAGGCCTGAAAATAGGGAAATAATTAACAAATGCTTAGTTTGGTTTGACTAAATGTATGCTTTACATATTAATTTATAACGAGACTAAATTATTTAGACGTAAGCATGATCCCTAAAGGTTATCAATACAGTTTGTTAAGAAAAATAGACTATTTATAGGATGTTTTATTCGAGCGTATTTTTTTGAGTATCTATGTAAAACAACATAAAAAAACCACCATAGCTTTTGCCATAGTGGTTTTAAAATGATATTAATATCTTAATTGTAATCTGAATCTCATTTATTCAGATCAGTGTGACCTAATCCAGTGGAATAAAAAGTGAGTATGAGTTGCCATTTTTTTCAAGTACGGCTACAGTTAAAACTTTTGCTTTACCATCCTCCATATAAATAAATGGTCGTTCAAGTCGCCCAGCTAATATTTCAGTGCCGTCTGCTTTTTGTATGGCTTTATCAAGTACTTTATAATGTTTTGCTTTTTCCCAACTAAGGCCATCCTCCGATGTTATCATACCCATATATCCAAAGGCATGGTATATTCCATAATATCGCTCTCTAGTTGCATCATACCAAATTGCTGGATCCTCTGAATTTAAATTCCCAACAGCCAATTTAGGTTGAATTACCCATGGTCCCATGGGTGAATCAGACAAGGCTATAGCCTGACTTCGTATCAATTCATTTTGCGAAGGCCATTTGCCATTGGCATATTCAACATCTGGTTTGTCACCTCGAATAATCATTATGTATCCGCCATCCGGTCTTTGTGTTACAGCAGGGTTGCAGGTAATTTGTGCAATAGGGCCTGAGGGTTCAACAAGAGGAGTGTTAAACCGTTCCCAAGGGCCATTTACACTCTCAGAAACAGCAACTCCAATACGTTGATTCATTCGAACTAAAGCTCTAAACTCATTAGTAATTCCACCATGCCTGGCCTGTTCCCACTCAGATTCAGTTAAGGTTCTGCCTCCTGTGTTTGTTGACATATAATATAAGTAGTACTTACCATCAAAAAACTTAATTCTGGGATTATGAGCGGTGTGGGCATCCCAAAAACCAGCTCCACGTCCTTCTAAAACAACTTCTTTATGCACATACGGTCCGCAAAGCGAGTCTGCCACAGCATGAGAAACAATACCATCAGTAAGCCATGAGCTAAAGCCAATTTCTTCAGACATTTGTGCGTAGAAAAGGTGGTATTTTCCATCCTCACCTTTTACTATAGAAGAGCCCCAATTGTGATAATCCGCATTTATTAAAATGTTATCTTCATTAACCTCTAATAATTTGTCTGCTAAATTTAGGTCATCTGTGCTTTTTTGTGATATCATCTGCAGTGGGAAACAGAATAGTATAGCGTAGATTATCTTCTTCATAAAACCATATTCTTTTAAATGTGTTATTTGCGAAGCTAATAATAGCGTAATTATCAACATTTTTTAATGTGAATTATCATGCTGCAAATTATTTCAAATTGATTTTATATGCTACAATGGCTTTGTTGTTATGATATAGCGTTAGGTAACCACGTTTTATATTTTTTATAGGTATACTAAAACTAGTTTTTCCTTTGTTGTATTTAGTTTTAAGCTTTGTAGAATATTTATCTTTGCTAAAGGCATAACTAAGCTTACTTATTTCTGTATCACAATTAATTGTAAATTGTATGGCATCGCCTTTTACTTTCTCTATTACCCCATTATTCGGCTTTATTATTTGTATGTTAGAATTAATAGCAGACGAATAGTACAATGGCAAGTTTGCAAAATCTTTTTCGTTTCTTTTAACTAGTAACCATTGTTCATCATCAGGAAAGTGCTTTAAAAAGAAAAGCTCAGGGGCAGTGCAAAAGTAAGTTTCATCGTAATCTTGAGTAAATTTATTGGTTTGGGCATTTACGCTTCCTGCACCCCAAGTGGAATCAATTAATTCCCATTTACCATCTAATTTAATGGCATTCCAAGCATGATCACTTCTTTTTGGTAATTTTCCAATATCATGAGTTGTGGTTTTCGAGGTTCCGCTGATAATTACACATTCAATATCACTTAAGTCGCAGAGCGTTTTAAATAAACGCGAATAGCCATCGCAAATGGCCTTGTTCTTTTTAAATAGCTTGGTAATAATTTTATGATTGTACTTGCCTTCTATTTCCAGTTTCTCTTCTTGCGTGCGATAAGAATATGATTTCGGCTTTATATTGGCATTAGCAGCAGGTACATCGTAAGCTATATTATGAGTAATCCAAACATAAATTGCGCTGGCTTTTTCTCTGTCAGTTTTATAATCAGAATTAATTCTTTTGGATAATTTTTCATAGTTAGAAATAGATTTTGGATAATTGATCACTGTTTGCTTTATGCTTTCATTAATTTGAGCTGATAGTGATAAGCTAATAAATAGGGCAATAAGAGAAGTAAGTGTTATTTTGAACATGCTATAATTTGTTGGTTAGCCTCAAAGATAGGGATATTGAAAATAGCGTAGTGATGAACTTTCTTATTTTTTGACTTGTAAATTTATTAGTATTCGTTTATCTAATCTTATTATGGTATTAATTACTCATCTTTTTAATGATATAATATATAGAAGAGGGTGCAATTCTCTCATACTTTGATGTGGCATGGTAGGTAACATTATTTTTTAGTAATTGAGATATTACTTTATCCAAATGGATATATAGAAGGTAGCAGTGTAGCTTCTTTTTAAAGTACCTTCCTATTTTGCGCTGTAGAAATGCATTCATGGTAAAGCAATGTTTTTTAGAGAGCACTTTAACTGGATGTTTGTTAAACTCATCATCAAAAAAATCAATAGGGATGCCACGCTCATTTTTGGTTAAGCCATGTCTTTCTTTATTCCAGTCGCCCATAGATATTATTGGCTCACGCAGAAGTAAGTATCCGTTGGGTTTTAAAACTCTAATTAACTCGCTAAGAACAAAGGATACATTGGGTATATGATGTAAAGTGCCAAAACAGGTTATTAAATCTATTTGGTTATTGTTGATGGCAATTTTTCCATCTAAGGCAGGTTTAATATATTTCGGTGTTATGCTTTTAACTGAGCTACTTACCATTTGCTCTGAAGGCTCAATAATGGTTAAGCTTTCAATATTATTAATGATAGGTTCAAATTCGCCACCCCATGCAGAACCAAAACCAAGCACATTCTTAAACTGATTTTGTTTGATTTTATTATAACCATATAAATTGTTTATTAAGTGATAGCTATATGAATTAGAATCGCGATTCTTGGTTCCTAAATTGGCATAGGCTTCGTTTTCTTCAAAATACCATTTCTCAATGTCTTCAATTGAAAAGTCGTTACCATAAAGTTTCGTTCCATCAAGGTATTGTTTCATATTATTTCAATTAGAGTTGATTTGTTATTGTTTCTTATGGTTATGAGATACCCAAATGATAAATACGTTGCCTAATTAATATTATGTATTGATATAGAGTGTGCTAAAATTAATTTTGACATCTAAAACTTTAGTAATAAATTAGATATTGAAACAATTAATTTTTAACCTAAACTTATTTATAATGGAAAATCACTTTATTGCATGGTGGAATGTTGAGAACTTATTTGATGTTAAGGATGCGCCATTGGAGCGCAGACCAGAGCGTGTGAAACGTAAAATTGCATCTGATTTATCGGTTTGGACAGTTGATGTGCTTGAGCAAAAATTACATAATTTGGCTTGGGTTATCTCGCAAATGAATAATGGTATGGGACCTGATATTCTCGGGGCTTGCGAAGTTGAAAACAAGTATGTACTTAAACAGCTTTTGTCTAAGATTACTTTATTGGATAGAGATTATGATATTATCCATTCCAACTCCGAAGATAGTAGAGGTATTGATATTGCATTTATCTACGACAAAAAGAAGTATACCTACATTGATACCGAATTTTTTCAGCATGCTGTTGTGAAGAGGTATGCTACTCGTGAAATTATTCAGGCAACTGTAAAAACCAAGCAAGGTAATGAATTGGTTTTACTCGGTAATCATTGGCCATCACGTACATCAGGTCAATACGAATCAGAACCTTTTAGAATAATAACAGGGGAGACCTTGAGCTATTTTGTGCAACGAATACAAGAGGTTAAGGGCTCTGATACAGCTATAGTTGTAATGGGCGATTTTAATGATGAACCTTTCAATAGAGCTTTAAGCGATTATGCATTAAGCACTAGGAATAAGGCTAAAGTGATATCGGGTAGAAACCCTTATTTGTATAATTTGATGTGGCCATTAATGGGTGAGCGAACATCGAGTTATATATTTGGAGGTCGTCCTTTGATGATTGATCAGTTTATGGTTGCCAAAGGGGCGCTTAAATCAAATGGTACTTTTAGAGTGAATGAAGATTCCATTTCTATTGAGGTGTATGATGGTATGGTTAAAGGCAAGTATAATACTCCAGTTCGTTTTGGACAAGAAAAACCAAATTTAACTGGTTATAGCGATCATTTACCTATATCCTTTATTTTGGAAGAAAAATGACTCTTTCATAATATCATATAATTAATAAAGGGAGAATACTATTATTGTAGCTCTTCTCCCTTCTTCACTTATAACAAGGTGTGGTAAATAATTTGTTAGCGTCGTTTATATTAAAATAGAATTCCTCGAAACAATCAGAAGTGCCTGTTTCTTGTAACTCAATTCAATTTATTCTCGGAAATAAAATACTAAGTATGGTTGAACTTCAAAACTAAAGCGATTCAGTTTTGTTTGTAACAATAGTTTCTCTAGCGAACTAATACACAGTTAAAGGAAGAGTATTAATAAATCTAATTCATCAAATAAATGAAAAATCACAAATATCAGGTGCAGATTGAGTGGACAGGGAATGAGGGCTTCGGTACAAAAAGTTATAACTCATATAATCGTAATCATGAGATTATAGTCAGCGAGAAATACGATACTATAAAAGCCTCTTCTGATCCATCATTTATGGGTGAGTCTACCAGATATAATCCTGAAGAATTATTTTTATCATCGTTATCTTCTTGCCATATGTTGTGGTATTTACACCTCTGTAGTGCTCATAAAATTATTGTTGTGGAATATACCGATGAGGCTAGCGGAATAATGACTGAAACGGACAATGGTAGTGGTAAGTTTGTTGAAGTAACTCTAGCACCAAACGTAACTATAACAGATGCTAATCAACTTATAAAAGCTAAAGAATTGCATAAAAAGGCAAATGAAATGTGCTTTATAGCCAATTCGTGTAACTTCGCAATTAAGCATGAGCCTAATATCCGTACTGTATAATAATTAAGACATATAAGCTATGTTAAGCATCCAATAGTTTTTCAAAACAGATGCTGTCGCTAATGTTTATATAGGGTTCGTAATTAGGAGTTACGCTGTAACCATTTTTTTTGTAAACAGAAATTGCTTCAGGCATTTTAGCGCCTGTTTCCATAATACATCTCTCGTATTTTAATGCTTTAGCCCATGTTTCTAATTCGTTTAAAATTGAAGTTGCAATGCCCTTACTACGCATCTGAGGGAGTACAAACATTCGTTTGATTTCCATAGATGATGCATCATAGCTTTTCATAGCACCACAGCCTACAACAACTTCTTTATCATAAGCTAATACAACATTTTTAATCAAATCAATTTTATTATGTTGGGCGAAAAAGTCATTAGAGTCTCCATTTTTCTTGGCTAGGTTCTGGTCTAGCTGGTTTACTAATTTCTGAAAATCGGGGTTCTCTGATGAGGTTCTTATAAGCGTATACATATACAAAAAAAATATTCGATTAGCGATTACCATTAACGCTCATTGTCCTTAATTGTAGGCATCTTAATTTTATCAGGCTCTTGTTGGTGAAACACTTTAAATTCCTCAATTACCAGTTCCATATCTTTTAAGAATTCACTTGTTGCTCCGTTCTCTTTGGCAATGATGTAATAGGTTTCTAGGGTCTTTATTGAAGATATATCATGACCTGCAATTACAAATGCTGGCTCATCATTTTTTATGCATTTATGCAATATTGCTTTTTGATCTTTCATTCTGTTATGTTTAAAATAGAAGAAAACAAATATGCTAATTAATATGTGAAAACCATATAAGTGTAGAAGGATAGTTCATCTTACCAAGTAAACATGATTTTTCTCTCAATTAATCAAGTCGTATCTTTCAGTGAGTTAAGGTAAGTGTTTGATATTTTCATTTTTATGCGTAAGTTGTATATGGCTCTATTAATTTAAATCCTTTGTTATGAATTTAGAAGTGAATAAAAAAAATGCCATTGCTTTTTATCAAATGGCCTATGAAGGCAAACCTAGAGAAGCTGTAGAAAAATATGTAGGAGATGACTATATCCAGCACAATCCAGATGTTGCCAATGGAACACAAGGCTTTATTGATTATTTTGAGAGAATGCAAAGCGAATATCCTGATAAAACCATAAAATTTGTACGTTGTATTGCCGAAGAAAATTTAGTAGCCTTGCACACTCATCAAATTTGGCCGGGAAATGACCAATATGTTACCATGGATTTTTTTCGTTTTGATGGAGAAGGTAAAATATGTGAGCATTGGGACTCTATTCAGCAAATACCAGAAAAATCGGCTAATCCAAATTCTATGTATTAAGCTAAGTATGATGTAAGAATAGTTTCTTCAAATTTAGTAAACAATCTATTTCATAAATTCCATTAGACCAAAGTGGTTTTTGTTGTGTACTTGTTGGTGTTTTCTAACTGTAGGGAATATCGTTGACTGGCTCACGCGATCACCTTCAATATCATTTCTGTCTTTTCGCAAGGCAAAGAAATTCCATTTTACACCTTCTGTAATTGGAGTATAATTTCCGGTAATATGAAATGCTTTTAACGGGATTGCCATTTCTAAAGTCCAGCCATTATCAATATCAGAGTTATCGTTTATTGTTCCATCTATGGTAACTTCAACATCAAAATTAGGGCTATATGATTTGATTACCATCTTTTTGTTCTTATGTATTTTATTGAGGTATATGAAATCATTGCTCGCTTTATACGGATTAATTTCAAAGCCTAAATGCATGTTTAACTTAGTATCTGCCGGAATTAAAAATATTTCTACACAATCATCTAAAAAAGGCATACCATCACGTTCGGTTTCACGAGCCGTTATATATTTGTCTTCGCATTGATATAACAGATAAAGGTTTTCATCATCCCACATCATTTTAAATTTTGTGAACTGTTTATCCCTAGGCCTCTCAATATCATAGAAGTTATTAAAGCTTCGTTCCTCTGCATTTGTCCATGCCTTGTCGTTTCCCTTGCCATCAATAATAATATCGCTATTAGCCTTGTATACAGAGTAAGTTTTTTGAGCTTTACCGATGTTTGTGCATAAAAAAAACACTAATAAAGCAATTAGTAATGGGTGTTGTAATATGTATTTCATAGGTGTAAATTTTAAATTACAAAGCTACAGTACCGTATAATTAGTACAGATGATTATTGTGTTTAACAGGCAGGGTGTTTTGAACGAGTCCTGTATTTGTTCGTAAATTCAAGAAAATTAATGTACTCTTCTCGATATTTTTTCAACGGGTTTAAGTTGGTTTACTTGAACCATCTAAAAATGACTAAACAACAAATTGGGTAGATAAATGTATGGTTAGTTCGGTTATTCCCGAACTAATTGTATATTTGTGAAATAAAATAACCTAAATGGAGACAAAAGAAGAAGTTTTATTAGGCGTAAAAGAGCTCGTTGAAGAGCAAGGCCTATTATTTCAAAAGACATATAAAATATCACCTGTTGTTGCTCGTGTTTTTGCATTATTAATAATAAAAGGTTCAGAAGGTTTATCTTTTGATAAAATAATAAGTACAATAGGAGCCGGTAAAGCTACCGTATCAGGTGCATTAAAAACATTAGAAGACAAAAAGATGGCTTCCTTTTATACCAAGCCAGGTGATAGAAAACGCTATTTTAGACCAAACCCCAAACACTTTATTAATAATCTTGAAGATGAATTAGAAAAGGCTAAGAACTCCTTAGAAATGCATCATAGGATTAACCTTTTTAAAGTAGAGGCGAATGAAATTTTAAACGATGATGATAAACTAGAACTGCCATTGGTTAATCCATCTAATTACACAAAGTACCTTACTAAGCAAATTGAAACAATAGAAAAGTTTATCGAAGATTTAAATTCTTTTTGGAAAGATAAATTTTAACAATACTTAATTTATACACTACAACTATTATGAATTTTACTAAACAATGCTTGGGTGTTGTTGTATTGGCTGCAAGCTTAAGTGCATGCGGTCCTAAACAACAGCGCGCGCAGCAACAAGAACTTCATCTAAAAACAAAATCGGTAAACACTTCTAATGTCGAAATTTCTCGTCAGTATGCTACCAATATTGAAGGAATACAGACTATCGAAATTCGCCCACAAACTTCAGGCTTTATTGAAAGTTGCAACATTATTGAGGGGCAGGAAGTAAAAAAAGGAGACGTGCTATTTACTATTAATAGCGAAAACCAGAAACAGACTGTAAGAGCAGCAGAAGCATTGGTGTTGGTTGCCAAAGCTAATGTAGAAAGAGCTGAATTGGAAGTAGCTCAGGTAAAGCCTTTGGTGGAAAAAGGAATTATTGGAGAGGTAGAGCTAGCTACAAAAAAGAGTAATTTATCGGCATCAATTGCTCAATTAGAAAAGGCTAAAGCCGATTTATTGAACTCAAAAGAGAATCTATCTTACACCGTTATTAAAAGTCCTGTTGATGGAGTTGTTGGCGATTTACCCTACAAATTGGGCTCATTGGTTAGCAGCCAAACACCGCTTCCGTTAACAACGGTTTCTGATATTAGCGAAGTATACGCTTTTTTCACCCTTACCGAAAAAGAATTATTAGCCTTTAACAGAGGTAGTAAGGGGATGAGTCAAAAAGAAAGAATTATGGCTATGCCCGATGTTACATTGCTTTTGGCCGATGGATCGACTTACGAACATACGGGTAAGATTGTTGCTATCAATGGCTTGGTTAATCCGCGAACAGGAAGTGTGAGTTATAAAGCAGTATTTCCAAATCCGGATATGTTAATCCGCACCGGAAGTAGCGGAACGGTTAAAGTACCTTCTGCGCTTAATGATGCGTTATTAGTGCCACAATCAGCCACCTTTGAGTTACAAGGAAAACTTTTTGTTTATAAACTAGATGAAAACCGTAAGGCTGTATCAAAGGAAATTAAGGTAAACAACAATCGCTTTGAGGATAACTATATTGCCGAATCGGGCATTAATATTGGCGATGAGATTATTGCCGAAGGTATCATTAAAGTACGCGAGGGAATGACTATTTTGAATTAAAATTTCTCAATAGTCCTATTCGTTATTACCCACATTTTTTCTTATCAAACTATCATTTAATATGATTCAGAAATTTATAGAACGTCCTGTTCTGTCAACTGTTATATCCATACTTATTGTATTGCTAGGGTATATGGGCATTACCGGATTACCAATAGAGCAATTCCCAGATATTGCTCCCCCAACAGTTACCATTAGTGCAACCTATCCAGGTGCAAATTCAGAGACTATTCTAAAGAGTGTTGTTACACCAATAGAAGAAGCCATTAACGGTGTGGAAGGCATGAGTTACATTAGCTCAAGCTCAAGTAACTCGGGCTCCGCTAAAATTAGTGTATTCTTTGAATTGGGTACCGACCCAGATATTGCCGCAGTAAATGTACAAAACCGTGTTGCAAAAGTAACCAATAAGCTACCGCAGGTAGTTGTCCAAACAGGTATTGAAACAAAAAAAGTACAAAACAGTGTATTGATGTTTGCATCGGTATATTCTGAGAATCCTGATTACGATTTTAACTTTTTAGATAATTATGCAAAAATCAACCTCATCCCTGTGCTTCAGCGTATTGAAGGTGTTGCCGATGTGGATGCCTTTGGTGCACGCGATTACTCTATGCGTATTTGGCTTAAGCCAGATAAAATGGCTGTTTATGGCTTATTGCCAGATGATGTAGCTCGTGCCATTCAAGAGCAAAATATAGAAGCTGCTCCAGGTAAGTTTGGAGAAAATTCGTTTGAGGTTTTTGAGTATACCATTCGTTACAAAGGAACTTTTTCTGAAGAAAAAGAATATGAGAATATTATCATCCGCACAGAGGGAAATGGAGATTTCCTAAGATTAAGAGATGTTGCTGATATTGAACTAGGTGCTTTTAGTTATATGTCAACCAACGTTACAGAAGGTAATCCATCTGTTGCTTTTGGTATTAAACAGACTGCTGGTTCAAATGCCAACGATATTATTATTGAATTGGAGCAGGCACTTGACGAAGCTGCGAAAGATTTTCCTCCAGGAGTACATTATGTGATTCCGATGAATACTAAAGATTTCCTTGATGAGTCAATTAGTCAAGTTCTAATAACATTGGCCATTGCCTTTGTATTGGTATTTCTTGTGGTACTTGTATTCTTACAAGATTTTAGAGCAACCTTAATTCCATCCATAGCAGTGCCTGTAGCCATTATCGGAACATTCTTTTTTCTTGAGGTATTTGGTTTCTCTATAAACATGCTTACCATGTTTGCCATGGTACTTGCCATTGGTATTGTGGTAGATAATGCCATTGTAGTTGTTGAAGCCGTATATGTAAAACTCGATGAGGGTGTTGAGAGTGCTCGTAAGGCATCTATCATGGCCATGAAAGAGATTATTGGTGCTATTATTTCTGGTACACTAGTTTTAGCAGCAGTATTTTTACCCGTTACTTTTTTGGGTGGTCCTGCCGGGATGTTTTACAGTCAGATTGCCATTACATTAACAATCTCTGTTATTATATCGGCTGTAAATGCGCTTACTTTAAGTCCTGCCCTTTGTGCTCTATTTTTAAAACCAGTGCACAAACGAAAAACAAAAAACTACAAAAGTATTACTGTTAAACTTGGCGATGGTTTTAATAAATCATTTGATAAAATAACTGATAAATATGTGTCTACAGTAGAGGTGTTCCTTAAAAAAATGTGGATACCAATTTTATTCCTGATTATTTGTGTGGTAGGTACCGTTTGGTTATTTAATACTACTGCTACAGGGTTTATCCCGGCAGAAGATCAAGGAACTATTTATTGTGATATTGAACTTCCGCCAGGTTCAACCTTAGAAAGAACCACTGCAATTGGCGAACAGCTAGATGATATTATTGCTGCCATGCCAATTGTAAAAACCAGAATGTTTATCAATGGCTTTAGTTTGATGAGTGGTACCAACGGATCGTCAAGAGCCTTTGCGGTAATTAAATTGAATCCTTGGGATGAACGAACAAAAGATAATGAGCAAGTAAATGCTGTTGTTAAGCAATTGTATGGTGCAGTAGCTCATATTAAAGAAGCCAATATTTTATTTTTTACGCCTCCAACCGTACGTGGTTTCGGTAACAATTCAGGTTTCGAATTTCAGTTACAAGATAAAACAGGTGGCGACCTAAAAAATATGGAAGCCAAAGCACAGGCCTTTTTGATGGAGCTTAATAAGCGACCAGAAGTAGCTTATGCAATTACTACATTTTCTACCAAATATCCGCAATACGAGATGGAGGTTAATGTAGAAAAAGTTAAGGAAGCGGGCTTAGATGTAAGTACATTATTTAGTACAATGCAAGCTTATTTTGGTAGTAGATATATTTCCGATTTTAACCGTTTTGGTAAACAATATCGTGTAGTGATTCAGGCGCGTCCTGAAGAACGAGCAACGGCGGAAGCTTTAAATAATATATACATCAGAAATGGTAAAAACGAATCGGTTGCTATCAGTCAGTTTGTTTCTATGACTAAAACAAATGGTCCCGATTTGGTAGAGCGTTTCAACTTGTTTAATGCTGCTAAAATAATTGGAGCAGCAGCACCGGGGTATAGTTCTGGGGATGCTATTAAAGCCATTGAAGAGGTGGCAGAAACACTCCCTACTGGTTTTGGATATGAGTTTTCTGGTATGACTCGAGAAGAACGCAAATCTGGTGGCGATTCGGCTATTGTATTTGCATTGAGTTTAATATTTGTTTATTTCTTACTATCGGCACAATACGAAAGTTATATCATTCCTTTCTCGGTTCTTCTATCATTACCTGTTGGGGTATTTGGCGCCATTGTATTTATCAATTTATTCGGAATAGAGAATAATATTTACTTCCAGGTGGCACTCATCATGTTGATCGGACTATTGGGTAAAAATGCCATATTAATTGTGGAGTATGCCCTTCAGAACCGACGTAATGGAGATTCTTTATACAAGTCGGCTGTTGATGCAGCGCGTGTTCGTCTGCGTCCAATTATTATGACTTCGTTTACCTGTGTTCTAGGTCTTATTCCTTTAATGGTGGCCACAGGAGCTGGTGCAATGGGTAACAAATCCATTGGTACGGGTGCTGTAGGTGGTATGTTCATCGGAACTGTGCTTGGGGTATTTGTAATACCAACCTTGTTTGTGATATTCCAGTCTTTACAGGAACGCATAAAAGGTGGTACGAAGCATTTTACACAAAAATTGGTAGATGTGGATGAGTTAGAGTTCGACAAAGAAAAAGTTAAGAAGTTTGATTAACTGCAACAGATTAATTAATGAGAGTAAAATTAAATATGAAACAAACTACTTATATAATACTACTAAGCATGATATTTACATCGTGCTTAGTTACCAAAAAATACACGCGACCTGAGCTTGAAATTTCTGAGGCTTATCGCGATGTAACATTAAAAGACTCCACTTCCTTAGCTGAAATGCCTTGGAACGAGTTTTTTACTGATCCAACTCTAAAGGACTTAATTAATGAGGCATTGGAGAATAACTTCGACTTATTAATGGCTTACCAAAGAGTACTTGCCGCTGAGGCTTTATTTAAACAAGGGAAAGCTGAATATATGCCAACCTTATCGGCTAATTTAGGTGTAGCCGAAAATAAGATGTCCAATCAATCGTGGATGCAAGGACTTAGCTTTGAAGAGTACAGTCTTAAGGGAAGCTTAACTTGGGAGCCCGATATTTGGGGGAGAATAACAGCCAATAAGAATGCTGCTAAAGCCACTTTATTTCAGGTGCAAGAAGATACCAAAGCCATACAAACAGCTTTAGTGGCTAATTTAGCTTCGGCTTATTTTCAGTTGATTAAGGCTGATGCACAAATTGACTTGATGCATAAAACCATTGCCAATAGAAAGGAAAGTTTTGAGGTAATGATGGAGCTAAAAAAGAGTGGTAGAGTTAACGAAGCAGGAGTGATGCAAACAAAGGCTCAACTACATTCAACAGAAGCGCTATTGGTTGACTTTAATAGGATGCAGATGCTACTAGAGAATACAATCAACCTAATGTTGGGTCGTGAGTATGCAGATATAAAAAGAAGTCAGTTAAATGATATCAATACAGATAAATCGGTAGAAACTGGCGTACCAGCCTTATTATTGGCCAATCGTCCTGATGTGCGTGCTGCGGAGTTCAGGCTTATGCAGGCTTTTGAGCAAACCAATGTGGCTCGTACTAGTTTTTACCCAAACATTAGCATAAGTGCTTCTGGTGGTTTACAGGCTATGGATCCATCACTTTGGTTTAATAAAGACGCATTGCTGTATAACGCAGCTGCTAATTTAACGCAGCCAATTTTTAACAAACGCAGAAATAGAACAGCTCTTGAGGTTGCAAAGGCACAGCAAGAACAAGCTTTTATCGATTTTAAAAAATCTATTACGGGTGCATCAACACAAGTGTCTGATGCTTTAATTAACTACCAAGCAGCTACTGAAAAGTACAAAGTTAAATCTGATGAATTAGAGGCTTTAAATAAGGCAGTAACATACTCTGAAGATCTTTTAACCAGTGGATTTGCAACCTATTTAGAGGTTTTAATTGCTCAAAATTCAGAACTCAATGCCGAAATAAATATTATTGACATAAAAGTATCGAAACTTACCTCAATGATATCAATTTACGAGGCCCTTGGCGGTGGATGGCGTAATTAATAAATCTACTTTCAGTATTAGAATATAGATTAAAAGTATATAGAATAAGAACTAATAAGAATGAGGCTGTCTCAAATGAGATGGCCTCTCTTTTTATAAATAAATTTTGTGGCTATCTGATTTTAAGTTTAAAAAGATTATCCATAATAACCCCAATCAATAATTTCTCCTCTAAAAATAGTTCTCTTAATCTTCGATTTTCTTTCTACTGGATAATTAATATAAAAACATACTAATTATATTTGCGCCCTGAAATAAAAATAGCACAAATGATTTCGATAGAAGGTTTAGGAGTAGAATTTGGAGGGAGTACACTTTTCAAAGATGTTTCATTCGTAGTTAATGAAAAAGATCGAATTGCTTTAATGGGAAAAAATGGAGCAGGAAAATCAACATTACTAAAAATAATGGCGGGCGCTCAGGCTCCTTCGATGGGTAGAGTTTCTGCACCAAGCGATTCTGTTATAGCATACCTTCCTCAGCACTTGATGACAGATAATGACCGCACTGTTTTTGAAGAAGCATCGCAAGCTTTTAGTGAGCTTATACAGATGCAAACAGAAATGGAAGCACTCAATAAGCAGTTAGAAACAAGAACTGATTATGAGAGTGAAGAATACTACGGAATTATTGAGAAGGTTAGTGTCCTGAGCGAAAAAGTATACAGCCTTGGCGAAATAAATTTTGATGCAGAGGTTGAAAAGATATTATTAGGTTTAGGTTTTTTAAGGGAAGATTTTACTCGACCAACTAAAGAATTCAGTGGAGGTTGGCGAATGCGTATTGAGTTAGCAAAAATCCTTTTGCGCGATCCGGATTTAATACTTCTTGATGAGCCAACCAACCACCTCGATATTGAATCGGTTCAGTGGCTTGAAGATTTCCTAATAAATAGTGCTAAGGCTGTTATTGTTATTTCGCACGATAAAGCTTTTATCGATAATATCACCACACGTACTATTGAGGTAACGATGGGACGTATATATGATTACAAGGTTAACTATTCGCAGTATTTGATACATCGCCAAGAGCGAAGAGAACAGCAGCAGAAGGCTTATGATGAGCAGCAAAAGATGATTGCTGATAATATGGAATTTATTGAGCGCTTTAGAGGAACCTATTCAAAAACCAATCAAGTACAGTCTCGCGTTAGAATGCTTGAGAAATTAGAAATTCTCGAAGTAGATGAAGTAGATACTTCACATTTACGATTGAGGTTTCCTCCTGCACCTCGTTCTGGCGATTATCCGGTAATTGCGAAAGATGTGGAGAAAACTTACGATGATCATCTTGTTTTCTCTGAGGTTTCATTTGCGATAGAAAGAGGGGAGAAGGTGGCCTTTGTAGGAAAGAATGGTGAAGGTAAATCTACCTTGATAAAGGCCATTATGAGTGAGTTAAAACACAATGGAGAGCTAACTTTGGGGCACAATACTAAGGTGGGTTATTTTGCTCAAAATGAAGCTTCATTACTGGATGAGGAGTTAACTATATTTCAATCTATTGATGATATTGCAAAAGGAGAAATTAGAACTAAGATAAAAGATATACTAGGAGCCTTTATGTTTAGAGGCGACGATTTAGAAAAGAAGGTAAAAGTTTTATCAGGTGGTGAACGAACTCGCTTGGCTATGATTAAGCTTTTGCTTGAACCATACAATCTTTTAATATTAGATGAGCCTACTAATCATTTAGATATAAGAACTAAGGATATTTTAAAACAAGCCCTAATGGCTTACGATGGAACTTTGATTTTGGTAAGTCACGATCGTGATTTCTTGGATGGTTTAATCAGTAAGATATATGAGTTTGGAAATAAGAAAGTAAAAGAACACTTTGAAGGAATACAGGAGTTCTTAGAACGTAAAAAAATGGAACATCTTACCGAATTAGAAGCTAATAAATAAGAATTATCCCCAATACTCGATGTGAGTGTTGGGGAGTTGTTATTATAAATTTAATGTATTTACATTTAAGCCTTCACTTTGTACAGACCGAGTGTACTTAACCGCAGGTTTACCAAAAACCATAATATACCCTAAAGTATGTTCTTCAGGTATACCTAACTGCAATTTTAGTTCAGGAGCAATTTTATCAAATACAACTTTCGCCAATCCATCCCAAAGAGTACCTATACCTTTGGTGTTTGCATATAGTTCCATGTAAGTAAGAGAAATAACACAATCGGCAACACATGAGTTAATAGAACTAGGAGCAGAAGCTAAAATAATGTGGGGTGCATTTCTAAACAACACATCAATACCTTTGCTGTCCCATACCTTCTGAAAACTTCCAAACATGGCAAGAGAGTCAGGTAACTTGCCTGCATCCATTACTTCTTTTATAGCATCATACACTAAAACTCTTAGCTTATCGCGTTGTTCAATTGATTTAGTAAGGGTTAAAAGTACTTGATTCTTATTATGACCAGTAGGTGCAAAAGCCGCTGTTTGCAATAAATCATCCAATTCAGAAGTGCTTAAAATCTCATCTTTATACTTACGAATAGTTCTTCTGGTTTGTATAAGGTGTTTCATGGCGTTCGTGGAAGGAATTTCGCCTTTTACCAAAACACTGTCTTCAGGATTTTTACCTAATATAGATAATGCACCCGTTGGACAAACAGCTAAACAGTGTTGGCATTTTATACATTGTTTTTCTTTACCTTCTTTTATTTCAGGAATACCTTTCTTTCCGTCAATTATCAAGGTTGGGCACTCCTTAGAGCATAGGCTACACTCGGTGCATTTCTCAATATCTATTTTAAAATCTATCATCATAATTTGTTTAATAACTGGTAGGCACAAAGATATATTAAAACTTATTTTATCGAAAAATAAGCATTAAAACACCCTGCTATTAGTCTAATTTATATTCATTATTAAGTGCACTTTCATAAGTTACAATAATGTACAATAACGAATACAGTGTATGTTGTTGGCATCTATCATATGATATATTTAAGTTGCAGATCTAATAAATAAAACAATTTATCAATTCTATGAAATTATTTGATTCTGCTATTATAATCCTAATTGCAGTTTTTTTATGCGTTGGATGCAAAAAAGATAAGCAAATAGAACTTTCCCAATTAGAAAAAGTTAATGAATTCATTCATGAGAGTATGTCCACCAATTATTATTGGGCAGATCAGATGCCGGAGTTATCTTCTCATGAACATACAGATAGTAAGGCATATTTTGATAAGTTATTGTATTCTTCAATTGATAAGTGGTCATTTATTACGAGTGACTATCAGGGCTTAGTTGATTATTTTAATGGAGTACGTAAAGAATATGGTTACTCTGTTAGGCCGGCATTAATTAGTGAAGGAAGTTCTGATTGGATTGGTTTTATTGAATTCGTTTACCCCAATACCCCCGCATCAAGAGCTAATTTAAAAAGAGGAGATATTATAATAGAAGTAAATGGACATTCTTTAAATAAAAACACATACGCTGAGCTTTTTGATAATGAATCTATTTCGCTTACCCTAGGAACAATGAAAAGTGGTGTAGCTGAACCCTTAGATCAGCCAATTGTGTTATCCCCTGAAGAAATACATATTAATCCTATATTGAAAACACATGTTCAGGACCGAGATGGGCATATTATAGCTTATTTGGCTTATACATCATTTATTTCAAGCTTAAGTGCCGATTTAGAAAGCCTATTTGCTGAGTTTAAAGAACAAGGAGTACAAGATTTAATTCTTGATTTACGATATAATGGAGGAGGATCTGTAGCAACAGCAAAGTTATTAGCTTCAATGATTGGGCCATCATCCATAGCAGATGAAGTATTTATAAGATCATCTTATAATAATACAGTGAGTGATTATTTAGCTACTAAGTATCCTGATGATGAAAGTATATTTATAGATAGGTTTTTAAAGCATCCGAATAATTTAAGCCTTCAAAACTTATACGTACTAACCACTTCATCTACGGCATCAGCTAGTGAAATGCTAATTTATGCACTAGCACCTTATATGAATGTGGTTCAAATAGGTGAAAAAACACATGGTAAATATTATGGTTCTATAACAATTAACGATCCAGATAGTGATCATGGCTGGGCTATACAACCAATCGTTATGAAAGCTGAGAATGTTAACAATTCAATAGATTATTCCATTGGTTTATCTCCTCAAATTCAGATGTACGATAGTTTTTATGCTGAACTAGGAGCTGATGATGATCCGTTCATGAATGCTGCATTTAATCTAATAAATAATTCCGGTGAGGATAATGAAGTATTCAAAAGTAGTTCAAGTAAAATGCAATATATTAGTATGCCAAAGCCTTATGAGCACCC
This sequence comes from Saccharicrinis aurantiacus, assembly GCF_947489045.1. Lineage (NCBI taxonomy): Bacteria > Pseudomonadati > Bacteroidota > Bacteroidia > Marinilabiliales > Marinilabiliaceae > Saccharicrinis > Saccharicrinis aurantiacus. Next base: position 124,941 of record NZ_CANLCN010000003.1, read on the forward strand.
TCTAGAAAACAAAATGTATTTATCCTTACCTTAATTTATCCCTACTAAAATTTTATTAAGAGTTATTTCTTTCGAGATAGCTCTTTTTTTATGCGTTTATAGAACTAAAGACCCTCTCTGATGTTAATATGACTGGAGCTGTTGTGATCAGTTTTACTATGATTAGTTGCCCATATGGTGCTAATGTATTGCTAGGAAGTAGCAATAGATAGTAAAAAACTGAAGTGCGAGAAGGAGGCTCAGATGATTTTTTAGATATAAATATAAAGAGTACATGAGTAATAGAACCAATGCCTTAATAAATGAAAAGAGTCCATACTTATTAATGCATGCCCAAAATCCAGTGAATTGGTATCCGTGGGATACCGAAGCTTTAAATAAGGCCAAAAATGAGAATAAATTAATGGTTATCTCAATAGGTTATGCAGCTTGTCATTGGTGCCATGTTATGGAGAAAGAAAGTTTTAGCGATGTTGATGTGGCAGCTTTAATGAATCAGGATTTTGTATCAATTAAAATAGATAGAGAAGAGCGTCCGGACTTAGATCAAGTTTTTATGGATGTTGCACATTTAACTACTGGTAAGGGAGGGTGGCCTCTAAATATTATTACTTTACCAGATGGAACACCCGTATTTGCAGGAACATATTTTCAGAAGAGACAATGGATTAATCTACTAAATGAGATTAATCAGATATTTAATAATCAACCAGAAAGATTAGTTGATTTAGGTAAGCAAATTAAAGATGGTATCGAACGAATGGATTTTGTTGGTTTGGTAAAAGATTCAGCCTTATTTACTGAAGATAGTTTGCAAGAAGCCATTACCTCATGGAAAGATAATTTGGATATGGTTTGGGGAGGAAATATAGGAGCACCTAAATTTCCAATGCCAGTTGAGTTCAATTTCTTTTTGTCGTATTTATCAAATACCGAAGATGAGACGCTTCTAAATTATGTAAATACTTCATTAACTAGGATGGCCTTTGGAGGCATCTTTGATCACTTAGGTGGTGGTTTCGCCCGATATTCTGTTGATGAGTTTTGGAAGGTTCCTCACTTCGAGAAGATGCTATATGATCAGGGGCAACTTATTGAAGTGTATTCTAAAGCTTATCGTTTAACTAAAAATCCTTTATATAAGAAAGTAGTTGAGGAAACAATAGCATTCATAACACGCGAATTAAAGACGCCAGAAGGTGGTTTTTATTCAGCAAAAGATGCCGATAGTGAAGGTGAAGAAGGGAAGTATTACGTATGGACTAAATCTGAAATTGAGGCTTTGTTAGGAGATGAGGCTAGTTTGTTTTGTGAGGTCTTTAATATTTCAGAATCCGGTAACTGGGAGCAAGGTAAAAATGTTCTGTTTCAAACCCAGTGTATACAAGAGTTTGCTGATCGCTTAAACGTTGATTTTGATGAATTAAATTCAAAACTGAATAAAAGCAAGCAAATATTATACAAGCAACGAATAACTAGAACTTATCCTTTGTTGGATGATAAAATACTAACATCATGGAATGCAATAGCAATAAAAGGTTTAGTTCAGGCTTACAAGGCCTTGGGTAACGAGGCTTATTTAAATCAGGCTATTGAGAGTTCTGAGTTTATAAAGGCAAAAGTATTTCAAGATAATGGAGCCTTATGGCGCAGTTTAAAAGGAGATAAGGGAAGTATAAATGCGTTTTTAGACGATTATGCCATGCTTATTGATGCTTGGATTGATTTGTATCAGGTGACTTTTGATGAGCAATGGATCTTATTAGCGAATAATTTATTAGAGTACGTTAGGGCACATTTCTTTAACGAAGATAATCAATTATTTTATTACGCTTCGGTTCTTGATGAACCATTACTAGTTCGTAAGTCTGAGATTTCAGATAATGTAATACCGGCTTCTAATAGCGTTATGGCAATAAATATATACCGCTTAAGTAAATATTTTTTACATAAGGAAGGGTATCACACCTCGTTGCAAATGCTTAAGAATCTTTCAGGGAAAATTGACGAGCATGGGAAATATTATGCCAATTGGCAGCGCTTAAAGCTATTTTTTATTTATGGTACTAATGAGTTGGTTATTTCGGGCGGCGACATAAAAAAAGCCCATAATGAATTGATAACAGACTTTAATCCATTTGTATTTTTAGCATCGGCAGATAGTAACTTGCCGATAACAGAAGGGAAAAATAGTAAAGACCTGACTTTCTATATTTGTAATGATAATGCTTGCGGTGCTCCTGTTCATACTGTTGAAGATGCTTTACTTACCTTAAAGCATAACAATAATGTTAGAAATAGGTAAGCGTAGGTATAAAAATACTTTTTTACATTTTCATAGGCGTTATTATAAATAGAGTGAAGGTTTTTAGTTTATTTGTCGTCTTTATATAGTGCAAGAGTGTATTTTTGCATTTTAAACTAGTTGATTAAAAACATATCTATATTATAATGAAGCAAGTACTTATTATTAACCTTCTATTATTTTTATATCTACCAAGTGCAATGTCTAATCCGGCAGAGGCAGTAGATGGCGTTATTAAAGGAAAAATTGTTGATGCCAATTCTCGTCGCCCATTAGAGTATGTTTCGGTTGCCATATATGAAGCTGAAACGGGCAGATTGATTACGGGTACTATTACAAAAAGTGATGGTGTTTTTCGAGTTCCAGATATTGAGAATGGTAAATATTACGTAGAACTAAGTTTTATGGGATATGAAACTCAGAGAGTAGATAAGGTAGAGTTAATAGAAGGGCAAAGAAGTGCAAATATTGGAATACTAGGTCTTAAAGAAAATACTGAAAGTATTGAAGAGGTAGAAGTAATTGCTGAAAGGGCAGCTATTGATTATAAAATTGATAAGAAAATAGTAAATGTTAGTAAGCAATATACAGCAGTATCGGGTTCTGCAGTTAATATATTGGAGAATGTGCCATCAATGACAGTGGATATCGAAGGTAATGTATCCATGCGAGGCAGTAGCGATTTTATGGTGTTAATTGATGGTATACCAAGTGTGCTTGAAGCATCAGAAGCCTTGCAGCAGATTCCAGCATCATCCATTGATAATATAGAAATTATTACCAATCCTTCAGCAAAATATAATCCTGAAGGTACAGGTGGTATCATTAACATTATTACTAAAAAGAATATGCTTCAGGGTGTAAATGGAGTGGTAAATGTTAATGGAGGAACGATGGGTTATGGTGGCGACTTCTTATTTAATTATCGTCAAGGAAAATTTGGGTATTACCTAGCGGGAGATTATAACGATCGTAGGTTAAACGGTGAACAATATTTAGATAGAGAGTCGTACAACGGAGATGAAACGAACTACTTATCAAATGATGGTACTTTAAAACGTGAAATGTACCGAGGTAATATCAGAGGAGGTTTTGATTGGAAAATTGATACAATGAATACTATCAAAATTGATCTGAACATAGGGAAACGCAGTCATAATACTATATCTAATTTAAACTATAGTGAGTGGAGCAATACAAGTCCTGATCCATACAGATATACAAGTAATGAAGATGGATTACGTAGTAGCGACATGTTTTCAGCAAGTGCTACCTACCTGCATAAATTTAATACGGATGGGCATGAGTTAAAAGTAACAGCCTCTAATAGGTCAATGAATAGTAAAGAGTCTAATGAAAATCAACTTTACGATGCTGCCGGGAACAAAATGGAAGGTCGAAAAAGTACAGAAGATGGCCCCGTGAATATGTTTCAGGGTAATATTGATTATAGTTTGCCATTAGGTAATAATGGTAAGTTAGAATCAGGCTATCAGATAGAAGTAAGGACAAGTACTGATGAAACAGGATTGGCTATTGATAGTTTAGGTAATGGCAATTACGAGCAAGATCCTCTTTACTCCAATACAACTTCATTTACTAATAATATACACGCGCTATATACAACATATGCGAGTATGCTTGGGAAATTTGGATATCAGTTAGGCTTAAGGGCTGAGTATACGGATAGAACCATTGAACTAATTAACTCAGGTGCTGAAGATATTGGTGAAACAAAATCTGAAATTAATAGAGTAGATTGGTTTCCAACTCTTCATTTATCCTATAAATTACCTCACGAACAAGAGTTAATGACTAGTTATACTCGAAGAATTCAACGCCCTAGAAGCTATTATCTTGAACCTTTTGTAACTTGGACGGATGCTTTTAATGTGCGACAAGGTAATCCTGATTTATTACCAGAATATATTGATGCTTTAGAAATTGCTTACCTTAAGAAATGGGATAAAGCATTTATCAATTTCGAAGCTTATTATCGAGTTACTCATAATAAAGTTGAGTGGATTAGATCTGTATATCAAGATAACATTATGATGCGTTCACCAGAGAACGTTGGTAAAGACTATTCTTTAGGTTTGGATGCTACCTTTAGTTTTGATCCATTTAAATGGTGGCGAGCTGATTTATCGGGAAGTATGTACGACTACGAAGTAACAGGTATGTATAATGGTGTAGATTTTAGTAGAAGTGATTTTATGTGGAATGCAAGGTTAAATAACACGTTTAAAATTAATAAAACTACACAGATACAGGCATTTACTCGATACAATAGCAAGCAAATTACAGCGCAAGGGTACAGAGAAAGTTTTGTTAGTACTGATTTAGCCTTTAGAAAAGAAATGTTTGATAGAAATATTACAGGAGTGCTGCAAGTGCGAGATGTATTTAATCAAAACAGAAGAGCAGGTGTATCGCAAGGTGAAGATTTTTACGAATATTCACATCATTCCTACAATGCACCTTTAGTAACCTTAACAGTGAGTTATCGTTTTAATAATTATAAATCACCACGATCAAAGAAAGGTGGTCCTGATGGTTTTGGAGGTGATGAAGAGTTTTAAAATATAAAGTAGAGGACATACAAAACAGAAAAGGGTATCTAGCTAGATACCCTTTTCTGTTAATATATATTTATAAGCTTAGTTATAGTAAGCAATTAACTTATTTCCATCATACAAATCAATACGATGATTTGTATTTTCATCAGCTCTTAAGTTAAAGCCAGGCTTTCGTTTTGATAAAAACTGATTCAGGCGTTTAATTGCCATTGTTGGACTTTTAGATATAAAATTATCTAATGCAATTAAAAATGAAATCTGGTTGTTTTTAGCTTTTGATGTGATTCGTAAGTTCATAATCCTACAGTTTTAAAATTCTAATGTTTAGTCAGAATTGATTGCACATATTAAAATCATTATGGTTAGTATAATTACTTATACTTATTAGCTATTGAAAAGGTTGTACTTTTAACCCTTATATTTTTATGATAATCAAAAATAATGCCAAAATAAATCGTAGTATGACATAAGTCATTATATATGTGTGATTTCGCTCATTTATATTGAAATCAGTGCATTTCATGTGTGTTAATTAATTTTAAAAAAATGAAGTTACCTCAAGATATTCCCCAAAAGTCACATAATTGTAGCGGTTCTTACTGAAAATGTAAATGCCTATACGAGATCATTTGGTCAAAACATATAAACGTCTTATTATTTATCTAATATTAAGTTAAATTGTTAATGTGCCAACTAGGGGGTATTCTCATTTATATTTAGAGCTCTTAGGAATTTGATAATATGCATCACGTATGTTATGCGCATACAGTCAATAATATATAATTAGTAAAAGGATGTATTTACTGAAAAGTACAGGGTTTAGATTCGCTAGTTCAATTGTAAATTAGTAAGAGTGTTAATTTGTGTTATTGAATAATATAATTGTATAACATAAAATAACACAAGATGAAATTTATTAAAACAACAATTGTTGCCGCAATTATGGCATTTTCATTAAATGCTACAGCGCAAAATAATTTATTAAATAGCGATGTATATACGTTTGAGAATCCTGGTAAAGCCTTATGGATACAGCACAAAGCAAATTGGGAGCTCACATCAGAAAAAGCTTTTGAAGGTAAGCAAAGCTTAAAGTTTAACTGCGATGATTTATCTACAGTTAAGGGTAGTAATATGGCCGCACAAATAGGAACTACTGGAGATAAACCAAATGATGGTACAGTAAAATTATATCCTGGTACCTACACAATTTCTATGATGGTTTGGCTTGGCGAAAATGCACCACTTTCGTTTGGTACTAACTTGGCAGCAAATGGCTCTTCACCTTTTGTTCAAATTTCATGGAAACTCAAAAAAACCGTAAAGGGAGAATGGGTAGAATTAACACAAAAGTTTACACTTGAAAAAGCGGTGTCAACAAAAATGGCGATACAAGTTTCAACAAATCCTAAATGGGGTGGAGCAGGAGTATTATATATTGATGATATTAAAATAACTCAATAGAACTTAATTAAACTCTTGAAGAGCCGTGTTAAAGAATAAATATTTAACATGGCTACTTCGTTCTAAACAAACACACTCACACACTACATTATTATATGAAATTATTAAAAATTCAGTTTTGTCTATTTTTATTAATAGGCACAGCAACTATACATGCACAAAACTTACTTGATGATGCCATTTATGGATTTGAAGAACCATCTAAATGGTATATTCAGTCAGAAGACTATTGGTCGTTTACAGATGAAAATGTTTTTGATGGAAATTTTAGTTTAAAATTTGATTGCGATGATTATTCAAATGTAAGTCAGAATATACAAATGCACTGTGGCGCAAAGGCAAATGCTACAATACGCGAGAAGGTTATTCTTGAGCCTGGTGTATATAAAGTAACAGCAAATGTTTGGATAAATAAGACCTATCCCAAAAGTTTTGGCATCAAGTTTAAAGAATCAAATAATTCTCCTTTTGTACATTTGGTTTGGAAACTTTATTCAGCACCAAAAGGGCAATGGGTTGAATTGGCTCAAAGGTTGGTTGTTGAAGAGCCTATTAATTCGTCGATGATAATCTCGGTTTCTAAAAATCCTAAATTTGGTGGTCCTGGAATTTTTTATTTAGACAGGATCAAGGTTCAGAAAATGTAAGTTTATTAATAAAAGTAGATCACTCATACACTCTAGCACAATGTTTGTACTCCGCAGCTCACATAAGGTAACCTTAGGTTGTAATTTTAAAATGTAAAAATAATTATTGAGCCAGCTTTATAGTTGAGGTTCTTACATATTTATAAAAATAATAAGAGATGAGGAGTATTTTGAGAGTAGCGTTATTGGCGATTGTTTTAACATTAGGAATGAGTAATATATTTGCTCAAGAAATGAAACCGAAAATGCAGGCAAAACTAGATGGAGAAGTAAATGAGATGGTTGAGGTTATGGGATTAGATACTGACCAAAAAACTAAAGTTTACGAAATTAAAAAAGAACAATACATTCAGCGTGCAGCAGCCTACAATGAGTTAGGAAAAGGTACCGATGAGTATAAGGCTAAAGTAAAAGAAGTAAATAAAGCTTCTATGACAAAAATTAAAGAAGTGTGTAGTAAAGAACAAATGAATAAACTTTACGCTCATAAGAAGAAGAAATAAACCGTTTTTTTGCATTAGTTATTAAAGTCAGCACATCCGTGCTGACTTTTTTTGTTTGTAGATGTTATTGTCTGTTTGATAGTGAATTATATTGAGTGATAATTTCGAGTTTATCACAGAGAACAAGAATGTTATTGTACCGAACAAGCAGGAAATAGGAAACCTGTTAATTAGTGTTATCAAATATTGATAAATAATATTTACACAAACTACTACATAAAATTTACAATTATGAAAAAACAATTACACTTTTATTTAATAGCTATCATGCTAACATTTGGGTTTAATGTTGGTGCTCAAAATTTAATTGACGATAACTTTTATAGTTTTGAAGTGAGAAATGATGGTAATGCCTTTGATACGGACAGTGATGCAGGGCAAACTGGTAAATGGGGTACTAAAATTAGTACAATTACCTTAGATGCTAACTTTACCATTGTTGAAACAATGAGTGTTAGTGGAGATAATTCTCTTAAATATGAGATCCAAAGTACGGAAACAACTAATACTATCTATACTGTTAGAGATAATGATTATACATCAGGTACACCAGTAAGTACATTAACAGCTATTGTAGGGGGGACTTATGATGTCAATATGAAAGTCTTTATTGATGGAACAGTTACAGCAGGCACGTTTCAGTTAAGAATTAATGATGGTACGAGTAACACTACTATATTGCCTTTTGCTTTTGCTGATTTAGAAACCGGTAAGTGGGTTGAGGTAAGCCATGAGGTTGATCTATCAGATTTGTCAGCTAATGGTGATGCTAATTTACAGGTTAGGATGGTTAAAGTTTCTGGTACAGGTTCTATTTATTTGGATGATATTGTTATTACGGAAGCGGCTCTAGAGTATGATGTTGATTTCTTAGTAAAAAATGAAAGTGGTTCTGCAATAAAATCTGCAAATATTACAGTAGACGATGCCACATACTCAACAGATGATAATGGTTTAGTTACTGTTTCTATGTATGAGGGTGATAATTCAGTTGTGATTGCCAGAACTGGTTATGCAATGGATTATCAAGTTATAAATGTTCCAGTTGCTGGAGCAGTTGATGTTGTTTTAAAATCTGCTGCTTCTGCACAAATTGTTGTAAATGCAACGGATGCAAGTGATCAAGTATTAGGTGGTAAACTCGTTATAGCTAAGGATATTAATGATAAAACAGTTTTTGCAAAAGCTACTAACAATGCAGCTGGTCGTGCTTGGATAGCTGGTCTTGAGGCAGGTACGTATACCTACGAATTTCAAGGAACTAACACTTTAACAGGTACTACTGAGTTTACAGCAAGAAACAGAAACCTTATGATCAAAGAGGGTGGATATAATATTAACTTAGCTGTTGTCGCTGACAATGATTTAAACACGGATATTACTGACGCTACTGTTGTATTAACAGATGGAGCAGGTGGTTCTGTTGCTCTTACCCAGAACAATTCAGAATTCTATTATCAAGGTAATTCTGTTACTTCAGGTACATTTAACTATGCTGTTAATGCTCTAGGTTATAAAGAAGCAACAGGTTCTTTTGTCTTAACTGATATCAATAATATCGACCTCCGCTACATTAAATTGGAGGAAACATCAACTAATATTGGTAACCCAAGCGATTTCGAGCATGCAGTTTATCCAAACCCTGCAACATCTGTTGTAAATGTTGCTGCGCCTGCAGGAAGCGTTGTTTCGTTCTATTCAATTTCGGGTAATAAAGCAAAAGTTATTAATACTACTTCTGAGCTAACATCAATTAGTGTTACTGATTTGGCTAAGGGCTTATACATTCTAGAAATAGTGAGCGAAGGTTCTAAAATAATTGAGAAGATTCAGATACAATAAAAATACATTGAATAAATATTTAAAAGCTGATAAGAGCCACTCTTATCAGCTTTTTTTGTTTGTATTTTGCTTGGTAAAAGGAAATGATTGTTATTGTCTTTTGCTTGTAAGTAATAGGTTGTGAGTAGTGTATAAGTGTGATTATTCTTAAGTACACGGTATTTATTCAGCTATACATATTAACAAAATATCAAGTGTTAATTTGTGTATAACGTAAAGTTGAATAAGTAAAAATTATACTATGAACAAACAATTACAATTAGTAATGGCAATGGCATTATTGTTACTTTCGGTAAATACTAATGCACAATATTTGCAATCAGATTATTATGGATTTGAAGATGCTGATATTAATGGAGATGGATCAAACTTAGTTTTTGGATGGTGGATTACGGCTGATGCTAATAATCATATGATACAAAGTAATGAGTTTGCATCAGAAGGTACTTATAGTTTAAAAATTGGGTCAGATGATTATTCGCTTAATGCAGATAAGGAGTGGCGTGCTGACTGCGGTGCTACAGCAAAAATAGGCTCAGAACCAAGTGTAACAATTCCAGGAGATTATGTGTTATCTTTCAAGGTTTATATACCATCTGGAGACAATACCATTATAGATAAAATAAAAACTATTTATTCTGACCCTAAGGATAATTATGATGATGGTGTTACAAATGTATGGGCGCAAACGCAATGGGATTTATCAAGTGTTACCGTTCGTGATGCTTGGGTTACGCTTAGAGCTACTATAAATATACCAACAGTAGGTACAAAAGCAGAAAAACCAAAGCAGATACAGCTTCGTGTCTTAGGAGATTATCGTCCAAACTCAGGAGCAGGTTATATATATATTGATGATATAAAACTTGAAGATCCAATTGACACTGATAATCCTGATTTTATTATGGATTACTCTTATTTTGGTTTTGAGTATGGGCCAGATTCTTGGTGGATTAATGAAAAACACAGAACTCACGCAATGCTAAGTACTGATGAAGTAGCTACTGGAGCTTATGCTTTAGAAGTGATTGCAGATCCTGACTATGCAGAAGATACAAAATTGCCTGTCTCTTCAACTTCAGGAAAAGGAGGTTACTTTAAAGTAATTAGCGGGTCATATTATGCTGCATCTTTAAAAGTATTTGTAGAGAGTAATAAAACGTATTTTAGCGAATTCTTAACCAATGTGAAAGCAGCCTCTGGATCTGGTTATCAAACTATAAAGTGGGAGTTGCCTAATGATATAGCAAGAGATGAGTGGGTTGAGTTAACACAATTGGTGTACTATAACCCTGATGATGTAGTAGTTGGTGAGCCTGTTTTAACAGAAATGGCTATGACATTTAATATACCTAAAGTAGTAGGTACAAATGTAGGCAGTATGTATATCGATGATATTTCGTTTGTGAAAACAGAGGCTCACCCTGTAACCTTTACTTTGGTAAGAAACGACAATGGTAATCCTGTATCAGGAGCGTCTGTGTCTATTAATAATCAAAACTACATAACCGATAATCAGGGTATGTGCACAACAGATGCGCTTGAAGTAGGAGAGTATTCTTATACAGCTACAAAGAATGGGTTTTATGATGCTACATCAACCATAACAGTTTCTGATGCCAGCACTGATTTTACTGTACCATTAACTGCTGATGATGCTACAATGGTAGATGGAAACGAGGATTTTGATTATAAAATATACCCTAATCCGGCAAGCGCATTAATTAATGTAGCTTCGCCTGTAGGAAGTACAATTACTATATATTCTATTTCGGGTAATAAAATTAAAGTTTTGACTAATAGTTCAAGCTTAACTACAATTAATGTAAGCGATATGGCCAAAGGTTTATACATTGTTGAAATTGTAAGTAATGAAACCAAAGTGATTGAAAAAGTTCAGATAAAATAGTCTAATACTTATCGTAATAAAAACCTCAATGGAATAATTTCTATTGAGGTTTTTTTATTGTTTACAGGCAAACTTCATCAAAAAAAGCTCTGCAAGTCGCGAAAGGACTATAGGTTTAGTGAAATATTGGGTATCAACCTGAAATATTAGAGATTTTATTGAAAGGGTAATATCCAATGCAGAAAGGAGTGGAAATATCTTGATAAGATTGTACTCCCACATTGAAATATCAGCTTACATGTTGATGAGATTAATATGCATTAGTGAAATATTGGCTTGCTAAATGAAAGGGAGGTATTCGTTAATGAAATCATTAAAAATAGTGAGAAGATAATTGTATTCATGACTCGCAGGTACATTATATAAACCTTCAGGCACGATTCTATTTACAAATAGATGTTAATTTGTGTAAATATTAGTATTGATAGTTTAATTAGTCACCTATTTTTAGATATGCATTTAGTTCCATTCAAAATTGATTTAGTTTCACTTAAGCGAGGTAATAAGCATGCTTACGAGGCTATATACTTTGAGTTTTACGATGTTTTATACCACCTAGCATTGCAATATTTAAATAATCAGCAGCATGCACAAGAAATAGTGCAAGATGCTTTTTTAAAATTATGGGAGATAAGGGAGAGTATTAACGACAATACTAATATTCGCAACTTCTTATATACCATTGTAAAAAACAATAGTCTCAACTTTATCAGGAACAAGCAAACGGCGATAAGGCATTATGATATTATACAGCATCATGAATTGGAAATGCAATACCAATCATTACAACGTATTGGTGATGAAGTGATGATTGCCGATGAATTACAAATTAAAATAGAAGCAGCCTTAGATAAATTACCAGAAGAGGTGCGAACTGTTTTTGAGATGAGTAGATTCGAAGATCTAAAAAATGCTGAGATAGCCGATAAACTTGGAATCAGTAAAAAAACTGTTGAGGCCCGAATGACCCGAGCATTAAAACATTTAAAGCTCGAGCTAAAGGATTATTTGTTGCTATTTCCATTAATATGGCAACAGCTGAGTTAGTTAAATTAGTTATCTAGTTCTAGTTCACTTGTTTCAGGTTCTTTTAGTTTAGCATCCTGACAAAGCAAAGTTCTTCCTTTGTATTTTTTAATAATATTGTAGTTGTGGGTAGCCATTATCACTGTTTTCCCTAACGAGGAAATCTCGTGTAATAATTTCATTAAATCATCAGTAGTTTCTGGGTCAAGGTTACCTGTTGGCTCATCTGCTAAAATAAGTTCTGGCTCATTTAATAAAGCTCTAGCAATACCAATGCGTTGCTGTTCGCCACCTGATAACATGTGTGGCTTTTTGTAACCCTTATGAACCATATCTACCTGTGATAAAACTTCACGGATTCTGATATCCATTTCCTTTTTATTTTTCCAACCAGTAGCTTTTAAAACAAAGTTCAGGTTTTCATAAACTGTTCTATCACTCAATAATTGAAAATCTTGAAAAATAATACCCATTTTTCGTCTTAAAAAGGGGATTTGTTTCGATTTAATACTCTTTAATTTATAACCAACAGCAAAGCCGTAACCTTCATGCAGCATCAATTCGGCATACATGGCCTTTAGTAAACTCGACTTTCCACTACCAACCTTACCTATTAAATAAACAAACTCACCTTGCTTTACTTCAAGGTTAACATCCTTGAGTATAATATTTTCGCTGTGTCTGATTAGGGTATTCTTAAACTCAACAATATTTTGGTTGTCGTTTTCTATAGCTACTGCTTGCTTGCTCATATTTAAAGCTTAATTAAATTCTGCTGTGAAAATATAAAAATAATTAGGATTATTCGCGTTCATCCTCCCTAAATTAATAGGTTTAAATATGACTGTATAGAGCTCTTTAATCAACGTGGATACTAATAAAACTTTTATATCTTTAGCGCCGTTAAAAAATAAATCATTATGATAATCGTTATCATAGTGAAGAATAGAATGACTTTAATCTTATATTGAATGATAAACATTAAGCAGCTATCCGTAATAGTTCTCACTCTTTTAATATTCAGTAATATAGAAGCTCAAAAATCATTGGGCGTTGTGCAGCCAATAAATTTATTTGATGAAGGTGTAGAATTATACCGTCTTGGAAAATATGGTTCGGCACGCGATCAGTTTGAAAAAGCTTTGAAAAATTGGCGCGATGCAGAAACCAATCAGTATGCCGAAGCAAAATATTACAGAGCTTTATGTGCTAAAGAACTTGAGAACGATGACGCAACTTATTTGTTTGAGAAGTTTATACATAATCACCCCGAGAGTAATAAAAAGGATTATGCGTATTTTCATTTAGGAGATCTTCAATTAAAGAACAAAAAATATCGCTCTGCACTTCGTCAGTTCGAAAAAGTAAACTCTAGAAGTCTCGATAAAGAAACTCTTCAAGAATATAAATTTAAGAAAGGCTATTGTCATTTTGAGCAAGAAGAATTTGATGTGGCAAATCGTTATTTTAACGATCTGAAGAATATAGATGGTAAATATTACGAAGCTTCCAATTATTATTACGCGCACATACAATATCGCAAAGAAAATTACGACACTGCATTAAAGAGCTTTAATAAGCTTAACGATTCTCCATCTTTCTCAAAGGTAGTTCCATTTTATATTGCACAAATATACTTTCTTCAGAAAGAGTATGATAAGGCCATAGAATACGCTTTGCCTATGCTCGATAATGGCAGTAACAAGCGCAAGGCAGATATGTATCGTATTGTTGGCGAAGCTTATTTTGCGAAAAAAGAATATGCCAAATCAATAGAGTATCTCGAAGAAACCATTCGTTTGTCGTCAAAGGCACGTCGCGAGGATTATTACCACCTTGGTTTCTCTTTCTATTATATGAAGGATTATTCAAAAGCTGCTGATAATTTATCTCGTGTAACGGGCGAAGCTGATGAAATGTCTCAAAATGCATTCTATCATTTGGCAGATTGTTATATTAAGTCTGATGAGAAGAAGCGTGCACGTGTTGCATTTGATGCTGCATCAAAATATAGTTTTGATAAAGATATTCAGGAGGATGCTTTGTTTAATACCATTAAATTAAACTATGAATTATCGTTTTCTCCGTTTAACGAAACCATCAATTCTTTTCTCGATTTTATTGAGAAATTTCCGAATAGCGATAAAATTGATTTAGCATACGATTATTTGGGTAGAGTATTCTTAACCACAAAAAATTACAAAAGTGCCTTAGATGCTCTCGAAAATATTCAAATGAAAAATGCGCGTATATACGAGGCGCTTCAGCGCGTTGCTTATTTTCATGCAATAGATTTATTTACAAACCTTCGTTTTGCTGATGCGATAGATTACTTTTCGTACAGTTTAAAATACAAAACATACAATCATAATTTAGAACTTAAAGCTTATTATTGGAGGGGCGAAGCAAAGTATCGTTTAAGAAAATACGAAGCTGCAGTTGCTGATTATAATACGTATATTTTAAATCCGGGAAGCTTTAATACTGGACACTTCGATTTGGCACATTATAATATTGCTTACGCCGAGTTTAAACAGAAAAATTATACAGAGGCTCAATCGTGGTGGCGAAAATATATCAGTTTAGAAAAAGATAAATCATCAAGGACCATTGGTGATGCCTATAACCGAATTGGAGATTGCTATTTTGTACAGCGCGATTTTAATACCGCAATTTCTTATTATAACCAAGGAGCTTCTATTTCTAAATCATCTCCCGATTATGCAATGTATCAAGAGGCTATTTCTTTAGGGATTTTGAAAAAGCACGATGCTAAAATTGCAGAGCTTCAGGATATCGTTCAAAAATATCCAAGTTCGCCTTATGTAGATGATGCTTTATATGAAATGGGGCAATCTTATGTAACTATTGGGAAATATGATGATGCGATTCGAAAATTTAAAACAATTAAAGAAAAGTACCCATCAAGTAGTTATAGTAAAAAGGCGATGCTACAATTAGGTTTGGTTTACTATAATAATAACGATTATAATAATTCATTATCCTTTTATAAAAGAGTGATAAATGAGTATCCAAATTCTGAAGAAGCTCAGGCTTCGTTGCAAGGTGTGAGAAACATTTACATGGATCGTAACGATTTAAATGGATACGTAAAATATACAAAAGGCTTGGGTAGTTTTGCACAAATTGATGTTCGTGAGCAAGATTCACTAAGTTATGTTTCTGCTGAAAAATATTATATGGAGGGGAATAGCGAAGCAGCCGTTTCAAGTTTCAGAAAATACCTCGATAAATATCCTCAAGGTTTATTTGAAACAAACGCCAATTATTATTTAGCTGATTGCTTGTATAAAAAAGGAGCTAAAGCAGAAGCTTTACAGGCCTTTACAAATGTTACTCAGCGCGGCAAAAATATCTTTTCAGAAGATGCCTTATTACGCAAAGGCGAGATTAGTTTTGGGATGCAAAAATTTGCGGATGCCCTTCAGGCTTTTAAAGAATTAGAAAGTATTGCAGAGATTGCCGAAAATAAGGTAGAGGCTCAAATTGGAGTAATGCGCTGTTATAACGAATTAACCAATTACAACGATTGTATTGAAGCTGCCGATAAGTTAATGCTTAATAATAGGGTAGCTGCTGAAATTGTACGCGAGGCAAGATATCTAAAAGCAAAAGCTTTATTAAATAAAGGTCAGAAAGAATTAGCCATTGAAGAATTTAAGGTATTGTCTGAGAGTCCGCAAAGTGCTGAGGGCGCTGAATCAAGATATATTGTAGCCAATTATTATTTCGAAAAAGGTGAAAAAGAAAAGGCTGAGAATGAGGTGTTCGATCTTGCAAACAAAGGCACTTCGCATCAGTATTGGTTAGCCCGATGCTTTATTCTTCTATCTGATATATATGAATCGGGTTCAGAGTATTTTCAAGCTAAGCAATACCTCGAAAGTATTAATGAAAACTATCAAGCAACCGACGATGATATTAAACCAATGGTTAAGGAGCGTTTGAAACTATTGGAAAGAAAAATGGCAGTAGTTAGCGAGCTAAAATCAGACAGTATCACTATTCAGTAAATTGACCTATTGTAATAAAATCCTTATGAATTCAACATACATCAATAAAATATCAATCTCAATTTGTTTCATTGTTTTATCAGCAAATCTATTTGCTCAAGATGATGTAAATAAAGATGTGAAAGTAGTGCGAGAATATACGCCTATTATATCTGATGCTTTTAAAATAAATGAGCTACCCAATGCTGAGGATGACAGTAATCAGCCTAACATGGATTTTGATTACGAAATACTCACCAAAGCAATGTCATCGGGTATAAGTATTGAGCCAATTACAGCAGCTAAATTAAAGCCAGAACATAAAACGATTCTTGATAAGTCTTATGCCAAAGGTAGTTTAGGAAATTACACTACTGTTAATGGTGAGTTGTACTATAATATATTAAGGTCGAAAGATTATGCATTAGGATTAAATGTGGCGCATACCACTTCAATGGGCAAAGTAACATTAGAGGATGATACTAAATCAGAAGCACCATTTCACGATACTTATGCATCAATGTATTTTCGTCGTTTTCTGAAAAAGAGCACCTTTTCTTTAGATGCTGATTTTTTACATAATGTATACCGATACTATGGATATCAAACTATTGATGAAGCGGCAACATACACCAGTAACATAGGAAATAATGTATTAGGTAGTGATTTATTGCATGATGATAGACAACGCTTAAGTGGTTTTAAAACTACACTTGGCTTTAATAACAAAGAAATAGAAAGTAAAGATACTCCATATAGCATTAAACTAAATCTGGGTACATTCTCAAACGTAACTGGTGTGAGCGAAGGAAATATAGGAATACAGGGTGATGTTAAGTTTCTTGTGTCTAAAAACCTATCGGTAAACATTGATGGAGGTTTTGATTATTTTGGTGCTTCAGTTCCTGATTCTGACGAGATTTATCAATTTAACGAACGCAAAATGACTGTTGCTAACTTGTCTCCTAATATCGAATACGGATTCGATATGGGTAGCATTAGGATAGGATTTGATATGTTTGCTCAAACGGGAGTTGATGGTGAAAATGTTGGCGATGATTTTAATATTGCACCTCATATCGAGGGTGATTTAGTTATTGCTGAAGGTATCGTAACTGCTTTTGGTGGTGTAAAAGGAGATTATTTTGTAAATAATTACGAAAAAATGCAGCGCGAAAACCAATTTATAGCATCGGATCAAATGGTGGCTAATAGTTTTCATGGCTTACATTTATTTGGTGGTGTAAAAGGAAATTTTAGCTCATCGGTAAGTTTTGTAGCGCGTGTCGATCATTCTGTTTTTACTAATGAGCATTTCTATGTAAATAGATCTTATAGTACTTTTATTCCAGAGGATGCTAATGTTCTAAAATCTACTCATCAAACCAACTTATTTGATGTTGTGTATGATGATGGTAATTTGTTTAGTGCTTCAGGTGAATTGAAATATGAGCCTACTAAAAAGTTAAATGTGTTGTTTTTTGCAAAATACAATGGATGGAACTTAAATGATTTAGAATACGCTTGGCATAAACCAGAAGTTGAGATAAATGCACGTGCAAACTTTTCTCCAATGGAAGATCTTTGGATTACTATCGGCTTGAATACTCAAGGTAAAAGATATGCTTATGATGCAGCAACTAATGAAGCTAAAGAGTTAGCTGCTGTTTATGACTTTAATGTAGGAGGGCAGTATTTCATCAGTTCTAAATGGAATGTATTTGCTAACATTAATAATATGTTTGCATCAAAGTATTACCAATGGAATGGCTACCCGATGCAACGCCTTAATATGCATGTAGGGGTAGGTTATAGTTTCTAAAAAACTCATTTACTTAAGTTAAAGAAAAGTGGTTTAAGCTGCTAAAGTGAGATTCGGTTTCTTTAAAGAGTAATTTTCCGAATTACAGGCTTGTCAAATCAATGTATCCGTTGTTTCAATCAGTAAATATTTTATCTTTGCATTCAGCAAAAAATATACTATGGATTATATTGTTTCAGCCCGAAAATACCGTCCTTCTACATTTGTTTCAGTAGTAGGACAACAAAACATAACAACCACATTAAAAAATGCGATAATAGGAAGTCAGTTAGCACATGCATATCTATTTTGTGGTCCGCGAGGTGTTGGAAAAACCACTTGTGCTCGTATTTTTGCTAAAACCATCAACTGTTCTAATATTACACCTGAACACGAAGCTTGTAATGAGTGTGAGTCGTGTATCTCGTTTAACGAAAATAGGTCGTACAATATTCATGAGCTTGATGGAGCCTCTAATAACTCAGTAGAAGATATTCGTAGCTTAATTGATAAAGTACGTGTTCCCCCTCAAATAGGAACATACAGCGTTTATATAATCGATGAGGTTCATATGTTATCTCAGGCAGCATTTAATGCGTTTCTTAAAACCTTAGAAGAGCCACCAAAGCATGCTATATTTATTTTAGCTACAACTGAGAAACACAAAATACTACCTACGATTTTATCGCGATGTCAGATTTACGATTTTAATAGAATCACTATTGAAGATGCTGTAGGGCATTTAAAATATGTTGCTAAAAGTGAATCTGCTGAAATAGAAGAGGAGGGATTAACGGTTATTGCTCAAAAGGCAGATGGTGCCATGCGTGATGCTCTATCTATTTTTGATCAGATCATTGCCTTTTCAGGGAAGTCGGTAAGCTATCAACAAGTTATTGATAATTTAAATGTATTAGATTACGATTTCTATTTTAGATTGATCGATGCTTGTTTACAGGAGAATACATCCGATGTGTTGTTACTCTTCGATGAAATATTGAAACGCGGTTTTGATGCCCATCACTTTATATCGGGCTTAAATTCTCACATAAGAGATGTGCTAGTTTGTAAAGATCCGGCCACAATACAATTATTGGATGTTGGTACTAAAACCAAAGAACGATATGGCGAGCAGGCCAGCAAGTGTGATGTAAATTTTTTAATGGATGCATTAGAAATAGTAAATGCATGCGATTTACAATATAGGGTAGCAAAAAATAAGAGGTTACATGTTGAGTTCTCCCTCTTAAAAGTTGCCCGGATATTAACTGAAAAAAAGTAAAGAAAAAGGCTGAGTTAAAACGCGGTTCCGGAACAAAGCAAGCCCCAAAGGCTGCAACCGGTACTCAAGCCACAGGTGTGCGAACACCTGCTAAGCCCGCAGTAAAAGCAAATAAACCAGAAGTAACACGTCAACCATTAAAAACCATTTCATTAAAGGCGGCCTTAAGCAATAATCCGCCCGCCCCTAATCCGCAAGTAAATCCTAATCAAAGTAAGCAGGTTCTAACCAGTAAATTATTTGTTGATCCTAATTGGAGTACTGCTTTTAATCAGGACCAATTGCGCGATGTTTGGTTGAAATTTGGAAGAGGCATAGAACAGAAAAATCCTAGGTTTGCTAGTATTATAGCTGTGCATGTTCCAAATATTATCGAAGGGAATAATATTGAGTTGAGTTTAAAAAATGTAACTCAAGAAAACGAAATAAAAACCAATAAGGGCTTGATATTGCAGCATCTTAGGCATCATTTACAAAATGCCAATGTGCAATTAGAAACAAAGTTGGTATTAGATAATAGTAATGATGGAAAAGCATTTACCGCAGCAGATAAAGCAAAAGTAATGCTAAAGAAAAACCCAATGTTACTCGAGTTAACAAAGAAGTTTAATCTTGATGTTGAGTAATTAAACAACACAGGTATTTATAATTTAATATTGGAGCATTTATACTTGATTGTATATTGAACCCTTCTTAAATTTACTTGTTAATTCTTTGGTTTGATATTGTTTAAACCAGAAATATTATAAGATTGATAAACTATAATAAGTCTATATAAAACGATGTTTTCAGGTATGAAACATCACAAATGATAAAATTGATTATGACAGAGACTTCAAGAATAATTTACACAAAAACAGATGAGGCACCAGCCTTGGCGACCTATTCTTTTTTACCAATTGTTAGAGCTTATACCGAGGCTGCAGAAGTAGCCGTAGAGTTAAAAGATATTTCTTTAGCAGGAAGAATTATTTCTACCTTTCCTGAGAAATTAACAGCTGAGCAAAAACAAAGTGATGCCCTTGCTGAGCTTGGAGAATTGGCAAAAACCCCTGAAGCCAATATTATTAAGCTCCCAAATATTAGTGCATCTATTCCTCAGTTAACTGCAGCAATTGCGGAGTTGCAGGATAATGGTTATGATATTCCTGATTTCCCTGTAGAAGCAACAACTGATGCAGAAAAAGAAATAAAAGCGCGTTATTCAAAGGTATTAGGTAGTGCGGTAAACCCTGTTCTTCGCGAAGGAAATTCTGATCGTAGAGTAGCTGCTGCAGTGAAGCAATATGCCAAAGATAATCCGCATTCGATGGGTGCATGGAGTGCCGATTCTAAGTCTCACGTAGCTCATATGACTGAAGGTGATTTTTATTCAAGTGAGAAGTCATATGTTTCACCAAAAGCAGATTCAGTTAGAATAGAGTTACATGCAGAAGGTAAAGTACAAGTATTAAAAGAAAGTACTGATTTATTAGAGGGCGAAGTTATTGACGGTTCTGTAATGAGTAAAAAAGCTTTGTGTGCGTATTTCGAAAAAGAAATTACAGCAGCAAAAGATGAAGATGTATTATTATCTCTTCACCTAAAAGCTACTATGATGAAGGTATCTGATCCAATTATGTTTGGACATGCGGTTACCGTTTTCTATAAAGATGTTTTTGCAAAATATGCCCATAAATTCGCTGAGCTTGGTGTTGATCAAAAGAACGGATTAGGCGATGTATACGCTAAAATAGCTAGCTTACCTGAAGCTGAAAAAGCTGAGATTGAAGCGGCTATTCAAGATGTATATAAAACACGTCCTGAAATGGCGATGGTAAATTCAGATAAAGGCATTACAAATCTTCACGTACCTAGTGATATTATCATTGATGCTTCTATGCCTGCTGCATTGCGTACTTCAGGACAAATGTGGGGACCAGATGGAAACCTTAAGGATACCAAAGCTTTAATTCCGGATAGGTGTTATGCAGGTATTTATCAAGAAGTATTTACTTTTTGTAAAGCCAATGGAGCATTTGATGTAACCACAATGGGTAACGTTTCAAACGTTGGTTTAATGGCTAAAAAAGCCGAGGAATATGGCTCGCACGATAAAACTTTTGAGATTCCTGTAAACGGAACTGTTAAAGTAGTAAATAATGCAGGTGATGTTGTTTTTGAGCATGCTGTTGAAGAAGGAGATATTTGGCGCATGTGTCAAACTAAAGATGTTGCGATTAAGGATTGGGTTAAGTTAGCTGTTAATAGAGCTAGTGCAACCGGCAATCCTGCTATCTTTTGGTTAGATGAAGCGCGTTCTCATGATGCGGCTGTTATTGCAAAAGTAAATACGTATTTAAAAGATCACGATACAGCAGGTTTAGATATCCAGATTTTAACTCCAGTTGATGCTATAAAATATACTTTAAAACGTGTAAAAGCAGGTGAGGATACAATTTCAGTAACAGGAAATGTATTGCGTGATTACTTAACAGATTTATTTCCAATTCTTGAATTAGGAACTAGCGCTAAAATGCTTTCTATTGTTCCTCTTCTTGCGGGTGGTGGATTATACGAAACTGGTGCAGGAGGTTCTGCTCCTAAGCACGTTCAACAGTTTGTTGAAGAAGGACACCTTCGCTGGGATTCATTGGGTGAGTTTTTAGCTTTAGCTGTTTCTCTCGAAGATCTTGGAATTAAAACTGATAATAAAAAGGCAATCGTTTTAGCTAAGGCTCTCGATAAAGCCAATGGATTATTCCTTAAAAATGATAAATCGCCTTCACGTAAAGTGAAGGAACTAGATAACCGAGGAAGTCATTTTTATTTGGCTATGTATTGGGCTCAAGCTTTAGCTGATCAAACTGAAGATGCTGAATTACAAATTCGATTCTCAAAATTAGCTACAGAATTAGAAGTTAAAGAATCAGTAATTGTAGAAGAGCTAAATAAGGCACAAGGTAAAGCAATTGATTGTGGAGGATATTTCCTTCCAAGCGATGCGAAAACTTCTGCAGCAATGCGACCAAGTGCAACATTTAATAGTTTGTTAGCAGCTTTATAAAAGTTGATAAATTCATTTTGGACCAATATATAATTACATATATGGTAAGTACAATATTTTTGAACGCCTCAAGGTTATCCTTGGGGCGTTCGTCGTTTAATATATAACTAATGGGTAGTAATGAAAACACTGTTGATGGTGATGAATTTAATTAACGTGAATTCGACGTAAGAAAAGTTCTATTTGAAGAGAAAATAAATAAAGCATTTGTTGTATTTGTGTGTCCGACTTTTAAATATATAGTGGCAAAAATTCAATCCCCATAGAGCATGTTATATTAAAAGAGAAAAGCAGAATAAGGTATTTGAAGACCGCGCTCAGAGAGGCTAATGCTCAATTGGATGGTTTTACGGATTCAAACTACACTTTCATTGAAACGGTAAATGATGAACTAAAAAATATCTGTCAGATTGAACATACAAGACACAGGTCATTTGAAAACTTTCTCGCAAATTTAATTGCCAGTTTAATAGCATATTATTTCTTACCTAAGAGGCTCTCTGTAAATATATACATCATAGGTGATGACCATATTAATAAGGCTACTTATACCAATACTACATTAAAATGAGCCTTATTCTTTCGTCCTTTTTAACTTATCCATCGTTAAAAAATATCACTGTAGCCATGCTATGCCTCAATTTTTCGCCTTGCTAGGCTAAAAATACACAAAATAATTTAAGGCTCACTTTAAAATATAATTGGTATTAGATCGAACTCAGGTTAATTATTCTTTTTATCCCTTCAAAAAAGTTATTTTCTCTTGAGTATATCCTTTTAATCAAATTCATCCTTAAAATTCTATTACTAGCCTATCAACAAAAGCTGTATAACGATCATATGATTTTGCAAAGCTATTAATAGTCTGCGATATTATTCCTAAGTCACTTTTATTAGAAATAGTTTTAATGTAGGTAACTTTTACATAACAGTATGTACATAAGTGTCCTTTAAATACATATATTATGTTCACTGGGAATTTGTGTAAAATATGAGATTAGTGTAGTGATTATGTTTATTTATCACTGCCAATTTTGTGTTCGTCAAATTAGATAGTTTATTAATATAAAATATATATTGAGTTTTATCCAATTAATTTTACATATAAAAATAACCTCCTTTGAGTTACGGATAAATCTCTGTAGCGCTGTGTTTACGGGCTTAATAGTAACAAAAGGTTAGTGTTATAATCAAGCCAAAATACATGTTGTATAACACATAAAAAGTATTTTCATTATGAAAGCCCATGTATAGTTACTTACCACATTAAAAAAAACTACCATAATGATGAATATCGTTTATATGTATGTATTCTATTTTGAATATAACATAATTGTAATATTTTTGTCGCGTTATTTATATTATTAATAATTATAATCTATTTTATGAGAAATTATGTTGCAACAGGTGCGTTGTTCTTAATTTTTTCCATTGGAGTATTTGCGCAAGGAAATTCTGATCGTACTGCTTCATTTGAAATTGGAACATCGCCATTTGTGGACAGCGAGGCGTTACTCACGCCCTCGTTTTTAAAAGCACGTTACTTCTTTTCTGATTTTGCAGCTCGTTTGAGCATTGGCACTGATATGCTTTTTGTAAGCGATCAGGAAAATAACGCAGAATCGGTAAAGAATTTGGCTGACTTTGAGATTAGGCCTGGTATTGAGTATCATATCTCGGCTAGTGAGAATGCTATACCTTTTATAGGTGTAGATTTTATTTATGCATCGCAAGAAAAAAGTTTTGATACAGAAGCTGGAGCTCCTGTTGATGGCGCCTGGGATGTAGATGATTACGAGAATTCAAGAGGCTTCAATGCCTGGGGAGTTAACCTAGTAGCTGGTGGCGACTACTTTATCAAAGGTAGTAATTTTTATGTAGGAGCTGAAGTTGGATTCGAGTTTTTAAACATTAATTACGCTGAAGTAAAATGGAACGAACAAGTGTTGAGTTCTTCTACTACTATGCGTCAATTTAAACCAACATTAAGTAGTATGCTACGTATTGGTGTTGCGTTTTAAACCTTTACTTAATTTTTAAAAGAAAATCATGAGAAACAAAAATTACACGTTTAAGCTGTGTAGGTTGTTAATGGTATGTGCTCTGCTATTTGGAGCAGTACATAACAATTCCTATGCGCAAAATTTTAGCATTGATGCAAGTCAAAGCTCAGACCCTGCTGATTCCAAGCCGGATAATGACGATTATAACCGAGTTTATCAATACGTTGCAGGGGAAACACTAATTAAAGCTGTTTTAGAAAACTTTGTTGGCCTAGATAATGGAGACCCTCTTTATCTTTATTATAATAAGAGCAATGATGCATCTGATTTAAATAAAGAACAAATCATTGATACTAAATACTTCGACACAAATTGGTCGTCACATTCTTTAAACGGTTTGATTAATACGGTAGGGGAGTATTCTGTATTTGCAGGTCACTTTTCAGGTCGTTTCGATAATTTAAGTGAATTGAATTATACCGATGATATAAATGATCTTGTTGGAGGTGAAACGTCTGAAGTTTATGTGGTTGGTAGTGCAACAAGTACTTATACAAAAGGACATATACCTACGTATCATAAGTTGAAAACGCCGTGTTTCCCAAAGGCTCAATTAGTAGTTTCTATACCGGAAGGGGCTCAGATTACTAGTGCAGATGTTAGCTATTCTATGACAGCTACAAATGGTGCTTATATGAGTGAGCAATATTCTAAGGTTTCATGTATTACTGCAGGAGGTTTAAGCGAAAGTTCTTATTCTTCTGGAACAGGAAATAGTGCAGGTACGTATTCTTACACTCGTTCGTTAGATATCGCTAATGGTGTAACAGCAGGTGGCGCTATTGTTTTTGAAATGGATGCATATAGAACCTGGGATTCAAATTCTGATACTGGAGGATGTGGAACTTCATTTAATAAGGTTGATAATGGAACTTGGACAATAACAGTAAACTATAGAGAAGCAGTTGTTGATTTCCCTATATCATTTACTAAAAGTGGTAACCGTTACCTAACTACTAATGCTTTTGCATTAAATACTGAAATAGAAGGAGATGTAAATTTAGTTGTTGATTTTGATCTGCAAAATTCACAAACTTATCCTCTTGTGGTTGAGTACTCAACAAATGGAGGTAGTTCTTTTACCGCTTTAGAGTATAATAATGGTACTGAAGATGTAAGCGAAATATTCCCAACATCAAACTTCCCTGATGCATTTGAACTACCAGCTGCAGCTTTAAAATCAGCAACATTGTTTCGTGTCCGTCAGGTCGATGCATCTGCTCTAACGCCCAATAGTAATTCTTTTACAATAAATTCTATGTCAATTGTAAAAGGAGAGGCTATTCAAGCAATTTACACGCAAAAATTAGGCGATTTTGAAATTGTATCAGAACATGTTAATACTGATCCAGTACCGTCCGTTAAAAGTATTTCTGCTGTAAATAACAGTGATAAATACCCTGGAGAAGAGGTAGAATTCAAAATGGAAATTGAAAATATTGATGACTTCAATGGTTTATCTTTATTTGTAAAAGGGACTTCAGGTGAATACCAAAAAGTAATACCTTCTTCTACTGATTTAGCAAATGATCAATTGAATTTTAAATACGTAATACCAAGTGACATTGAAATGTATTATGGTCAGGTGATGAAAATTGATGCAATGTTAGTTGAGGGTGACGAAATTGTTGAAGGTTCTAACGGATACGATGATATTATTACCACAGAAATGTTCTTTGATGCGGAAAACTTAATGGGTTCTAATTCAGTTGCTGGTAACGATATTGATTTTACCTTATCAGGTACAAGACAATATACAACTCTACCTATTGAGATCACTAACGCAAGTAATGCCATATTATCTGCAACAATAACACGTTTAAACGAAGCAGTACCTACTACAGGTAGTGATATTGTTATTGAGTATAGCACAAATGGTATTACATGGACACAACTTGGTGATAATATTGCCTTAGGTGGAGTCGATGGTGTTGGCTTAGCAGGTAAATACTTTGAGTTTAGTCTTAATGAGAGTATTGTTTCTGAAACAACACAATTCCGTGCCCGTCAGATAACGGATAATAATCGTGAAGATATTAACACATGGCAGTTAAGAAATTTCCATTTGTTTATTTCTGGTAGAGGGGGTAATATTATTGAGAACCCTGTTTCTGCAAATGTTTCGATTGCTGCCCCAACAATGGCCGTAGAGTTAAAGGATGCCAATAATCAGCTGATATATCCTGGTGATGAAGTAACATTTACTATTAAGGATGTAGACTCTGACTTTGTATTGCCTGACTATGCATATATTGAAGTTACTTACACAAGCTACGATGATAATGGTTATGTTGTTGATAATAGGTTTTTACAAACTTTAGAAGAGTTAAAGGACGGTGATTTTGATGTAAAGATCCCATTTGATAACGGAGGGTTTAAAAACTTATTTGTAAGTGTTGTGGCAGACGGATTTTCTAATAAGGCATCTGCACCGTTTACTGTTCAGTCTCCTTCGGTTGAAATTACATCTGTTTCTAACGATCTTGTTGATAATGATACTGAATTTAATGTTGCAGGCAAAACCATTGAGGTAGCATTTAAATTAGATGGTAATGTTGGTAGCGATATCGCTTATTTATCATTAGAGTATTTTGATGGTTCTGAGTGGATGAGTATAGCACAACAAGAGCTTACTTCTGGAACAACAGGTACAATAGCAGGTGAATTACCAGTTGCTTATTTTGGTGATGTTTCTAGTATAAGAGTAGCATTATTACCAAAAGAGTGTGAGGATAGTTTTGCTTGTTATTCATACAAAGATCAAACTTCGCATTTTCGTGATGATGAATACAGGTGGTACGATTTTTCATCGGCACTACCAGGCTCAAAGTATTTAACTGATGTTACAGTAATTACGGAAACAGAATCTGAGAGCTATGATAATGCTTATATTTATCCGTATATTTCTGATTGGGAAGTAATTTCAACAAATCCAATTGTTTCTAGCAATGTTTATCAATCATCCGTAATTAATTTTAATGATTATATCGCTGTTCCTGAAGATTTATTAGGTACTAGTGGTAAATTAGGAATTACTTATGATGCAGATGTTAATCTACGCAAGTTAAGAGTAATTACTCCTTACCAAGGAAAAGTTATATCTGCAGCAGAAGAAATTAATGTTGCTTATCCAACAGTTTCACTTTCTGATATTAATGAGTTTTATGGCTCACAGTTTTATTCAGCCCAAGAAATGGAGTTTCAATACTCTACCTTTGCTATAGAAGAGGGCGACGCTAAGTTTGCTATCTATCTTGAGCAAGGTTCTGAGTATATTATGTTAGATATTAATTCTAGCGTTGGTTTAGTAAATCGAATAGTAACAATGCCTACAAGCGCGGCTTTAACAGAGGCAGGTTTTGATCTGAATAGCAAATTTGATGTTCAAATTGTTGCTTTTGATCCAGCTGATGAAGAGGCTATAATCTCAGATATTGACAAAACGTTTGTAACAAGTGATTTTACAGGATATGGATATACCATTAATTCTGATGGATATGATTTTTATTTCTCAAAAGAAGGACAGCGTTCTATTGTAATAGTTGAGAAACTTGAAAATTTAGCTGATTATAATGAAACAGTTACTTTATCTTTTGATTATTACGCAAGCATCCAATATCCAACAGAGAGCACCTTACCAAAGGTTCAAATTTCAAGTGATAATGGAGAAACTTATACAAGTATAGAGATTCCTGAATCAGAATATGCTTCATTGGCTTGCCTTGATGCCTCAGGAACACACTCTTACGAAGTAGAGATGCCTGTAGAGTATCTATCTGAAGGTAATTATATACGTTTTATACAAGATGTAGTAGCAGGAGCTGATATTAATACTTGGAGAGTGAGTAATGTACACCTTTCTGGAATTAATAATCTATTGGATTATGTACTTCGTTTACCTGGAGAGCGCGAAATTAATTACTTCGAGAATGATGAGTATGCACCATATATCAACTTTGATGCTTACCAATTGTCGGTAACTAGCTTCGATTATGATAATGAAAATAGCTTTTTACCAGAGGTTCATGAAGGGGAAACAATTACATTAGATTGGAAACCTGTTTATGACGAAGAAGGTGAGTTAGTACGAGGTATTGAGTGGCCAGCAAACACAATGTTTGAGTTCATGTTACCATGTAACAATAACGACGGCTATCATACTGTAACAGTTGACGCTGCAACACAAGAGTTTGATTTTACTTTAGCAGATTCAGTAGATGTTACTACTGGGCTTTATAATATTAAAGTTAAAGCTACTATTGTAGATGAAGAAGGAGAGGTGCTTTATCAATATCCTTCTGAAGGGGCTCAAAATTCGCATGTTGATATCTCTACACGCGAGTGGGATCCAATGCAATTGTTATTTATTAACGAAACTACACCAACCTTGCGTCGTTTAAATGCTGAGCAATTAACAAGTGTCGATTTCTATTTAGCTGATACAGCTGTAGTTAAATACGAATTACATGGTCAGTGGACTGAGGATATTCAAATGGCAGGTGTACTTGAGTTGTTTGACAGATCAGATGATTTAATTGAAAGACAAGTGCTTGAAATAGCTGATGAACTAATTGGAGATTCAATAGCTGTTAAGATACCTAATTCGGTAGAAGAAGCTAAGCGCTATGAATTAAAACTATACCCATATATTGGCGATGCTATCGAATTTGGAACTACTATAAATATTGAAAACAAAGAGCTAATCGTTGAAGGAGGTGATTTTGATTATGATTATTCTTATTGGTACATGAATGCAGAAGGTAACAGATCAGTAACAACACCTGCATATGATTTATTCGGTATGAATAATATGACATTGTCTTTTGAATATGCAACGAACTCTATTACTGAAAACCCAGCAACCTTACCTAGGTTAGAAGTTTCAATTGATGGAGAAAACTTTACTTTCTTAAAAATAAGTGAAGATCAATCTCAATTTGGAAATCAAGGTTACCTTCCTGTAACAGGATGGAGAGTGTTTACTGTAGATGTACCTCAGGAATATTTGTCTTCTGCTACTCAGTTCCGTATTGCTCAAGAAACAAGTTTTGATGCAGACGAAGAAATGTGGGCTGTATATAATTTTAAATATACTTATGGTACTTATAATATTGTAGAACCAAGTATTAATGTAAATGATGATGCTGAGGAAGAGTTTAGATCTCAGGAAGTTAACATTCTTCAACCATTAGTTTCTGATTATACTTTCGAACTTGTGAGCGATGAAGATGGTTTTGAACCTGTATTATTCCCAACTGATGAAGCACAGTTTACTTATACAACAGATGCTGTAAACTATCCTGAAGGTACAGAATTCTCTTTCTATATCGAAGATTATATAAAAGAGCCATTCATGATTGCTTCAGCGGCCGATACTGTATTTACATTTACATTGCCTAACGATATTGAGCGTGGCACTTACAATGTGTACGTACATGTTGCAAATGGTGAGTATGTATACGAGGAGTTATTGGATGAAGATGGTGATTTAAGATCATATGCTGGTTCAATTAATGTTTACAACCCAGTTCTTAAAACAGTAGTTAACGAAGAGGAAGTAATCTATGCAGGTAACACAGTGAGTGTATCTGGTGTTTACGAAAACTCTGATCGCACGCCGAATGCCGATTATTACTATAACCTAGTATTAACAGATCAAATTGGTGATCAGTGGTTATTAGCTACTCAACAAGGAAGCACTGAATTTAACAATGTTGTTATACCTACATTTGTTGGTGGTGCAAATCGTACATTCGAGATTGTAGTATCAATGAAGAGTGCAGTTGGTGTTGTTGGCGAAAAATATGAGTCAATAGATGATAAAGTACTTAACAGTTCTGATGATTTTGAAGAGAGTAGAATTAATCTTCCAAATTATTCTGAAGGTACACGTGTTACATTAACTACTACATCAGAATTAGATTTAACAGATAAAGCCTTTGTTAAATTTGATATAGCTGCAACAGAATTAGCTGTTACTGATAATCAAAAAGTAGTTCTTGAGTATTCTATTGATGGTGGTTATACCTACGTTGCAATGGCTTCTTATCCTGATGAGCGTTTCGATGAAGAAAACATGAGTCAAGAAGAAAGAATTGCTATTCCATCTGAAGCTAATATCGAAGGTGCTCTTCTTCGTTGGAGAATTGAAGAGTTTAAAGAGTCATTTAACTTATCTAACATTGCGCTTGAGTATATGTCTACTGATTATACATACGCTCCAGTTATTTCTCAATCTGTTAGTGAATTTGTATCATCTCAAAAAATTAACATTGAGGATGTGGTATATACACCAGGTTGTGAAGGTGGTGTACTTGATTTAACTTATAGTATTAAAGGTAAATTTGGAGCAGATGCAGAGCTTAAGTTAAAATCTACAAATGGTAGTTACTATGAAGATCTAGAAGGTGAAGATATTGTATGGACTAGTATTACAGAAGGTTCAGGTATTATCACGCTTCATTTAAATACAGTTGATTATTTCAGCGAGAGCGAGAATCAGACATTTGAATTTGATGTTAAAGATGAAACTGCTTCTGAATTATATGAAGAATCAGATTATGAGGTGTCTATATCTGGTGAGTCAAGTCGTATGACTGCAAGCTTATATAAAGTAGCTGAAATTAATAATGTTACTTTAAGCGCAGATAATCGTAATTGCGTTGAGGCTGATCGTATTGCAACTATTTCAGGGGTGCAAGAGCACTTTATTTATCAGCTACGTAATTATGTAACTGGTGAGCTTGTTGGAGATGCTGTTGTTGTAGATACAGAGGATGAAGACCTTATGGATAAAGAAACGTTCCCTTATTATAATGGATCTTCTTTAGATATTAACTTAGGTCTACTTACAGAAGAGTTAACTGTAGAGGTTCAAGTTACTTCTCAAGCTAACGATCATTCATTTACATGTGTTACAGAAATACCTAATGAACAAGCTAAATTTTATATAAATCCAATTCCGGCTATTCACTATACCGATGGTACAAATAGTGTAAAACAGCCTATTACGGAAGCTCAATTATTTGAAGTATGCGAAGGTACTTATCCTTATACTTTCTACTTTGGTTATTATAAAGATGGTGCTTGGAATTCGGTTTCTACAAAATGGTTACGTAATGGTACTACGGTAGCAACTTCATCTTACTACAATGATTATTCAACTAATGGTAATTATACTATTGAGTATGATTTAAATGAAAACTGTAGTTTACTAGAACCAGTAACATTCGCTATCGAAATATACGAAGTTCCAGAACAACCTACTGTTACAATGCCTGAAGAAGAGTTTACTTGTGAAACTGAAACAGTAACATTAACTGCAACAGAAGGGTACACATTCTATCGTTGGTACAAAGATGGTTCACAGCAGTATACTTATAACCAAACTCTTGAAGTTAATGAATCAGGAGTTTATCAAGTTGAAGTATCTAATGTTGCATTTGACAAAGAATGTGTAAGTGCCATATCAACTCCTGTAGCTATTGATTTACATACTTTTAATGATATTTCATTGTCTGCAACTAACATTTCTTTATGTGGCGATGATAATGTGGGCGAGTTAACAATGTATAACACTCAGGCAGAAGTTACTTACCTACTTAAGGATGAGGTTTCAAATGAGGTATTTGCCACTGTGGTTGGAACAGGTTCGACTGTAACATTTACTACAGAAGCCTTTGAGAAAGACATGCAGCAACTATATGTTGAAGCTGTTTGGGATAACGACGAAAACTGTGCTAAAATATTTGAAGAATTACTAGTTACGGTTGAGTTTACTCCTGAGTATGTGATGTTTGTAAATCATGAAACTGTAAATTCTTATACTGAGGTAACTGAGGATATGCAAGTTTGCTATGGTGCTAGCTTAAAAGTTTCAACAGCAGATGAGCAAAGTAACGGAACGAACATCACTTGGTACAAAGATGGGTATACTGTCTCTTCAGAGAGCTATGTAAGCAATGCAACAGAAGGTACCTATACTGCCCGTTTTAGAAACGGTAATTGTGAGTACGATATCGCTACAGTTACAGTATTGCCAAGAGTTGAGAAACCAATGTTAACTGCTGATGGTGAATCTCAATTCTGTGAAGGAGAAGGTGAGTATACTTTAATTGCACCAGAAGATTTTGCTGGATATATTTGGTATAGAAACAATACTTCTTACCCAATGACAGATTATCCTTCAGATGTAAATACACTATCGCTAACCAATGGTGGAGGTTCGTACTATGTAAAAGTAAAGAACGAAGCTGGTTGTGTAAGTCCTATGTCTGATGCTGTTAGTGTTGAGATTTATTCTAAACCATCAGTTCCAGAGGCATCTCAAATTTGTGATCCAGAAATGGTTAAAGTTTCTGTGTCGAGTGTAACAACAAATGCAATTTATTCAATCATTAACTACGAAACTGGTGAGACTTTAAGTAACTCATATGTTGCAACAAGTAGCAGTAGTTTCACAATGCAGCTTTCTTCTGAAATATCGGGTAGAGTAACTGCTGCAATAGTTGCGCAAAAGGTTGGAGAAGAAGCTTGTTCTGTAGAGTCATTACCATTTGAAGTTAGTCCAAGTATGATAGAAATTGTTGCGTACGGTAATGTACTTGAAGTTGAAACAACTATTTCAGGATCGTACAGTTACGTTTGGTTCCGTAACGGAAATCGTATGAACAATCAATCAGGAAGTTCAATTACTATTTACGATGATGCTCAATATTCAGTTATTGCAACACCAAATAGTTCAGATGGATGTAAATTAGAAGCTACATTTGGTGAATTAGCATCTACTGAACCTGATACTGAGATCGAAGCATCAATTTATCCTAATCCAGCAACTAATTTTGTAAATCTTAAGCTTGCTAATTACGAAGGCGATGTAAATGTGAAGATTTACGATGTATCTGGTACTCTTTTCGGGTCATATACTTACGAGGCTGATGCTAGCTCTGATAAACAGATTGATTTAAGTAACGTTAGCAAAGGTTACTTTAACCTTGAGGTTACAGCTGGTGACAAAACTATTGTTGAGCGTTTTATTAAAAACTAAAAAAACAGTATTAAAATGAAGAATATAAAAATAGCAGTGTTATTGTTATTCATTGCAGGAGCTTTAAGCTCCTGCCTTGAAACAGAAACACCAGAGCCTGCAAGTATTTTAACAGGTGAATGGGAAGTTGAGAATGTAATGGCAGACGGAGAAGTAGAGTTTGTATCCATGTCATCACTACATTTAAATAATAATGGTAAATTTTTATTTATTAATGTAGATAATTTCGCTTCTGCTGGAGATTGGCAATCTGAAAGCACAGATAAGTTAACCTTAACGGGAGATGATGATTATGTACAAGAGTATACAGTTGCATATGTTGATTGGGATAAGCTTGAAATATTTAGAGCTATGACAATTGGTGAAAGTACCGTAACTATTAGGTATTTGATGCGAAGAATAAACTAAGAACTAGTTTATTGTAATTTTTAATAATGATGCCTGGTAGTATTTTGCTACCAGGCATTTTTGTTTACTTATCTTTAAATTAAAATCTACTAAAAATAATAACCAAAGGCTTGTAATCTTTACTTAAAATCAATCTGCCAAAAATAAAATGTAAGTTCAATCGTTTGAAACGGCTTTTTTAAAAATATCTCTACTAGCTAGCACATAGAGCTTTTTATCTGCCAATAGCAGTTTATTTTTTAGTAGGTGCATTTATTTTAAAAATACAGCACTAATCAATTACGCAAAATTGTATTATAACATGCATAAGTTGATTTTACCATGGTCTAGAAATGTACCTTTAATTTGTGCTAATTTGGGGGGTGTATTGGTGTGTACATATATTGCTAAGTATTAATTCTTGAGTTATTGATCAAAGCTTATCATCTTTCAGGTAATAATCATTTAAATAAATTAACTCTAATTGATATGTTATTTAGAAATTTCCATTTATTCTTTCTGTTGATGATATTTGGCACAATAGAAAGTCAAATAACTAATGAAACATTTAAAAATCCTATTTTATCTGGGTTCTACCCTGATCCGTCTATTTGCAGAGTGGGAGATACCTATTATATGGTAAATTCCACATTTGAATGGTTCCCAGGATTGCCAATTCATAGAAGCAAGGATTTGGTAAATTGGGAGAAAATTGGGCATGGTTTACATCGTCCTGATCAGATAAAGTATAATGATGGCTTAAAAAACTCGAATGGGATTTTTGCGCCAAGTATTAGGTATAATAATGGTACCTTTTACATTATAACTACGATGGTAGGACAAAAGGGGAATTTTATAATTACTGCGAAAAATCCTGCAGGACCATGGAGTGATCCAATGTGGATTAATGATGCTCCGGGTATTGATCCATCATTATTTTGGGATGATGATGGCAAATGTTATTATACAGGAGCTGGTATTGTTGATGGAACCCAAGGGGAATGGCCCGGCAAAAATGGTGTTTGGATGCAAGAAATTGATCCGGATAAAGGTTTGTTATTAGGCGAGAAAAAGCAGTTAACTTATGGCCACGCTTCAAATGCACGTTGGGCCGAAGGACCACATTTGTATAAAATAAATGGAGAATATGTATTACTAATAGGAGAGGGCGGAACAAGTGAGTTCCATGCTGTAACTATTTTTAATAGTAAAGATTTATGGGGACCGTATGTACCAAATCATGCAAACCCAGTATTAACGCATCGCCATTTGGGCTATACTTATCCCATCACACAAACTGGGCATGCTGATTTAGTACAAACCCAAAATGGAGAATGGTGGAGTGTTATGTTGGCAAAACGTCCTGTTGAAAAGCATGCAATTTTAGCACGAGAAACTTTTCTTGCAAAGGTTGAGCTTTGGAATAACGAAAGTGGATTAACATTAATGTACAATCCAGGTTTCGGATTACTGAAGGAAGAGCAGCAAAGACCAAATTTACCCTGGACGCCAGTACCTGCAGTAAAAGAGCTTAATAATTTTGATGGCGACAATATTGATTTAGAATGGAATTGTTTGCGCACGCCAAATGTATCATGGTATGAGCAGGTAAAAGGTAAAATGCAAATTGATTTACGTCCGGAAACGGTTAATGAGTGGAAAAACCCTTCTTATTTAGCACGCCGAGTTAAAAGTCATTATTATGAAGCATCCACTCAAATGGAGTTTTCTTCTAAAAAGGATAATGAGAAAGCAGGTTTAGTGCTTTATCGTAAATCATCAACTCATTATCAATTACTTCGTCAGAAAAATGAGATTGTTTTGCTTAAAACAACGGCAAAAACAGTAAAAGGTGAAAAAGGAATAAGCGAAGAAATAGCTCGTTTGCCTTATAAAGGGAAACAAGTAATATTAAAAACTGTAGGTGATGGTTTGAATGTAACATTCTTCTTTGGAAGTTCAGACAAAGACTTAACACAAATTGGAGGAGTACAAGATATGTCTTCATTTAGTGATGAAGTAGCTTGGGGATTTAATGGAACCTATATTGGAATGTATGCCACGTCAGAAGGTAGTGAGAGTAATAAAAAGGCAGCTTTTGATTGGTTTAAGCTAAAGTCAAAAAAATAAGTTTTTAGTGCATTTTTAAATACATCAGAGCCAATAGTATTAAACTGTTGGCTTTGTTGTTTTTAATAATAGAGTAATACACTAATAAATAGTTTAATATCTAGAGTTATTAAAACAAGTCTGCGATATCCTTTTTTTTAGTTTAAAATCTAGTAATTTTATGGTTACTTATAAATTGTAAATGAGAGCCAGTTTTCTTTTAATTTCCTTCGTATTTAGTCTTTTTCATTTGAGTAGTCAAAATAAATCTGATTCGCTTTATTTTAAGGGTGATATAGGTACTTGGGTTCATAGTAATAATAATTATCCATTATCATTAGGAGCGCGAATAGTACCAAGCTTAACATATGACTATTCAAGTGAAAATAAGCATAAGTTTAGTGTTAATGCAGCTGCATATGCCTGGGGAGTTATAAATACTAATTTTGATGATTATAATTCTGATGGAGAAATTAGTTTGTATCGCTTAGCCGGAAGTTACTTATATGAAAACTTCTCATTTTCATTAGGCTTACAAGATATTAGTTTTGGATCGGCGCGTATGTTACGGCCATTAATGTGGTTTGATCTTCTCGATCCTCGCGATCCGATGAAGATTACAGATGGTGTCTATTCAGCCTATGGAACTTACACTTTCTCCAACTCATCCAAGTTGAGTTTATGGTCGCTTTATGGGAATGATAATCTTAGGGGATGGGACTGGTCTCCAAGCGTACCCACTATTCCCGAATTTGGCGGACGTTATAAGTACCCATTCGAGCGGGGGCATATGGCCTTTAGTTATCATCATAGAATGATAAATGTGGAGCAAGAATTTCAATCAACCGTATTAGGAGAGCGAAAATACGGATTTGATATGAGGCTAAACTATACTTTTGGCGCTTGGGTTGAAGCATCATGGAATAATATAAACAATAAAGGCTTATACTTATTTTCTAATCAATCATTGCTTACTATTGGTATTGATAGAGAGATTGAAGTAGGAAATGGCCTTTACTTTGCTTTTGAGCATATGTTGGTATCCTATCATCAATCTGCTTTTTCTTTCGATAACAGCAGTAATATTTCTGCTTTAGAAGTTTCTTATCCTATTTCAAATAGAGATAAGTTTAAATCCATAATATTTTACGATTGGGACAATAAGCAAGGGTATACTTTTGTTGAGTGGGAGCGTACCTTCAAAAGATTATCGGCACATTTAATGGCCTATGTAAATGCTGATGATACTCGATTACCTAATCTGCGAAATTTGAAAAATATGTATCAAGGGCCTGGTATTCAATTAATGTTTGTGTACCGATTTTAATTGAAGTTTTTAATATAACTTTTAATAACATCAATTAATAAAGTTATTTGCCACCAAATCTTTTATTCTCTAATTCTATGATTTCAAGATCTTTAACTTTTCCATTGTCTAAATTAAACCGAACAGCTGTTCTTACAGCATGAAACCCGCTAATGCCTGCTGCACCAGGATTGATATGTAAGCATTGCAATTTCTCATCATATATAACTTTCAATATATGAGAATGTCCTGCAATAAATAAATCTGGTGGATTATTAAATAATTCAGCTTTAACTCTTCGGTCATACTTTCCAGGATATCCACCAATGTGAGTAATCCAAACATCAACTCCTTCAATCATAAAACGCTCATTTTCTTTAATAGAACGCCTTATAATTGCATCATCAATATTACCATAAACTGCTCTTGTTTCCTGTAGTTGTTGTAATTTATCTAAAACTTTAATGTCGCCAATATCACCAGCATGCCATATTTCATCGCAGTCTGCAAAGAGATCGATGAATCGAGGGTCGAAATGTGAGTGAGTATCCGAAAGTAAACCAATTTTTATCATTAAAAATATATTAGTAAGTCGCTTCAAAAATAGGTAGAAATTTGTTTAACTCACAAAGTACTTTTTTAACTTAGCCATGTTAATAGTAAATAATAAAAAGACAGATGAAAAAGCTCATACTAGTTAGGCATGCTAAAACAGAACAGTTGTTTGATTATTCTAGATCAGATTATGATCGCAATCTCCTCCCAAGGGGCATTGAGGATAGTAAACTTATTGCAACTCAACTTAAGGAAATTGGTTGCAAGCCAGATGTATACATAAGCAGCAGCGCTAATAGAGCTAAACAAACTTGTGAATTGTTTTTAGAATACCTTGGTCCTATGGGAACCGAAGTTTTTTATGAGCGCTTTATATATGAAGGGTATACAACCGAAACGATGTTAAAATACTTATCTGGTATAGATAATAAGAAAGAGTCAGTAATTTTGTTTGGGCATAATCCTGATATTGCTGGGTTTACCGTAAATTTAACTTCCGAAGATTTATTTCACTTTCCAACAGGTGTGGCTGTGGTATTAAAATTTGATGTAGACTCTTGGGATCAGATAGAGGCCAGGCAAGGACGTGTTGAAACTTATTTATATCCTAGTATGTTTAAGGGTTCAAATTAATTGGAAAACTAAAGTTGCAGATGCTTGTTTCATATTAAATGCAAGTAATTATGAAAGCAATCAATTTTATTATTTTACTATTGTTAATCTCTGTAAGTATGGTATCGCAAAATAAGAATTGTAATAAGCTTACTGAAGAAGAACAGCGTGTTATAATAAACAAAGGAACAGAAATGCCTAATACAGGCAAATATAATAAACACAAGGCAAAAGGAGTTTATCAATGCAAGCGCTGTAATGCACCACTATATTTATCGCAAGATAAGTTTGAATCTAATTGTGGTTGGCCTAGTTTCGATGATGAAATAGAAGGAGCAGTTAAGAAGGTGAGAGATGCCGATGGGTATAGAGTTGAAATTGTTTGCAGTAACTGTGATGGGCATTTAGGGCATGTTTTCTATGGAGAAGGATTTACCGATAAAAACACACGTCATTGTGTAAATTCAATTTCATTAATTTTTAAGCCTTTAAAAATTGAAGACAAATAAAAAGCTTTATTTACACTCCATTATTCTTGTTATTAACTTAATTTATCAAAAAAAAACTATTTTTGCTCAAATTTTGATTTGTAATAAAGATGTGTATCCCCTTGCGTTATCTACTCCAAGTATCTTGTATTTTTGTTTATGTAGTTTTGTTAAATAGTTCTATCTATTCTCAAGATAGCCTTCGTAATTCTACACAAAATATCATCTTAAATGATAGTTTTGATTATGATGAAACCTCATTGCTATTTAAGAATTTAAATTTACAGGATTTTGAAGATCCACAAGTATATCTTTCTGATTCAAATAGTATAATTAGAAATCAAACATTATTTAAAAATTTTGATGATTCTGATTACAGGGGGTATTCTTTATCGCTTAAGTATTATTCTGATGATAATCTAAAAATTGCTTACCAACCTACTCTTGAAAAAACTTATCTTTTAAGTTCTAAGCAGGGTTTTTTAGATAGTCTAGCCTACTTTAATAAAACAAGTAGTTTAATTGGAGAACCACTTAACCTTGTAAAAAGCAGTGAAAAGCTATTTGTAACCAATCCCGAGCTAGTTGAATTTGTTTGGAGTGAAATACCAGAACCACATCGTTTAATAACAGATAGGAAGTATTTGAGTAAACGCTCTGCAGAAGAGGGTATTGCACTATTGTTAGATTATGATAATTATGAAACAAAAAAGCAATTAGAAAAGCGTGTTAGAAAAGAAGGCCCATGGTATACCGGAGGTACAGAAAGTCTGCAGTTCGCACAAACTCACCTAAGCAATTGGACCAAAGGGGGAGAGAGTACCATTTCATTACAAAGTGATTTAATATTAAAGGCAGATTATAAACAGGGAAATGTTGAATGGGAAAATTATATAAGGCAGAAACTCGGTATCATCAGCTCCGAATCTGATCCCGCAAGGATTAATACGGATCAAATTGAGCTTTTCAATAAATATGGTATAAAGGCATCTAAAAAATGGTACTACAGTTTGGTATCTAATTTTAAGTCGCAATTATTTACTGTAGATGGAGATGAGGGGGAGAAGGCGGTATCGTCATTATTGGCTCCTGCATATATTACATTCTCCCTGGGTATGGATTACAAACCAAATGAGAATTTCACATTGTTATTTTCTCCTTTGTCTACAAAATTTACCTATGTAATGGATACCGTTAAAGTTGATCAAACCCGATATTCCATTGCGGAAGATAAGAAATCTGCAAATAATACAGGTTTTTCGGTGCTGAATACATTTATATGGGATATATCAACAGAATTTAAATTAGTATCTAATTTAGATGCTTTTGTTGATTACCGGATAGCACAAAACTTTTACCAAGTAGATTGGGAATTAATTTTTGATATGCGCATAAATAGGTATTTGTCTACTCGAATAAACACTCAGTTGCGATATTTTACTAATGAGTCTGATAAACTGCAGTTTAGAGAGTATTTTTCGGTAAGTTTCAATTATGAATTTTAAGAAAAATGTGATTTTTTTGACATTTATTTGCTTAAATATTTGGTGGATTAAAAAACAGACCATATATTTGTACTACACAATTAGAACAAAAAATAGCAAATAAAGATTTGCTAAACAAAATATTAAAGGTCTTAAATTTTCTCATAGTTTAGGGTTAGGTTTGGTTAAAGATTGGAAATCGTCGAGGGTTCTGCCTGAGACGATTTCTTTATATGAGACTTAAAAAGAGGGTTAGGTTTGGTTAAAGATTGGAAATCGCCAAAGGCTCCTGCTGGAGGCGATTTCTTTTAATCAACTTCAAAATATTAGAGAGCAATCTCTTAAAGATAGGGTTAGGTTTGGTTAAAGATTGAAAGCCGTGATTAGATTATTCTAATCGCGGTTTTCTTTTTTATAAATACTGCCTAATATAATTGGGAGATACGGATCAATTTAGAAAGTTTTGGATCACACACGATATTTGGTTCTGATCCAAAGTTTGGGTTCATTTAATTTTGATAGGAAGATGCCTCTAATTGCTTCTTGTCTGACAAAATGATACTTTTAATCACCATACCTTGCCTTTTGAAGGTTATACCTCGCCTTTTCATGACAAGGAGTCACTTTTGACCTTAGGGAATTGCCTTTTCGCCTATGGGAACAGCCTTTTTCTGACAAAGAGTCACTCTTTAATCCTGGGCAGCACTTTTTTTGCCCTAGGCGCAGGCTTTGAGGCTATAAGAGGCTTGTTTATGATATATGGCACATCAATTATACTGTAGGCGGTGCATTTTCATTCCTAAATGAATATATGTAGATGAACATAACAGAAGTTTTGCTATTTTCATACAGAATTAAGTATTCCCACTTGTGTTTATGTTGCTTTTTGAGGTGAGTATATAGAATATATGGTAGAATGATATATGCATGTGGTGAGGGTATAAGTTAGATAGCAGCAAATGATATGGAGCAATTTACTAAGATTAAAAGTTTCGACATAAATAATGAAACATGTTTTGTATGTGGGCGAAAAGCTAAGACACGTGAACATATATTTCCGAAATGGTTACAGCATAAATTTAATTTGTGGGATCAGAAATTAGTATTACCAAACCAGACTAAGATTTCATATAAGCAATTAGTTGTTCCATGTTGTTCAAAATGTAATGGGAAAGTATTTGGGAGAATAGAAAAAGTTATCTCCAGTGAATCTGAAACCGATTCGGATATTTGGCGTTGGGCTAATAAGATTCATTTTTGTCTGACAATCAAAGATAAAATATTTGAATGGGACAGAAAAAATTCTGGTTATAAAATAGGCGATGTAATTTCTCCTAAAGATCCGTTAGAGGAAGCTAGACATTATCTACATTGTGTTTCTGGAGATTTTAAATGCAGTCCAGACCCTTTCGGATCGGTTTTCAAATTTACTTTCAAGCAGGAGCAAGTGTTCAATTTTATTCATATAATAAATTCGAGTTCAATATTTATCTCTTTAGGTAATAGAGGGTATATTGTCTTTATAAAAGATTGCCAATTTTTTAAAGACCATAAAGGGATAATGGAAGAGTATAAAGAATTAAAATTGCGAGATTTAACAATGAGTGACGTATTATATTTTTATGCTAAAAATATTGAATATATTTCTAGAACAACAGTTATTAAGCCATTCATAATTAAAAAAGGAGAAATAGTTAAAATAGGTAGAACCAGTATTGGAAAAACCGAGGAAGAAAATACAGATTTACTAAAAGCTATTTGTAATCAATTTGGGATTAATCTAATAATTCCAGATTAAACACCAGTTGCCAATAAATAATAACAAGCGATTGTCACGCTCTTTATTCGAGCTGTTAAGCTATACCCTAAGTTGTCTAAGTTCTTATCGAGGTTTTATTACATAAAAAAAGGTTGTAGTTAAAAGTATGTGAAATACTCATTCTACAACCTTATATATTTTTACCCTAATGTAGGGGGAGACTTTTCAGTGCCCTTGTTTAAATATTGCGCTTTTAAATTTTAAGCTTAAGTAAGCTTACATAAATCTAAGACCTATGCCAATCATGAAGTTATTTAAAGTCATATCAAAGTTTTCTTCTGACATATTCATTAAACCTCTTTCGTAACGGAAGTCTACATGAAATTTTCTTATTTCATAACCAAGACCAGCCTGTAATGTATAGTTAAGGGTTTTAAAATCATTTTCAGTGGCATCCTTAATTAAATCTTCAGTATTAGGGTTGCTCGTAGTTCCAAAGTTTGTACCGTAAGTTTCTTTACTACTTGTTAAAAAAGAAAAGTTAGGTCCTGCCATTCCATAAATTTTGCCGGCAAATGTAAAATCAAAGATAGTTGCATTAAGCAATAATGGAACATCTACGAAATGCATTACATCATTCTTAGCAAATTTTAAAGGAATTGAGCCTTCAACCACTGTAATGGTTTCTTTCATCGATTTTTGCGAGTAATATACTTCTGGTTGAAAATAAAGTGGCCCAGTTAAAAATATTTTTGCAAATACTCCAATGTTGTATCCTGGTAGAGTTTCTTGTTCGTAGTTACTGATATTTGGATTATCATGTTTATTCAGAAACTCGGTGTCATAATTAAAAAAACTAGCCCCACCTTTTACTCCAAACGAAAAAGCTTCTTGAGCATTTGCATTAGCGGCTATTAATAAAACTGATATAATCAATAAAAAATTCTTCATAATTAGTGTTTAAAAATTAAGCATGTTTAAATATTGACACAATATTACTTAATAATTGCGAAATTTGGCTTTTATTGTTTTAAAAACTTGTCTGCACTATAATTATTTCAAACAACGATCTTATTTTATTACTTTTGCGCAATACCAATAATAGAGTACAACGAAGTGATATATCCTGAGTTTTTTGAAGAGAAGATCCGTTTTGATAAAGTTCGTAATTTAATAAAAGAACAGTGCTTAAGTAGCATGGGGAAAGAGCGTGTTGGTGAAATGCGTTTTGTAACCTTGCACGATGTAATTAACCGCTGGGTTAATCAAACTAACGAGTTTAAGCAAATTTGCGTTTCTGAGTCCACATTTCCAACAAGTTATTATATTGATGTGCGAGGCCCTTTGGGCAGAATAAAGGTTGAAGGCCTTTATTTAGAGGAGCGAGAATTGTATGATTTACGAAGATCGTTATCTGCCGTTAAAGATATTGTACGATTTTTTAATAATAAGGAAGAATCTAATCAATACCCATTTCTAAGAGAGATTGCTTCAAAAGTAATGGTATATCCATATATTTTTGATCGTATTGATGGTATCTTAAATAAATTTGGGAAGATAAAGGATAATGCCTCTCCTGAATTGGCTCAAATACGTAATGATAAGTTTAAAAAACAAGCCGGAGTATCTCGCAAAATGGCAAGCATATTGGCCAATGCGCGTAAAGCGGGGTTGGTTGATGCAGATACAAATGTTGCTATTCGCGATGGTAGAGCAGTAATTCCAGTTCCTGCAGGTAATAAGCGTAAGCTAAACGGTATTATTCATGATGAATCTGCTACGGGTAAAACATCGTTTATTGAGCCAACCGAGATTGTTGAAGTAAATAATGAAATACGTGAATTAGAGTATGCTGAGAAGCGTGAGATGATTCGCATTTTGGTAAACTTTTCAGATAGTATCCGACCTTACCTTGATGATTTAATATTCTCGTATGAATTTTTGGGTATCATGGATTTTATTAGGGCAAAAGCAAAGTTTGCGCTTCAAATAAATGCCTGTTTGCCTAAAATGGTAAATCATCCAGAGGTAAATTGGGAAGATTCAGTACATCCATTACTATACCTTCAGCATAAGGCTGAAGAAAAAGAAGTTGTTCCGCTAACCATTAAGTTAGATACCGAGCAGCGTATTGTGCTTATATCCGGACCTAATGCTGGTGGTAAGTCTGTATGTTTGCAAACGGTTGGCTTGTTACAATATATGTTTCAGTGTGGTTTGTTAGTGC
Source organism: Saccharicrinis aurantiacus (assembly GCF_947489045.1). Classification (NCBI taxonomy): domain Bacteria; kingdom Pseudomonadati; phylum Bacteroidota; class Bacteroidia; order Marinilabiliales; family Marinilabiliaceae; genus Saccharicrinis; species Saccharicrinis aurantiacus. The sequence continues at coordinate 169,394 of NZ_CANLCN010000003.1, forward strand.
CAATGGATGCCCGAAGCACAATGGGTGTTTACAATCAAATATTTATTGATATTGGTGATCAGCAGTCCATCGAAAATGATTTGAGTACCTATAGTTCTCACTTGTTAAATATGAAGCATTTTCTGCGTTATGGAACTCCTGAAACTTTAATCTTGGTGGATGAGTTTGGTACGGGAACAGAACCTGCTTTAGGTGGAGCCATTGCAGAAGCGGTTTTAAAGCGCTTTAACGAGATGAAATTGAATGGTGTAATTACAACGCACTATACCAATTTAAAACATTACGCTTCGGGTATTAACGGAATAGAGAATGGCGCGATGCAGTTTGATACGCATCAAATTAAGCCATTGTTTAAGTTACTGATCGGACAGCCCGGTAGTTCATTTGCATTCGAAATTGCACGTAAAATTGGTTTGCCCGAGGATTTGTTAGATGGAGCCAAATCGCAAATAGGAGAAGATCATATTAACTTTGATAAGCACTTACGTGAGATTGCTCGTGATAAACGCTACTGGGAGCAGAAGCGCGATAATATTCGCAGAAAAGACAAGCAGCTTGAAGAGTTATCTGCAAAATATTTATCAGAACTTGAACGAAGTAAGAAAGAGCGTAATCTCATAATTGAAAAGGCACGTAAAGAAGCTGAAGAATTGGTAGGAACAGCGAATAAGCGTATTGAACGTACCATTCGTGAGATTAAGGAAAGCCAAGCTGAAAAAGAAAAAACTAAAAAGGCTCGTGTCGGATTAAATGAATTTAAGGAGCGATTAGAGCAAACCGACGATAAGCAAAAGGCCAGAATAGATAAAGAGATTGAGCGCATCAAGAATCGCCAGCAGCGTAAGAAAAATAAAGATGAAGCTGGGCCCGACGAGGTGTTGGATGAGCAAGTAGAGCAAAAGGTTCAAGCCCCCAAAAAACTCAAGAAGAAAGCCAAGCCAGAGGATGATGGCATAATTAGAGAGGGTGATAAGGTAAAACTAGAAGGACAGTCGCTTCCAGGTGAAGTGATGAGCATTAAAGGCAATAATGCTTCAGTTGCATTTGGTCATATGGTAACCTCAGTAAAGGTATCTCGACTAGAGAAAATTAGTAATAAGCAATTAAAGCAGACTATGCGCAGTATGAACCAACAGAGTTTTGGCTCAGGTATTGCTGAAAAAGTACGTACTAAGAAATTAAGTTTTAAACCTGATTTGGATGTGCGCGGGCATAGAGGAGAAGAAGCCATTGCTATTGTTATGAATCATATTGATGATGCCATAATGTGCGAAGTAAGTGAAGTGAAGATTCTTCACGGAAAAGGAAATGGGATTTTGCGCACCATGATTAGAGAAATGCTGAATACTATGCCACATGTGAAAAGTTGCAAGGATGCACATATCCAAGAAGGTGGTAGTGGCATAACTATAGTTGATTTAGATTTATAAATACTACAATAATATTGATATGGAGTGCAATATTTAACGATGTTGCACTTTTTTTTATTTGTACTGAACAATTATCTCATTTGGTGATTTAACAGAGGCACAAAACACAGAGTTAATGAGCCACATTATAAATGAAGAATTGATTACCACTACGTCTCAGCTTGCTTTTTCGGATGCACTATTGCGTAATGCTTTTCGGTCTTTCTTAAGTAAGGATTCTGATTATAAGAATCAGTATTTACAAAAATGTTACAACAGAGCTTTTGATGGTTATTCTTATATGGGTCAAGCCGATAGTTTAAATCAATATCCTTCAGATATGTTGCATACTTTTGTATTGTCTGATTTCGCTGGTTCATTTGATTTCCCTATCGAATTTAAAGATTTCTTTGATTTGGAATGGAAGAAAATAAAAGAGCTTATCTCAACAATTGAATTAGGAATTATTGAGAAAATAGGAGATCAGAACCTACGCGAATTTTATAAAGAATCGGTAGGGCATATGGTTTCATGTAATTACTATCCTAAAGTAAATAACAGGAGTAAAAATGCTAATGATAATAAGCGTTTGTCGGACCATTCTGATGTCTCCTTACTTACAACTTTTCCCTTTGGGGTAGAGGAAGGCTTGGCATATGTACAGAATGATCAATCCTTTATAGTGGGGAAGAAACAGAATGTTTTTGCCTTTAATGGTTATTTAATGCAATATATCACAGCCGGAAAACAAACTGCACTGATGCACCACGTTGAGCTGCCAAATATTGATGAAGAAAGATACTCATTCGCATTTTTTTCTTTAGTTAAACCTGATGCAAAAATAGCATTACAAAATACCCAAGTGGATGCGTTAGATTATTATCGCGATTATTTAAACTTATTTTAATATCAAGCAATAAATGGATTTAGTTTTAGAGATAACAGCTGTTATATTAGGTTTTGCCTATCTATACTTTATAATAAAGGAGAATAAAATATGTTGGTTTTTTGGGATTGCATCTTCCTTGGTAAGTATTTGGCTTTTCTATAGATCAACCTTGTATGCTGAGTCAATTTTGTATGTATACTATGTAATAATTGGTGTTTACGGTTATGTTTTATGGAATAAAAGTCCGGAAGAACAACTTAAGGTTACCGATGTAAAAGCATCTAGCCATTTACTGATTATATCAGTAGGAATTCTTTTGTCGTATGCTTTGGGTTACGTATTCTCTAATTACACCGATGCCAAAAGTCCATTTCTGGATTCTACTACAACTATTTTTAGTTTTATTGCCAGCTATCTTGAAGCTAAAAAGAAATTGAGTGGATGGATTTATTGGGTGGTAATTAATTTGAGCACTATATTTTTATACCACAACAGGTCTTTAGATTATTATGCTGGTTTAACCGTGGTTTATACCGTGTTTTCGGTAGTTGGTTACATACAGTGGAAAAAGCATCTAAATAAAGAAAATAAGCCGTATAATATTGTGCATTAACTTGTGTAAATATTGATTGAGGGAGCCTTGTAAACGAGAATTTATAAGGCTCCTTTTTTAAATAATTCAATTAACTCGCCGGCAATACTTCTGGTATTCGGATGATCGGGTAGTTTGTCTTTTGAGTACCAATCGGCAGCTACAATCTCCTTATTATCTAGTTCAAGCACAGCATCGTCATCTGCTTCAGCAATAAAGCCCAGCATAAGCGAGCTTGAATACGACCAAGGCTGACTTTTATAGTAGCGTATGTTTTTTACTTTAATTCCTACTTCTTCCATAGCTTCGCGCTGTATGCATTGCTCAACAGTTTCGCCCACATCAACAAATCCGGCAATAATAGAGTAGAAGCCTTCAGGAAAATTGGCATTATGAGCCATTAATAATGTATCGCCCTTTAAAATAGCCACTATCACAGCAGGTGCAATATTTGGGTATATGATATTACCACAGTTGCTGCACTCTATGCATCGCTCAGTTGTTTTTGCATGAGTTTCAGATCCGCACTTTCCACAATACTTGTGCTGTAAATACCAATTACGTAATTGTAATGCAACAATACTTGCCCAATCTATTTCAGGAGCAGAAATCACATTCGGAAATCGTATTTCCTGATAAATAAAGTTGTTTTCTTCTTCTTCAATTTTAAAATCCAGAACTAAGTAACAGTGTACCTCATTTAGGGTGAATAAAAAACGTCCGCTAGAAGGACAGTTTTCTATATCCTTCTTACGAGGTAAGGAAACGGTAGTAGCATTCTGAATAAGTAAAAGGGCATTATCCTTAAATAGAAATATGTTATCGTTTGCTTCAATGTTTTCTTTACTAACAAAGGTGTTACTGAAGAGGTGTGGATGAATATCTTGTATCATAGAGGTGTTTTGTAGGATTAATTTACACGTGAGCGTGATGTTTTTAAACTGCGCAAACTTTCGAGTATTACAGATAATAGTACGATGAATCCGCCAATAATTGAATTACTATCAGGCAATTCGTTTAAGAAAATAATGGCAAGTACTATTCCATAAACGGGCTGTATGCAACTCATAATACTTGTGGAGGTAACCGAGAATTTTTTGAGGCTGTATAAAAATAAGGTATGCCCAATGGCAGTGGTTATAATACCAAGTGCCAAATTCGCCGGAAGTTGAGCCATAACATCAATGTTTTCTTCAATGAAAAAGAAAGGAGATAGTATAATCACAATGGTGAACATCTGATACATCATTAATATAGAGCCATTATAGTTGCTAGTTTTTGATTTTACGATGATGTTTCTGAGCGAATACACAAAGGCAGATAATACGCCATAAGCTAAAGCTTTGGTGTAATCATGTTCAAAACTGAACTCTGGAACCAAAAAGTAAATACCAACTAAAACCAACAATCCCAATAACAGGTGAATGCGTTGAAATGGGGTTTTTAATAAAAGCGGTTCTAAAAACGAAGTGATGATTGGGAAAGTAAATAACGAAATCATACCAACAGCTACATTCGATAATCGTAGGGCTTCAAAATAAGTAAGCCAATGCAAACCCATAAGTATTCCGCTTAGGGCAAGCATAGGCAAATCTTGTTTCTTTATTTTTAAATTGAAGCCTTTCCAAATGCAAAAAGCAAAAAGTAATATGCCTGCAATTATGGCTCTTGTTACAATGGTAATGGTTAAAGGGAGTTCAATATATCGGGCTAGAACCCCCGATGTTGCCATAAATATTAAGGCGATATTAAGCTCAATGATGTATTTAAATTGAGGATGCTTTGTCATTAGTTGTAGTATTGAAGTGCAAACTTAGCGTTTTATGAGATATAAGTGATGTTTTATAAGTTATAAACGCCATATTCAATTCTACTTTAACACTTATTACCATATGGCTTAATTGTTATTTAGGAATAAGCATGAAGCAACCTTTTGTGTACAAGTAATTGATAAGAAAGAGTAAAGACTTATAACAGAATCATTTTCTCAGTTTCTTCAATAAGCTCGTTAATAGCATCCTGATTGTAAGCATCAGCATGTGCTCTTGCAAATCCGCCATTATCGTTATTGTAGTATTTACCCGTTAAGTCTTGGTATTGTTTTCCAAGCGTTAAATCGTATAATATATCCGAACCTTTTTCAGCCGGAGACCAGTGTTGTCCGTAAGCTTCATTTGCCATCTTGGTGTTTAAAAGCGAGCCCGGATTTACTGCTATAACGCTTATGTCTTCTTGCTTATTGGCTAAATAAAAACTCCACATGGTTAATGCCAATTTACTTTGTGCATAAGCTTCGTTAACAGAAATAGCCCTTGTTCCTTTTGCAGCATCAATTGCAACAGGTGCTTGTGCGGCCGAACTTAAATTAACAATACGCGCTTGATCTGCCTTTTTAAGTAATGGCATTACCTCCTTGGTGAGCAAATATGGAGCTAAGTAGTTTACGGTAAAACGTAATTCATAACCTGATTTTGTACTTGCCGAACTTTTAAAAATACCAGCATTATTTACTAAGGCATCTAGTTGGGGAATACTTTTGTTTATTTGATCGGCCATGTCTTTAACAGCAGCTAAATCCGACAAATCGGCAATGAAGCCTCTGATGTTATTGTTGTTGCTAGTATTAACTATTTCATTAACAACAGCCATTACCTTTTCCTGATTGCGTCCATGTATATAAACGTGGTGTCCTTCGTTGGCCAATTCAAGGGCTAATATTTTGCCTATTCCGTCAGTACTTCCTGTTATTAATATATGTTTACTCATAATATTTTAATTTTTAATGCATAGATAGTTGTATGGTTCTAGCTACTATCTATGCATCCTATTAATTGAATTCTAATTAAATAAATCGTAGTATTTCGTCTACTTCTTTACGTTTAGTAGGAGCGGTTGTGCCTTCTTCGTAACCGTAAACAATTAAAGCAGCAACAGTTTCTTCTTCTGGTAAGTTTATTATTTCAGCAACAGATACATCGCTTATTACTCCCATAACACAGGTTCCTACGCCCTTGGCATGTGCAGCTAGGCAAAATGTTTGACAAGCAATACCAGCATCAAAAACTTCCCATACATTGGCCTTAGATGTAGCATAGTCATCACCTTCGAGCTTTCCACTTTTGCCTTTTACAAAGCTTAATACAGCCACACCTTTAGCTTCTTTAAGTGTATTAATGTTATACACAAAACCATTAACGCCATCGGTTGCAAGTTTTTGTATGGTTTCATCGTCATCAATAATAGTATATCGCGCAACTTGAAAATTTCCCCATGATGGAGCCCATCGGCTTACAGAAATAATGTCTTTCATTACTTCGCGGTCTACCTTTTCATTTTTGAATTTACGTACGCTTCTACGTCCTTCTATTAGTTCTATTGCATCCATAACTTATCTATTATTTATGTTAATACTACTTACTTTTCGAATTCAGAATAATTGAGCAATACTAGGCAATGTGCGACATTTCATGCACAATAAATTCTTCAACAGCGCCCTCTGTATTTTTTATATAATCAGCTAAGTGCTGGTTGCCCATGTGTTTTTGCCACAACTCACGATTTTCCCAGTTCTCGAAGAATAAAAAGAAGTTTGGATTCTCATTATCCTGATGTAAATCATAATTAATACACCCTTCCTCAGCTCGTGTTATGTCTATTAGTTTCAATAGTTCTGATTTTACAAAATCAGCTTTTCCTTCTTTTACGGTAATTCTTGCTACAATTGTTAATTTTTGACTTGACATCCTGTTAAAGTTTAAATGATTATTTTTATTAGTGTTCATTAATTTACCAATAAGCGAGTTCATTATCAATATTCACTTGTTTTTATATCAAAGTGAACAATACAAAGATAGGCTATACTCTAATTAATACGATGTAAATATATGAGGTATTATTGTATTAATATTGGAGATGTTATTTGTTATAGTATCCTATAATGCAATATAGAAGTACTTTAATTATTAAATGTCGTATATTTGCACAGTGGTACCAATAAATATACAATGATTACGAAGTCGATAAATAAGCTATTTGAAATTCATATTGAAGAGTTTGAAGTTTGGGATAAGCGACCCTACAAGAATAATTTCTTCGAGATTGTTTATGTAGAAAAGGGTAAAGGCACTCAGTGTATTAATCAGCATGAATTTAGTTTTCAGGAGGGTAATGTTTTTTTGTTACCGCCATTAGATTGTCATTCTTTTAAGATTGATGAAGCTTCACGTTTTTATTTTATACGTTTTACCGATCATTATTTTTTAAACAAAGATGCTTTAACAGATTACCATGTTTGGTTTGATAAAATAGCTTACATATTGGCTAATTATAATAAAGCTCCCGGAGATATTATTGAAACAGAGCGTGAGCGCGACTTTATAATAAACAATATTAAAACTATTTATCAGGAGCATTTAGTGGCCGATAGTTTTTCGCAATCGATAATGACAGGGGCTTTGGCTTCTATTTTAAATATTTTGGCACGCAGTATTGAAAAGAGATATGTTGATCAGGCAAACGATATAGACAATAGGTTTGGTGAGATTGTACGCTACGTTAATACCAATATTTTGGATAAGGACAAAATACGTGTTCCTGTTTTGGCAGATAAGTTTGGAATTTCAAAGTCGTACTTCTCAGAGTATTTTAAGAAGCAAGCGGGTTTAAGTTTAGCGGATTATATACTAAAATCGAAATTAAAGATTGTAGAAACAAAAGTGTTGCATACTGATTTATCGGTTAAGGAAATAGCCTTTCAGCTTAATTTTACCGATAGTAGCCACTTGGCGCGTTCTTTTAAAAAGACTTATGGTATGACTATTAAAGAGTTTAAGAATAGTGGACAAATGTGTTGTGCTTAATAAATATAATTTAAGACATTATCTATGACTGATATAGAATATATTATTGATTTTCACTTAGGAGGAAAAAGACAAGGGCCAGGAAGCGATAAAGAAACTCTAAAGGCATTGAGCTTTATTGATATAATTAATAATAAGGATTTAAGAGTAGCTGATATTGGATCTGGCACAGGTGCTCAAACAATTTCTATTGCAAATAATATAGACGGAAAGGTATTAGCTGTAGATTTATTTCCGCAGTTTTTAGATAAGGTAAATGAAAATGCCAATAAGCTAGGATTACAAGATAAGGTATTAACTATGGAGGCTTCAATGGATAAACTTCCGTTTATAACTAACGAATTTGACATTATTTGGTCGGAAGGAGCTATTTATAACATAGGTTTTGAAAATGGACTTAGGCAATGGAAGCCGTTTATAAAAGAAGGAGGTTATGTTGCAGTTACTGAAATATCTTGGTTAAGTAATAACAGACCTAGTGAAGTACATGAGTTTTGGACGAATGCTTATCCTGAAATTGATACCATTTCTAATAAAACTAAGGTGATTGAAGAAAATGGATATTCTCCAGTAGCACATTTTATCTTACCTAATAATTGTTGGTTAGATAATTATTATAATCCGATGGAAGAAAGATTTTCATCTTTCTTAAAAAAGCATGCGAACAGTAAAGCCGCAAAAGCCATTATAGATGGTGAGCAGAAAGAGATTGAGCTGTATAAAAAGTATGGAACTTATTATGGCTACGTGTTTTATATAGCCAAGCGTATATAATATTTTACAACACAAAACCTCCTAACTAGCAATGTAGCATAGTAGGGTGTATTGTTGTTTTTAATGAAAATGTATTGTTTAAAAAACGCTATCACCTCCAAAGGGCGTGTTCTGCTCCAATGGGTTGTTAAATATCTTATTTTTAGGTTTATTGCTCGGGTGGTCTGGATGATCAGGATTACCCACCCATGGAGGATTTTCGTCTCCAGGCTTCCATTCAGGCGTAGAAGGTGCCATCATAACAATTTCCTGATCTATTTTTATTTCTTCTATTCTTGGTTTGTGATATATCTTACCCATAACTATTAAATATTTATGTTCTGTAAGTAATGTTGTTCTGTATCTGAATCAACTTTTATGCCAATTATTTAAATAGAATCTATATTAGAGTATTAGTTGTTATATACCGTGCCGTTGCAGCCGGATGTGCGATATTCCATTAAAGGAGATAATAATAGAAGCCTAATAGGGTTTTATAGAAAAGGTCAATAGATATTATCAGTTATTGGCCTTATCTATAAAAATGATATAAACTTTAATCAGTCTAATGTGTAAATTTCCATTATTTGTTCAAGCTCTTTATCAAAGTCAATTTTTAGGTCTTTTAATTTACCAGTTTCTAGGTCAAATACCATCCCGTGCACTGATGCTTTACGATCTTTATAAGCCTTTTGATAATCAGCTGTTTTAATAACGTTGATGCATTGCTCTTGAATATTTAACTCAACTAATCTTCTGTATCGTTCAGATTCATCTTCAATAGCCATTAGTTGTTCCCTATGCAATCTGTAAACGTCTCTAATATTTCTTAACCACGGATTAAGAATTCCGAGATCAGACGAATCCATGGCAGCCTTTACACCTCCGCAACCATAGTGACCACATACTACAATATGCTGTACTTTTAAAATACTTACGGCATAGTTTATTACAGACATGGAACTTAGGTCAGTATTAGGTACCATATTGGCAATATTTCTATGTACAAATACTTCACCAGGCTGCGCACCCATAAGTTCTTCTGCCGTTACTCTACTATCCGAGCAACCTATATATAAAATGGTAGGTTTTTGATCGCTCGAAAGCTTTTTAAGAAAGTCAGGATCTTGTTTTAATTTGGTATTTATCCACTCTTGATTATTGCTGAAAAGTTGTTTTATTTTCATAGTACAAAATATTTTGTTTCGATTAATTAATCAGCTGTCAAATATAAAAACAATATAAATATATTAATGTTTAGTGCGGCCCGTTAGAACACCGAAGTTTCTCAAAAATTAGCCTTTTTTATGGGCAATTTTATTAACAATTACTGCAATAGCACCATCGCCAGTTACATTAGTTGCTGTTCCAAAGCTATCCATGGCAATGTAAAGGGCAATCATTAGGCCTTGCAGCTCGGCGCTAAAGCCAAGCATACTTTCTAATATACCTAACGCAGCCATAATGGCTCCACCCGGAACCCCAGGGGCTGCCACCATAGCAATACCTAACATTAAAATAAAACCAGCAAGTGCACCAAATGTAACGGGCATACCCGATAACATCATAATTGCCATGGCACACGCAACTATTTTCATAGTGCTACCTGATAAGTGGATAGTGGCACAAAGGGGTACTACAAAACCAGCCAAATCTTCATCTACGCCGTTTTTAATGGTTTGCTCTAATGTTACAGGTATTGTGGCGGCTGATGATTGTGTGCCGAGTGCTGTCATATAAGCTGGAAACATATTTTTAAGTAATTTCCAAGCATTTTGTTTGCTTACCCATGCAGCAATAGTAAACTGAATAAATAAAAGAACAACGGTTAAGAAGAATATGATAAGGATAACTTTTATAAAAACACTTAAAACGGGCAGTACTTGTCCGGAAGCCGTCATTTTTAGAAAGATACCAAATATGTAAAGCGGAAGTAAGGGAATTATGGCTACAGAAATAATCTTTTCTACCACTTCTTTAAAATCTTCAAAGGCATTTTTTAGTGTAGTTCCTTTTATTGAAGCCATTCCAAGACCTAGGGCAAAAGCAGCGACTAATGCAGACATAACACCCATGAGTGGGGGCATTTCAACTGTAAAGAAAGGAGTGAGTGTATCTACAGTTTCTTCAATATGTATTTGATCGCTGGTTGTTAATAGTTTAGGTAATGCAAACTGACTAACACTGAAGGTGAAAAAGCCAGAGAAAATAGTAAATCCATAGGCTATTAATGCAGTAATACCAAGTAGTTTACCGGCTCCTTTACCTAAATCGGCAATACCTGGTGCAACAAAACCGAGTATAATAAGAGGAATTACAAATCCTAAGAAATTGCCAAATAAGTCGTTGAAGGTAACAAAGGCCCTAACCATACCATCAGGAGAAATTAGTCCGATACCAATACCTAAGATAATGGCTATTATAATTCGTGGCAAAAGCCCAATTTTTGATAAACGCATACTTAAACTTTTAAATTTATAGCTTAATTACAACAAGTTGTCGAGTCCTCCTTGTCATTAATTTTTTGACCTTGCAAAGGTAGTTTTTATGATCACATGAAACATAATGATTTTTTTACAATCAGTCGTTAAATATAAAAAAGCCTATGCCGCTTGGATCCATTAATGAGATGTTATCTACCAAGTTTTCCGTATTAAACGCTGTAATATTCTCATAAACAGAGATGTTTTTAGTTTTGATATGATCAATAATATTAAGATTGTCCTTCCCGTTAAAATAGTTGAGTGCCGGGTTATTAAATAAATGTGGACAAGAGAACGGTTTCATCAAACTAATGTAGAAATCACCTTTAGTTTTAAGCTGAATGAAACCCTGTTCCTCATTTTCCATTTGCAATTTGAAACCTAACAAAATAAGGAGGTCTTTAGTATGTTGCATATGTGCAGTTTCGATACTTACACCAAAATTTGTACCTAAAATCGATTGGTTTGAACCGTCTGCTGTTGTGAAATCCTCTTCAGTAATGTAATACCAAAGGCCATTTCTATCCACTGCAATAGAATCATCATCTTGATTAAGTAAGATAGCATGCGAACTCAGCTTATTTATTAGTTCAGCTTTATTTGAGGTGCTAATTTTAAAGCCCTTCCTATATTTTTTATTTTCAGAAAGTTCAATAGTAATTTTAGCATCACTAACTAGATATGATGTGCCAGAGCTTTCTACCTTAAAGTTTAACTTTTTATAGAACTCGAGGCTTTCTGTAAGGTTTGGAGTCGGAGTTATTATTTTTACTGACATAATTAAGTGTTTATACCAAAAACATCCTCAAATAATTCAATTTCTTATCAATCATTCAATAATGCATTCGAAATTATTTAAGAAGTTGTTTAAAGTTGTATCGAAAATCTGCGAATAACACCTTGATTTCATTGGTAAAACTCAATACGCCACTCTCGTAATTGCCCTACAACCTTATATTACTTCTATATAAAAAAAGCGACCTGTTTAAATAACAAGTCGCTTTTAATTAATGTTTTGATAGAAATTAAATCCTATTGATCAATTCCTTCTAGCATAAACATAAAGCTGTACTCCAAAGCGGTTTCCTTGTAACGTTTAAAACGTCCGGAAGCACCGCCGTGACCGGCCTCCATGTTTGTATGCATAATTAATAAGTTATCATCAGTCTTCGTATCGCGTAACTTTGCAAGCCATTTAGCTGGTTCCCAATATTGTACTTGCGAATCAAATAAACCTGTTGTGATTAGTAAGTTAGGATATTCCTGCGCTTTTACCTGATCGTATGGAGAGTAAGTAAGCATATACTTATAAGCAGCTTCTTCTTTCGGATTTCCCCATTCATCAAACTCATTTGTGGTTAACGGAATTGTTTCATCTAACATAGTAGAAACCACATCCACAAACGGCACGGCAGCTATAACTCCGTTAAATAAATCGGGCTGCATATTTATTACAGCACCCATTAATAAACCACCGGCACTGCCGCCCATTGCATATAAATGGTCTGCCGATGTATAGTTTGCTTTAATTAAATGCTTGGCACAATCAATATAATCGTTGAAGGTGTTCATCTTATTCATCATTTTACCATCATCGTACCACTCGCGTCCCATTGCCTGACCACCACGGATGTGTGCTATGGCAAAAACAAATCCTCTATCTAATAAACTTAAACGTGTTGAGCTAAAATACGGATCAATTGTATTACCGTATGAACCGTAGGCATATAAAAGGAGAGGGGTTTCATCATTAAGCTCAGTACTTTTTTTATATACTATAGACATAGGTACTTTCTTACCATCGCGAGCTACTGCCCATTGGCGTTCTGAAACATATTCACTTGGTTCATGACCACCAATTACTTCTTGCACCTTTTTTACCTCTTTTTGTTTGGTGCGCATGTTGTAATCAATGGTAGAATTTGGAGTAGTTAAAGAACTGTATCCATAACGAAGAATTTCAGTATCAAACTCTGGATTAATGCTGATATATGATAAATATACTGGCTCACCAAAATCAAGATAATGCTCTTCTTTGTTTTTTTGATTGATGATGCGAAGATGAGGTAAGGCATTACTACGCTCACTTACTACCAAATAATCATTAAATACTTCTATACCATTTAATAAAACATCTTTGCGATGAGGTAATACTTCTTTCCAATTACTCATATCGGTAGCATTAACCGATGTTTCCATCAGTCTGAAGTTTTGCGCTTTATCATTGGTAACAATATAAAACTTGTCTTTATAGTGACTGATTGAGTACTCGTGATCCGTACCTCGTGGGGTAAACTGTTTAAATTTACCAGTAGGATTATTGGCATCTAATATCTGATAGTCGCTCACTAAAGTGCTACTGTTGTAAATGATGATGTATTGATCAGATTTAGATTTGTAAACACCAATGTAGTACGATGGATCTTTCTCGTGATAAACCATAACATCAGCCTTATTAGCTGTGCCTAGTTTATGGCGCCATATTTTTTCACTTAAAAGTGAGGTTAAGTTTTTAGATGTGTAAAAATAGGTTTTGTTATCGTTAGCCCAGGCACCTCCTGCTTCAACATTAGGTATAACATCGCTATAGAATTCGCCTGTTTCTATGTTTTTAAAACGGATGGTGTAAATTCTACGACTTACAGTATCCTCAGCAAAAGCCAATGTTTTATTGTCAGGACTCACTTTTAAACCATAGGCTGCGTAATATTCATGTCCTACGGCTAATTCATTTATATCTAAAAGTATCTGTTCTTTCTCTTCTAAAGAACCCTTTTTACGACAGTGAATGGCGTACTCTTTACCTTCTTCGTAACGCACATAATACCAATATCCATTTGAGAAATAAGGTACTGATGCATCGTCTTTTTTAATGCGACCAACAATTTCATCAAATAACTTTTCTTGTAATGGTTCCGTGTTTTTAAGTGCTGTTTCTGTATAGCTATTTTCAGCATTTAAATAATCAAGTACTTTTTGAGTTTGAATATCGGGTGTTTCTGCTACTTTTTGTTCATCAGTTAAACGCATCCAAAAATAAGGGTCGATACGTGTATCATTATGAATGGTTAATACAGAATCCTTTTTCTCCGCAATAGGAGCATCAGGCAGATTTGTTGGCATCATACTTTGTTTTTTTGCAGATGGATTACAGGCTGTTAAAAGTAATGCTGTAATCATCAGTAAATTAAATGTTCTGTTCATATATTATTGTTTTAGGTTGTAAGCCCAAATGTAGTAATAATTTGTTGTTATTGATAAGTAGAATCGCACGTTGCTTTGCTACCAATTATTTGACACTGTTTAGGTATACCGAATTTATAATTCGGTTTTAAAACAGATTTTGTTAATAATTAGTGGTATAATTTTGTCTAGCGTATGAAAATAAATCAAAGGCACCATATCATAATTATGAGATAGGCGTGTCTTCATTTTATCAATGATAATGAAAGTATTTCCTAGTATTGAAAGAAGGGCAGAAGTATTGGAAGATGGTATTCAGTATGCCTTTAAGAGGATAGTATAAACCCGCATTTATATTAGATCTATCTAGTATTAATGCGGGTTTAATATTTGAAGTAATATTTCTAAAAACCAAATCGATATTGTAAACCAGTCATAAAGAACTTTTGATCGGCTCTATAACCTAATTCGGCTCTATACATCCAATGATCTGAAATTTCATAGTTAAACCCTAACTGAGTACTCCAGTTATCAATAATTTCTTTTTTTATGCTGTAGTTAATTGCATTGGATTCTTCAACTCTCCCTAGCGCATAATCAAGACGTTGTTCACGAGCGTATAGTTCGTTTAGTTTTTCTTCTTTACCAGGAGTTCTGTCTGGCAAACTTTCCCAAAGGTCAATTTGCTCATTGTTTATAGTATTTAAAACACCAATTGCCTGAGTCATGGCTTCATCAAGCTCTGGCACTCCTAGGGAACCTGTATTATTCTCTCTATTTACAAAGTCGCGATACATGGCACCAATATATACCGACAATTTCATTTTATTTCGGAATACAACTCTTCTTCCAATTCGACCTGATCCAACAAAGAATGTTACTGTTTCTGCCAATAAATCAGATGTAGTCCATGTAATATTTCCATCTACACTAACAAAGTAATCGTCCCATCCATAAACTGCAGTTGAACCAATTCCGAACGAATTAGTGGAGAAATTTACTTTTGGCACATCTATCGGTTTTACCGGAGTTGTTATTTGCTTTAAATTTCCATTGGGCCCTAAGCCTGTTTCAACCATTTGTGGTTGAAAAGATACTTTTGTTGACCCTTGATTTCTCGAATAGAGACCATACACATTAAGTAGTGGTAATATCCAAGCATCTGCTCTTACGTTAACTCCATTTGATGTAGCAACCGTTTCTGTAAAATTTAAGGATTCTGGATTGATGATATCATCTAAGTTTTCGCCATCGTAAAAATTCATACTAAATTCGGTTAACTCAAGCGACATTTGGTTAAATACATAATTCACGTTAAAACCAAAAGGTAATTGTAGGTCAATATTTCTATCCACAACCTCTTGCCCCCAAATGGGTAAAACATAAGGATATTCTTTTTTAACAGATGTTGAATCACTTTTAGGAAACTGAATACCACTTTGTGCTTTAGCACAAGGTATAGCAAGTAGAAGCAAAAAGAGTAATGAAGAGTAGCTGAGTGTTTTGTTTTTCATAATGTATAGGTTTTTATTGAGATAAAGGAAACAAATTAGATTTTGTTCTAATCATATGCGTCTTCATTTACTTTTTCTCAATTGCAAATGTATTTAAGTGTGTAGATTACACTTTTTTACTTAAGGTATGAAATTTTCTTAATATCAGCTCCTTCCAAATGTTTTAAGGATAGTGGGTGCTTTCTCCACATTTGCTGCACATGTGGAGAAAGCCTAGTTTAATTTTGGCGCCTTGAATTATTGTAAGCGAAAGCAGTATCAAGTTCACTTGGTAAGTTTGTTATCGTTTAATGGTTCCATAATAATAAATCACCTTATCTGTTTTTAGAGGTACTTCGTACGAAATCTCTAAACCATTAGGCATGGGCGAAATATGTGCCACTAGTTTAAACTCGCTTTGCTTTGTAAATACTATATCATATGGAGCATTTACACTGAAATTATTTATGGTATAGAACACCTTTTTTGCCTCTCCACTTTTAAAGGATAGGGTGGCTATTTCGTCCTCTCCAAATTCTATTTTGTATAAATAATTAGCACTAATGCTATCATTCATCAATAGTGGGTTTGTACTAATA
Source organism: Saccharicrinis aurantiacus (assembly GCF_947489045.1). Taxonomy (NCBI): domain Bacteria; kingdom Pseudomonadati; phylum Bacteroidota; class Bacteroidia; order Marinilabiliales; family Marinilabiliaceae; genus Saccharicrinis; species Saccharicrinis aurantiacus. The sequence goes on from NZ_CANLCN010000003.1 coordinate 185,654, forward strand.
AAACCCGATTCAAAGGGCTTACCAACCATTTGGATGGGTCTTAGGTATAAATTCCAGCTTCCTTCAAATTCGCTTTCTAAGCTTGGGAATGAAGCCTCTTCTGCATCGCCAAGTAAGTAGTTTCTAACAACTTCATTTTGGATAGTTAGTCGTGTAATTTCTTCATTTGATTTTTTAAGAGCCAACTCAAGCGAGTCTCTAACAAGCGATAATGATAGCGAGTTGTTTTTGAGATTCTGTATACTTTCAGTAATAGATAGCGTACCTTGTTGTACGGGTTCTTCTTGATTTTGATTACTTAGGAGTTCTTTTTTAATTTTACTATAAAAGATAGAATAATCATTAAGTAAGGCATTTAGTTCTTTATTCTTAGTTAGCAATTCTGATTGTTTTATTAATACCGCATCTAGTTCTTCTTGAACTTCTTTTTTAGATTGGGCGCTAATATAGTTTATGGAGGATTGAAGCACTAGTAAAAGAATAACTGCCTTTGTAAGTTGAGTGAGTTTCATAAGCTTAATTTAAATTAGTTAGAAGCAATAATTTAATGAATAGTATTCATAAAGTCTAGGCTTGGGTACTATAATTTTACACCAAATACTATGTTTAGTTGATGAACGAAATTATATCCATGGAAATTACAATCTTAAAATGTTTTGCTTATTCAAGTTTATACTAATTCGCATCAATGTGAATACAACTTTCTTCAGTTATTATAAACATTTAACTAAGGTATGAGAAGACTATGCTTAATATTAGAATGTTTTTGACTTGTATAGATATTATCCTGTAAGGGTTTGTATATGAATCTCTATGTGTGTATTGTATAGTTTTATTCTAGTTGTAATTATTACTTGTATAGTTATACGATAAGAATAGCTTAGTGTAAAGAAGGCGATGCGCTCTACATTTGCTATTGAATAGGAATTCGCAAAAGTAAATGAAATCATTCGCTACTTTTAGTTTTCTAATACAACTTAAAATAACTTTATATAAACACAATTAAATTGTAGCCACAAAAAACATATTCTATGCAAAAAATCAAGTTATTATTCACGCTTTTGTTTGTCGTATTATTGATCTCTTGTAATACCGAAAAACAAACGATTAGTTTAAATGGCAATTGGTATTTTTTAGCCTCTAATAGTCTTACAGAAGCAGAAGTGTTTAAAACCCATTTCTCAGAGTGGGATACACTCTCAGTTCCTGGCAATTGGGATACTAGTGATAAATACGCTGAGTTTGTTGGTAAAGGATATTACCAGCGCACAATTAATGTACCTTCTAATTGGGACAATAAGCAAATTCGCTTAAAATTTGACGCCGTATATCAAACGGCCAAAGTGTGGCTCAATGGCGAATTATTAGGTACGCACGTTGGTGGATATACACCATTTGAGTTTAATATCACCAAGTTGGTAGATACCGGTAATGCCTATCAATTGGTAGTGCAGGCCGATAATACTTATAAACGTGGTGCTTGGTGGGCATGGGGTGGTATAAGTCGTAATGTTGCCCTAGTAGCCAATAATGATGTTCGCATAATGTATCAGCATATTGATGCGATTCCTGATTTTGAGAATAACAGCCTTACCATTAATGTCAAGTATAAGCTTGAGAATAACGCAACGGAAGTTCAAAATGTATCTATACTGTCCTCTATTATTGATGGGAGCAATAGTAAAGAAGAATATCAAAAGGAGATTTCAATAAAGGGGAATTCAACAGCATTTCATCAATATGTTATTAAGGCAAAATTATCCGATTATCAGTTATGGGAATTAGACCATCCGTATTTGTATCGCTTATCAAGTAAAATAAAGCATAATGGATCAGTGCTTGATTATAAAGATGATAAGTTTGGTGTTAGAAAGATTGAAGCCATAGGGGAACAATTGTTTTTTAATAATCGTCCCATTAAAATGGATGGTATAAATAGAGTGCACGATCATCCGGAATATGGAAATACAGAGCCTGATATATTGGTAAAAAGTGATATTATGGATATGAAAGCCTTAGGTACAAGTTTCTCAAGAATGATGCATGCTCCTTTAGCGCCTAATCTTTTGAATTTTTGCGATAGTGTTGGTTATCTTATTATTGAAGAAATACCTGTTTGGGGTGATGATGATCCACAATCATTTCCTAACAATCCTCAAACCAAAAAATGGATGCATGAGTTAATTACCCGCGATTATAATCATCCCTGCGTTGTGGGATGGAGTGTGGGCAATGAACTTCGAGATTCTATTGCGCCATGGGGAGCCAAAAGCTTAACCACTGAACAGTATGAATACGTTAACTCAATGCTCGATTATGTTGGGTCTTTGGATAGTACTCGATTGAAAACATATGTATCAATCACAGCCTATGGAAAGCATACCGATATGAGTAACGAACCCTACGATAAGCTCGATTTAATTTGTATTAATAGCTATGGTGATGCTATTCGTAACACAGAACTTACGCACGAGAAGTTTCCTAACAAACCCATTTTTCTATCAGAAATAGGATTGAAACAGATAGGTGGAGGGGCAGATGCCGAATTGGATGAGAAGCTCATCAACTACATTAAAACCATTAAAGAATATCCTTACGTTGTGGGTTTATCCTTATGGTGTTATAACGACTACAGAAGCAATTACAAAGGTACACCAGAATCCGGTTTTAGAGAGTGGGGTGTAGTAGACGAATTGCGAAACAAAAAGAAAGCTTATTGGCAATTACAAGAAGTATTTACAAGAGATTGATCATGGTAGTAACTACCAAAATAGGGGGAGGTATTCATGAAAATAGAATAGGTAAAGAATATACACGACATAATTAGATGAATATCTTCCCCCAATGGGGGTGTTCCTATTCTATATTTGAGTTTGTATTAAAAATAATCAGCAAACTCTTATTATGAATAAAACAACTACTACTAGAATAGTATTTCTATTTGTTGCCTCAATGCTTTTGTTTGGTAACGGATACTCAAAAGATTATTACGTTACTAAAGCGGGTAATGATGATAATGAAGGAACTGTAGATGCTCCGTTTTTAACAATAGCTAAGGCAGCATCATTGGCCATGGCCGGAGATATGGTTTATATAGGCGAAGGTACCTACGAAGAAACCATTAATCCTGCTAACTCAGGTACAGAAGCTAGTCCTATTACTTTTCAAGCTATTGAGGGAGAAAAAGTAATTATTTCGGCAATGCAGGCCATAAGTGGGTGGACATCAGACGGCGGGCAACGTTACAAGGCTCAGCTCGATTGGGATTTGGGACAAAGAAACTTTGTGATGAATGGAGAAACCGTACTTGATTTAGCACGTTGGCCAAACAACGAAGATGGTGATAGATTTACATTGAACTCTTTGCGAGCTGAAGGCGGAAGTAATTCAGAAACAAGTGTTAATGCTTACCTCGAGAATAGCGAAATTCCCAATTGGGACTGGTCAAACGGTGGTTCAATCTTCTTTTTTGGTGATAAGTCTGGCTCTGGTTGGTTAGCTTGGAAAGAATGGATTAAAGATTCATCGGCAGGAAAAGTCATTTTTGATGCCATAAAAGATCCTGCGTGGATTCTTAGTGCACATGCACCGGGCGATGGCGGTGATTTTTATCTGGAAGGTATTAAAGAAGCTCTGGATTATAAAAACGAATGGTACTTTGATAGTAGTACTAAAATGCTATATGTGATTTTACCCGATGGTGCTCAACCAGAGGATGGAGCTATTGCAATGGCGCGAAGAGAGACTGCGGTCGATTTAAAAAGTCGCCATCATATTCATATTAAAAACTTGGCCATTTTTGGAGGTAGCATACTAATTGATGGAACTGGGAATACAATTAATGGAGTCACTAGTTTGTATGGCGGAATGACCAGAGGTATTACCAAAAGCTTTCATACAGGCGTAAGGTCGATTGATATTAGCTGGAACTCTGTTAATACTACCATTGATAAGTGTGAGATTGGTTTTGGCGATGGTTCTGGAATTTGGGATTCTGGCTCAGAAACTACCGTTAACAACTCACTTATTCACAACTTTAATATGGTTGGTAGCTACGATGCACCTTTAATGATTCGCGGTCAGCGAAATGCTAAAATTACCCACAATAAAGTAACTCGTGGAGGTAGAGATGCATTACAAATTATTTCTAAAGGTTCTGAGGTGGCGTATAACGATTTTTCTCAGAGTAATTTAATTGCTCACGATTGCGCTTTGTTATACACTATCGGGCGTGACTTAAACATGGATATTCACCACAACTGGTTTCACGATGCTATTTGTAGAGATGGCCTATACAAAGCTGCGGGAATTTATCTGGATAACAATTCGGGCGATGTAAGAGTTTATCGAAATGTAGTTTGGAATGTGCAATGGACTAATCTTCAGATTAACTGGAAAGGACTGAATTTGGATATTTTCAATAACACCTTCTGCAAAGCTGATGGTGGAACCATGGGCGCATGGATAAGAGCGAACGAGGACGATAAATTTGAGAATGTGCATATGTGGAACAATCTCTCAGATCAACGCTCATCAGATGCAGATGGAAATAAAGATACGGGTGAAAACTGGTTGGCACATGTTGAAGGAAATGACCTGCAGAATAACTTGGGCAATTCCACTTCGTTTACTAGTTATTCTGGTAACGATTTTACCCTAAAAGCAGGTACGCCTGCTATTGATGCGGGTAGAGTAATAGATGGCTATACCGATGGCTACGTAGGCGATGCTCCTGATGTTGGTGCTTATGAGTTAGGCGATGATTGGGTGCCAGGTATCGATTGGGATGTTCATCAAGGACCTGCAGGAAATGGATGTTACGGTTTACCCGGAGAGGCTTGTGGTAATGATGATGATAATAGCGTAAAACCTATTGAGAAAGAAGACGGTATTACGGTATCTCCAAATCCTTTCAATAATCATATACTAATAAATGCATTGCCCTCAATTAAAGTTGCACGAGCCGACTTGTATAATATGTCTGCAACTAAGGTACATGCCTGGAGTGTAACAGAGAGTACCCAACAATTATTAGTGCCAAGTCATATTAAAAGCGGAATTTATGTATTGGTACTTACTTCGGAGCAAAATAAACAATACGCAATTAAAGTTGTGAAGAGATAAGCTTTAATACAACTTAAACAACTTCTATATAAAGCATCCTCAATGGCACATCTGCTATTGAGGATTTTTTTTGATATTCATGTGAAGTATCAAACTTCAGTGTGCCTTTGGAATAAGCACAAGGTGAATTATAATAGTTACTTATACCAAATGGATATTGCAGGTTAAATATTTAGCACAAAAGGTACCGGTATAGTTTATCAATAGTTACAAAATTGAATTGTTGAGTTAATGTTTAGATTTATTATTGCTATAGAGACCACTATTATTAAAATTTGAAAGGTCTAAATAGAACTTAATAAACTATGAAAAAATCAACAGTTATATTTAAAAACATCATATCTATTGTAATGGTGTTTTTTGGTGTTCATGTGAGTGCACAACAACAACAACAACAACCTAATATCTTATGGATTATAACCGACGACCACCGGGCAGATGCTTTGGCTTGTTATAATAAAGCAACAAGCGGAAAAGCAGAGAATCAATTGGGTTATGTAATGTCTCCTGAAATTGATGCCTTAGCTAACGAAGGCACCTTATTTGTCAATGCCTTTTGTAATTCACCCATGTGCACACCTTCTCGTAGTTCAATGCAATACGGTAGGTATCCATTTCGTAGTGGGCATTATAAATTTAAATCGCACCAGAAAGCCGATTTTGTAAGTAAAACGGTTTCGCAAGTATTGGGTGATAATGGTTATGGTACAGCAGTATTCGGAAAAACAGGTTGGGGCATACAACATAAAGATGGCGATATTGCTTTTTACGATCATACCATTAACTTTTCGCGTGACCTTCAGCATAAAGGATTTGGCGATGTTTTTAATTCAGGAACAAAAGCAGAATTTCCTGAAGGTATTTTAAGCATTGTTCATGCCAAAGAAACCTGTATTTATCCTAACGGCGATAAATTAACCTACGTAACACAATCGCTCGATAGTGAAATTGCTCCCGAAGAAAAAGAAAAACAAGCCAAGGTAGATGCTGAATTTGATATTTTACGAAGTTATACACGCATCAATAAATCATTAATTTTAGGTGGCGTTAACCCTCAACCAGCCGGTAAAACAATTGATGCCTATATTGTTAAGGAGTTTAAGAATTATTTACAGAATAAAAACGCCAATTTTAAAACCTTAGCAGGTAAAGATGCCAAGGGAGCTGATTCTACTAAACCACTTATGGTTAATTTAGGCTTTCATTTACCACATACACCCATTCTGCCTCCTAAAGCATATAGAGATATATTTAAAAAGAAGAAATATAATATTCCTGCTTTTAGTACCGATGAACTCTCAAACTTTCCCCCGCAGTTGGTAACACTTTATAATGAGTGCAAAACAGATCAGTTAACTGATAAAGAGAAACTGCAAGCGGTACGAGATTATTATGCTTTTTGTGCCTATGGAGATGCATTAATAGGCGAATCGGTTGCTGCCTTTAAGGAATATTGCCAAGCAAATAGTCAGGATTATCTCATTATTTTTACCGTTGGCGATCATGGTTGGCACCTGGGTGAGCAAGGTATAATGGCTAAGTTTGGCCCTTGGAAACAATCGATACATGATGCTGCAATTGTGGTAGCTTCAGATAAAACAAAGTTCCCTCCGGGTAAGGTGGTGAATAGTATGATTGAGTTTGTTGATTTTACACCCACTATGTTAGCAGCATCAGGAGTAGATATTAGCGCGCCTGAATTCAACTATTTAGATGGTTATAACTTAGCCGATGTTGTTGCTAAACCAAATCAATTTAATCGCGATTACATTATAGGCGAAGTAAATGTGGTTTGTGGGCACCGCGCTTACCTGCGCTCAAAAGATTTTGCTTTTTCAATGCGTACGCGTGATAGATGGGATGTGGCCACTGCTGAAAATGTTAACAACGATATTCGTTGGGCTTTACTATGCGATAGACCAAAAGCTGATATGGCTTTATATGATTTGCGAACAGATTCACTTGAAAAAGTAAATGTTGCAAACACTCCGGAATATAGGGCTTTGGCAGATTGGTTTAGAAATAAACTGGGCAATATTGTTCTTGGCGATGGGAGAGTAGAATGTGATTGGAATAAAGACAATAGCTATGCAATTAGCAATTTTTCAAAAGGAAGTGATGATAAGCGCTTAAATATACCCTTACAGTTAATCCCTAATAAGTAATAATACCAAATGCATTATTGAATTATTGATATTTTATGAAGGGCTTTAGCAAAAGAAAAAATGCTGGTGACACAGTTTATTGAATAGACCCCGCAAACCCGCCGCAAAGTTGCAGGGAGCTTGCGTCAGTGACGCAAATCCGTCGCAAAGTTGCAGGAAGCTTGCGTCAGTGACGCAAATCCGCCGCAAAGTTGCAGGAAGCTTGCGTCAGTGACGCAAATCTGCTGCACAGTTGCAGGAAGCTTGCGTCAGCGACGCAAATCTGCTGCAAAGTTGCAGGGAGCTTGCGTCAGCGATGCAAATCGCTGTACGGTTGCAGGGAGCTTGCATCAGCGATGCAAATCCGCTGCACGGTTGCAGGAAGCTTGCATCAGCGATGCAAATCCGTTGCACGTCTGCAGGGAGCTTGCATCAGCGATGCAAATCCGCTGCACGGTTGCAGGAAGCTTGCATCAGCGATGCAAATCTGTTGCACGGCTGCAGGAAGCTTGCATCAAACAAGATCCCAAAGCACCTGACGCCTATGAGAAACAAGCCCACATCACTCTAATTTTTAGGGTACTTAAAGCGTTAAACGTTTACTAAATGTTTATATATTTGGTTTTTATTAAACATATCACATACTAGTGGGGTATATATAGTTGTATTGTATTTTAAAAACAACCTCGTAGAACGTTAGCTACCTAATAAATTGAAGTTATGATAGTTGAATTTATAGGACAAGGAATACATTCTGAAGATTATGAAACTACAGGGAATCATGTATGTTCTGCTATCAATGATTCTGCATTTACTCAGATTACTGTTTTTGTTGCATTTATAAGGAAACCAGGTCTAATATACCTTAAGCCATTTATTGAAAAAGCACTCAAAGAAGGACGTGAACTAACTTTTTATGTTGGAATAGATGAATGTGTAACCTCTAAAGAGGCTTTGGAGTTATTACTGTCTTTAAATGTTCAGACATATATATATAATTCAGACCGATATATTTATCATCCCAAAATTTATTTATTTGAAGGCGAACGAAATAGAATTATAACAGGTTCATCCAACTTGACTAAATCGGGTTTGTTTTATAACGTTGAATCATCGATTCTTTTGGATTTTACAAATAACGATAAAAGTGGAATAAAGGTATTAAATCAACTGAAAGAGTATTATGCTCCTTTGTTAGATTTCTCAGATTCAAATATTGTAGTTTTATCCCCAGCGTATTTGCAGGAACTTGTTGAGAAGGAACTTGTTTCAATTGAAAATTATGAGGGAAATTCAGAAGGAAAATCAAAAACACATGATAAATCAAAGCCTAAAGGGAAGAATCCTGAAATTCCTGAATTAGGGACAATTGAAATTAAAGACAACAAACCACCTAAGAAATATATATCAATTTTAAAAATAACAGAAGAATATCTGGAAAAGTGGGATTTTATGTTTGTTAAAATGCAAGCTTTTCAGAAAGATAATAATCATTGCACCGTTCCGAAAGACTACAAGGATAGAACATTATATGGTTGGTATCGGAAGCAGAAACAATTATATGAGGCAAACTTAATGCCTGAAGAACATCAACAAAAATTGGAAAGCATTAATTTCTATTTTGGTGATAGTCATCCATTATTTTGGGAAAGGAAATGGCTAGAAAGTTATAATCAGCTATTTGAAATATATAAACAAACGGGAGATAGCAATATTAAAAGATATAAGGACAATACTCATCCTCTGTTTTATATATCAAATTGGGTGGCTATAGAAAGAGGCAAGTACAAGAATGAAAAATTAAAGCAATGGCAAATTGAGAAACTAGAAAATATAGGTTTTCAATGGGACATGAGTGGTGTTCGAACGATCAACAATGAAGATGGCTGGCTGGACAACTTAGCGTTATTGGAGCAATATAAATTAGAGTTTGGTGATTGCAATGTTTCACAAACTTTTAAAGATGAAAGATATCCACAGCTCGGTAAATGGTTAAACGATCAACGAGACCATTATAAAAAAAAGAGAAAGATTCTTTCCCAGGATAGAATAGAGCTATTGGAAGAACTTGGAGTAGTTTGGGATATGGATGTTTTCAAATTTCAAAAATTTATAGACCAGCTTTCCAATTTTAAAATTGATAATGGAAATTTTAATATTTCTTCAAGTTATAAACCTAATCCATCCTTAGGAAATTATGTATATCGTATAAAAACGAAAGGGGTAAAAGAAGAATGGAAGATTAAAATGCTACATGATATTGGGTTCTTTGAAATTGGGACTCAAAAGAAGAAAGATAAGCAAGGTCATATCACAACCTTATGGTTTAAAAAACTAGAAAAATTAAAAAAGATACCTAATCCCAATCTAAACAAAGACGATAAAGAATACCCTGAATTAGCTGCTTGGGTTCATGGTCAACGAAGAGCATTCAGATATGGCAAATTGAAAGATGAGCAAATAGTTGAATTAGAAAAGTTAAGAGTTAAACTTCCAGCTACAAGTAAAAAGTCAAAACGTTGGCATGACTATATTGAATTGATAGAATTGTTTATAGAGGAATATGGAGATGCCGAAATCACTAGAGAATTTGACGAGGAGTTATATAAATGGATTTCCCAGCAAAAGACCAATTATAGTGTTGATAAACTAAGAAAAGAAAAGGCTGATAAGTTGATTGAACTTGGAATCTTAAATAAAAAATGAATACATAATCGAGTAGAGCGCCGCTAGGCCATTAGTCTAGCGTAGAACATCTCACACCACAACTTTTTACTGCATAAAAGTATGTACAGTTCTCCTATACGGCATTTCTTACATCATGGGGAACAGTGTATTTGTTTTAGTAGGTAAAGAAGAAGTCATTCCATTATACAATGAAGCTCTGCTCATGGCAAATCAATTTAAACCAAAGCAATACAGCTAAATCCCCGCAATATAATTACTCAAACTATCCTCTCTATTTAAATTTAGTTTTTTACGTATTCTCGATCGGCTCATGTGCACACTATTCTGCGATATACCCAAAATCTGAGCCATCTCTTTACTATCAAAGTTAAGCTTAATAAGCGCACAATGTTTAAGCTCAGTAGGGGTTAGCCCTGGAGCAATCTCTAGCAAACGCTCATAAAACTGATTGTTTATTTGCGTAAACCTATCATGAAAATCGTTCCATAATTTTTTGCTGTTTTGCTCGTATTTATGCGCAAGGCTTTTGTGTTTATCTTTGTCATTTTCCTTTACAAAGTCTAGTAACTCCTCTATGGTATGTTCTTTTTCTATCAGTTGTAAGGCATTAACGGCCAATTCTTTATTTTTTGTTTCTAACACAGCTTCATTCTTCTTTTTAGTATACTCTTGTGTTTGAGCCATACTGCGCATTTTAAATCGCATTTTTACCGTATAAAAAGCAATTATTGCAAGAACCAATAAAATGGCAATCAACAGTTTTAAGCGGAAACTCGCTTTGTTAATAGCTTCAATATGTAGGTTTTGTTCCTTTATGGTTTGTTCCTTCTTAAGTATGTCGTCGCTGTATTTACTTTTTAGTTTAAACAGTTCTTTGTTGTTTTCGCCAAGTATATTAAAAATACTATCAGAACAAGTGTTAGCTTCACTCATGTACTGGTAGGCCTTATTTTTGTTCCCCTTTTTATAATACAACTGTGCCAGGTTGTTTAACAACGAGGGTTTAATCATAGGGTGAATTTGCTGTTTATTTACTATATCTAAAGCTTTTTCAAAGTAATACTGAGCGCTATCCGTTTGGTTGATGGCTAATTTTAACTCAGCTACATTATTAATAATAGCCACCTGATGATTGTAATTGGTATATTTTAATTCGGGTAAAATATCATTAAAATATTCGGTAGCCTTCCCATATTCACCCATTCTTAAGAAATTACGGGCATACAGCGATTTTATATAATGCGGAATAAATTGCTTAGTACTACGCAACAAACACGAGTCGAGATATTGCAAAGAGGTATGGTATTCACCAATCTCAGAATACTGCGATGCTAAGGCGTGTAAACAAGAAATGGTGAGCTTTGTATTCTTCTGCTTTTTAGCTAAAGTTAAGCCTTTCTTCATGTGCTCAAGCGAAAGCTTGTTTTGTCCGAACTTACCATACAAAACCCCAAACTTGCGATAAATTAAAATTTGAGCCACCGTATCCTTCGTCTGTATAGCTTCGGGCAATATATTACTAAGTCGTTCAAAGGAGCTGTTGAAACGTCCGGTTAACAAATCATCATTGGCCAATTCAATAATATTAAGGATAGAATTAGAGCTTTTGCCTTGCGTATCCTCATTTGAATTTGCCTTTAAATTCCATAGGGGATAAATGATTAGTACGATGAGGGGTATTTTCTTTAATATATTACAATAGAGCATGTTGTAAGATTGTTGTTATTGTGTCGATGGCTTCAAATATAGTTATATTATAGTGGTTTGCAAGTGCAGTCAAGTTATATGCTAGCCCTACTGATTGCTCAAATAGCCTCACTAAGATAACTTTGGATAACAATTTTAAATCAGAAAAAAATTAATTCTATGAAAAAAATAACACACGCTTACATACTCCTATTTTTCACTTTGGGGCTTTCGTTAAATTCCTTTGCTCAACTACCCAGTGAAATTGATCTCGATAATGGTTGGTACCTATCTTGGAACGATGAGTTTGATTATGAAGACAGCCAGCTCGATAATAATTGGATTTCACAAAATGGACCATCGGGAGGGATGGTTATTTGTAGTCGATGGCGAGAGAATGCTGTTGTGGCTAATGGAATTTTAGAGCTTCAGGCTAAAAAAGAAAATCGTGGAGGACAGGAATGGACTGCAGCTAGTATCTGGACAAAGGAGAAGTTTCATTATGGTTATTACGAGTGCAAGTATAAATATGCAGGCGCAACGGGTACTAATAATTCGTTTTGGATGTGGACTGGCTACGATATTCCTGAAGGAGAGAAGGCGGTTGAATTAGATCCTAATGAAGGACATTATCCGAATAAAGTAAATACCAATATTCATAATTGGACAGATAAGCATGAAGATGGAAGTCATGATATATGGCCAGAATACTTCGAGATGGGCGGCATTGAAAAGGAAGTTGCCTATACGCACAAACTTAGCACGCCAATAAACACCAATAAAATTAGGTTTTCATCAAATCATGGTTCTCATTTTCATATTGGCGAGTTCAGAGTATATGCACCCAATGCAAATGGTTATCCGAAAGATGCCACTACAAATGGTGCAGATAACGAAGTAGATGGTTTGGTAAATCATTCAAGAGCATCAGGAACTACTTTTTCTGCTAGTGGAAATTATGTTATTGATGGTAGAAACACTAGTCCTGAAAATGTAGCCGATGGCATCAATTTGGGTTCTGCGGCAAGCTGGATTACACAAAAAGAGGGTGAAAAGTGGTTAGAGATTTCTTTTTCAGAATCGAAAGAAGTTGGATGTATTCAGTTTACCAACGGTTGGTTAAGCGGATCTACATGGAAAAACTTGATTGACAATTATAAAATAGAATATCATAACGGAAACGAGTGGGTAGAAATTGCCGACTTTAACATTGCTTATGGTGCAGATTTTTCAGAGGAGTTTCATACCGTAGGGATGTTATGGACAGAGGATGTGATTAAATACTATTTTGATGGTGAATTAATCAGAACCTTTCCGCACGATTTTGTAACTGCCGAAACCAAAATATATTTAAGCTTGGCTTTATTATCCGATGGCTTAGCAGGAGCTGTTACCGATGCCATTGATGGTACCAGTATGAAAGTGGATTATGTGCGTTATTACCAATATAATGAAAATACAAGTGTTGGGACCACCGCAGGCAATAAGGTGGAGGTATTTCCAAATCCTGCCAGTAATCAAATTAGCTTTAAAGGAATATCACCTAACGATTCGCTTTCAATTTTTGATGCAACGGGCAATAGGTTAATTCATCACGATCAAGTAAATGAATCAACCATCAATATTGCAAGTCTGCCGCAGGGTATGTATTGTTATTTGATTGAATCACAGCACGGATCAAAGTCAGGAACATTCATTAAGAACTAGAAAATAAATCCACAATTATGCAAAAGGCATTTTTTTTAGTTATTGCGCTATTTTTAAGCACATCGTTTACATTAATATATGCTCAACTACCCGCCGAAATTGATACCACTAAAAATTGGTACCTATCGTGGCACGATGAGTTTGATTATCCCAATAGTAAATTAGATGATAGTTGGGATTCGCAAAACGGGTCGAACCATCATATTCTGTGTAGTCGCTGGCGCGAGAATGCCGTAGTAAAGGATGGTTTGCTGTATTTAGAAAATAGAAAAGAAAATAAAGGAGGTCAGGAGTGGACTTCAGGTAGTATATGGACTAAAAAGCGATTCAAGTACGGATACTTCGAGTGCAGATATAAGTATGCAGCTGTTGAGGCTACCAATAACTCGTTTTGGTTAATGACAAGAGGTGCTGACCCGAAAGAAGGTAAGCGTTTTGAAATAGATATTAACGAAGGGCACTATCCTAACGAAATGAATACCAACATCCACCAATGGAGCGATTTTACTTATGATGAAAATGGTAAGAAAAAGCATTACTCATATCATAAAGCTTTCCCATTTGGTGCTAAACCCGGATATTCCATTCAATTAGAAATTCCGGTGAAAGCGCAAAAAGTACGATTACAATCAAATAATAACGCACGTTTTAATATTGGTGAGTTCAGGGTTTACGGCATCAACAACGGAAATTATCCTGATGTAATGTCGCCTTCAGCGGATACCGATATTGCGGGTTTAAAGAATCTAGCCACAGCCAAGGATGTGAAAATTAGCTCAAGCGGTTCGTACAAAAACAATAATTCAGAAAAGAATTTGATTGATGGTAAATGGAATACAAGCTGGAGCACACAAGAAAAAGGAAACAAGTGGATAGAGTTTGAATGGGATAACGAAATCACCATTGGCTGTATTCAATTTTTAAATGGATGGAGAGATAAGCATAAGAATTGGCACAACCTGCTTTCTGATTATAAGGTTCAATATTTCTATAATGGAAAATGGAACGATATTTCTGTGTTAGATGTATCTGAGGATTACAATTTTGGAGAAGAGTTTCATACTTATGGCTTATTGTGGGACGAAGAAAACATAGTTTTTTATTTCGATGGGCAAGAGGTACGCAGGGAGAAAAATGATTTCTGTTTTAGCGAATCTCCCATATGGTTAAGTTTGGCCATCATCAAGTGGTCGGGCCCAGTTACTGATGCCATTGATGGAACAAGCATGAAGGTGGATTATGTACGCTATTATCAAAAGAAATAATACTATGAAAAGGGTCTTTTATCTAATGATTTTCCTTGGTTTTTTTGGTTCTACTTTTTCTCAAAAGGGAGAAAAGCCTAATGTGATACTCATTCTTACCGATGATCAGGGAATAGGAGACATTGGCTGTCATGGAAATACCTATATACAAACACCAAATCTCGATGCTTTTTACAAGCAATCGGTTCGAATGACCGACTTTCATGTGAGTCCGCTTTGTGCGCCAACGCGTGGTGCAATTATGACGGGGCGTTACCCTATAAATAATGGGGTTTGGGCTACCTATAAAGGCCGAGATGCTTTATTTGATGGCGCACCAACCATGGCTGATATGTTTAAGCAAAACGGCTACACAACCGCTATGTTTGGCAAATGGCATTTGGGCGATAATTACCCGGTGCGTGCTACAGACTGCGGATTCGATCATGCCGTATTTCACAAAGCTGGTGGAGTAGGAGAGCTTTCTGATTATTGGGGCAATAGCTATTTTGATGATACCTACTACGTAAATAATAAGCCGCAACAGTTCGAGGGTTATTGTACCGATGTTTGGTTCAACGAAACCATCAAGTTTATAAAGGAAAATAAGAACAAGCCTTTCTTTATTTACTTGCCTACAAATGCACCCCATAGTCCATTGATTGTGGATGAGAAATATGCAGCACCTTACCGATCAGAAGTAGGAAAAAATATATACAGCGCTGAGTTTTACGGAATGATTACCAACATAGATGAAAATTTCGGCAAGCTTGAGGAGTTTCTTAAGGAAATGGGTTTGGCAGATAATACCATCCTGATTTTTACCACAGACAACGGTTCCGGAAATGGAGTCAGTAAAGATGGAAAGATTGGTTACAACATGGGCTTCAGTGGTAAAAAAGGTAGTAAGCTCGATGGCGGTCATCGTGTTCCATTTTTCATTCGTTGGAAAGATGGCAAAATAAAAGGCGGTAAAGATATCCGTGAACTAACAGCTCATGTTGATTTGATTCCAACTTTAGCAGGATTGTGTAAGCTGAAGGTTCCTAAGGCTATGGAATTAGATGGTCTTGATTTCTCACCTCTGTTACGTAAGGAGAGTAAAAATCTACAGCCAAGAAATGTATATGTACACCACCGTCAAGATTGGCGCCCGCCAATGGATATTGAGCAGACTTGCATTATGCAGGATGATTGGCGTTTGCTAAACGGAAAGCAGTTGTACAATATAAAAGACGATAGAAAGCAAAAGAATAATGTTGCCAATGAGCAAAGGGAGTTGGTGATGCAGATGCTGAATGCAAATCAGGAATTCTTAGCAAAAGCAAAAGAAAACACCGAGTATAATGAGTTTACTTGCAACCTAATAGGCCACGCAGCACAAGAGGAAGTTACCCTAAGCATACAGCACGCCATTGGCGAAGACGGTGGAATTTGGAAAGCAGAACAAGTATGCGCAGGCAAGAAGAATAAGAACAACAGCCACGCCATTAAAGTGGAACGCGACGGTAAGTATCAGGTAGAATGTCGCCGTTGGCCCAAAGAATGCTCAGGGCCAGTGTGGGGTATTCCATCAGAAAATCCCAAAGGGATGTATACCTACCAAACCATTCATCCTGAAAAAGTAAGAATCAGCATCGCTAATAAAATCCTCGAAAAAGCAATAACAGAAAAGGATGAGGCCGTAACTTTTACAGTGAATCTTGAAAAAGGAAAAACGCTTTTAGTTAATGATTTCATAGAAGGAAAACAGAACTATGGCGTATACTATACTTACATAAAATATCTAGGCAATAAAAACTAATAACTTTATGAAAAAGAAAGAGATAATAGTGTTATGCTTAATATCAATATTCGTTTTTTCGTGTACCACAAAAAATGAGCAAGAGATAAGTAAGCCCCATCAGGTATTTCCCCACGCAATGCCTGAGTCAAAACCTGATTTTGCGCTAAGTGCAGCGGCAGAGCGTATGTTCGATTATCCGGCACCTCGAGTTCAGGATAATGAATTGTTTTCGCAATTTAAATACACACGTTTAGAAGGTTTTGATTATAATGGCGGAGATGGAACCATCACGCGTCGAGATCCATCGCGACCTGTTTTAATTAATGGTAAATACTATATATGGTATACCAAACGCCATACAAAAGTGCCACCTCTTGGCTGGGGAGAAGCAGATCAGGCTACCGACGAAATTCCATCTACCGATTGGGATTTATGCGATTTATGGTATGCTACTAGCCAAGATGGTTTTAAGTGGGAAGAACAAGGCGTTGCAGTGGCTCGACCAAAGAAACCTGCTTTAGGTTGGCGTTCTGTGGCTACGCCTGACATTTTAATTTGGGAAGGAAAGTACTACCTATATTTTCAGGCATTCAACGAACCAAGCGGAACACGCGGCGATTGGTGCCCTATATCAATGGCCTATGCTGATTCACCAGATGGCCCCTGGACACACACAGGGAAAGAGTTAGTACCAAGAGGTAAAAAAGGAGAGTGGGATCAGGATCAGACACAAGACCCGCATCTTATTGTACGTGATGGTAAGATCTACCTTTACTACAAAGCAGCCTATAATAAATGGCCCGATAAGAGAGATAAATATGCAGTTGCCCACGGTCTGGTAATAGCTGATAACCCATTCGGCCCATTTGAAAAGCATCCTTTAAATCCGGTTTTAAACTCAGGACATGAAACCACATATTTCCCGTTTAAAGAGGGAATTGCAGCTTTAGCAATTAAAGATGGCAACGAAGCACAAACCATACAATACGCTGCCGATGGTGTAAATTTTGAGATTGCAGCAACCGTTGAGTTAACGCCAACTGCTTGCGGATTTTATACGCCAGATGCTTTTACAAATACTGAGTATGGCCGAGGTGTAACCTGGGGTGTCTGTCACTTTATTAATGCAGCAACATCACGCGATAGAAAACACTCTATCATTGCCCGTGTCGATTGTGATTTAAGTTTAGATGTAGATGAAAAATCGATGAAATCAACCGGAGTTTGGCATCGTCCTGAAGTTTATTTTAAACAAGGTTTGGGCGGTTTAAGAAAGAAACGAGAAGAAGCTGCAAAGCAATTAACGCAGCAATAGTTGTAAAAATTATATGCTATAATAAATACTTGATTTATGAAACAAATAGTAGTTACATTATTATGCATTATCGCAGTCATCAGTGCTCATGCACAAGAAGATTTTAATTTTGGAGAGTTGCTTCCTGAAAAGTTTGATAAAGCAAATATTATTCAGGAAGAGGATTACAATGTGTGGGGAACCAACATTTTAAAAGGAAAGGATGGTAAATACCATGCCATATATTCAAGGTGGTTAAAAAGTAGAGGCCACCATGGTTGGGTTACACATTCCGAAATTGCACATGCGGTTTCTGATAATCTTACTGGACCATACAAGTTCAAAAATTTAGTTTTGCCACCTAGAGGCAATCAATATTGGGATGGCGATTGTACTCACAACCCGCATGTGATAGAGTATAAGGGCAAATATTACCTATACCATATGGGTAACCGAGGAAGTGGTTATTGGGATAAAACTCCTGATGACAGAATGCCTTCAATTGAGAATGACCAAGAGTGGTGGATAAATCGCAACAATCAGCGTATTGGTTTGGCTGTGGCCGATGATTTAAACGGTGAGTGGAAACGTTTCGATAAGCCTTTGATTGATGTTACAGGCGATAGAATGATGACTTCAACGCCAACAGTAACACGCCGTAACGATGGTGTGTTTTTAATGGCCTATAAATATGTTGAGCCGCACCCAAAGTTTAAAAATGGTAAAGTGGTTCATGTAACCGCAACATCTCGTTCGCCTCTCGGACCATTTACTGATACGGGTGAGCCTTTTATTGAGAAACCCAAAGCTTCATTTGCCATTGATGATCATGTAGAGTGGATTTATAACGGTAATTATTATTGCTTGGCTAAAGATTCGCGCGGCGTTTGGAGCGATTACCCCGATGGATCTACCATGTTATTTGAAGGCAGTGATATGGGCTTTGATTGGAAACCTGCTAAAAACTTTTTGGTAATTAAAGCAGGTGAAATTAAATGGACGGATGGCACAGTAACCAAAACGGAAAGAACAGCAGATATGCCAAAATTCTATATGGAGAATGGTATGCCTAAGGCTTTGATTATTGCCATCTTGCCAAAAGGGAGTGAAGTTTCGTATTCCTTGGTGATTCCTTTAAAAACGGCGAAGCCAAAAACTGAGGCTTTTCCATATCAGGTTACTGAGTATTCAAAAGATTACGAATTGAGCTCAGCTTTAGATCGCAGTTTTAATCAGTATCCATCGCATGTAAATGCTGAAAACGAACTTTACACGCAGTTTAAATATACCAAGCTTACGGGCTTTGATTATAACGATGGGGATGCAACCATTACCCGTCGCGATCCTTCGAAGGTGCTTTTTGAAAATGGCAAATATTACGTGTGGTATACCAAGAGAGAGACTCCAATTGCTCCGGTAGGTCGTTTCTCACAAGATTACTCTGTGATGGAAACAGATGGTACATGGAATGACACCATCCCCACAACCGATTGGGATTTGGCTGAGGTTTGGTATGCAACCAGCAAAGATGGTTTCCATTGGGAAGAGCAAGGTGTAGCCGTTACGCGTCCTGAGTATCCAATTCCGGGATGGAGAGCAGTGGCAACACCCGATATCTTAAAGTTTAAAGGCAAGTACTATATCTACTATCAGGCATTTACAGAGCCAAGCGGTGTGCGTGGCGATTATTGTCCGGTAGGTGTGGCTTACGCCGATAACATCAATGGCCCGTGGACGCATGTGAACGATGTAGTGATTCCTACCGGAGCCAAAGGAGAGTGGGATCAATTCGCCATTCAGGCGCCAACGCCATTGGTAAAAGATGGTAAAATATACGTGTACTATAAGGCAGCATTCAACCGCCCGCAAACGGTATGGAGCGGTATTGGATTGGCTATTGCTGATAATCCGCTTGGCCCATTTAAAAAGCACGACTTGAATCCGGTTCAGAACTCAGGTCATGAGATTTGTTTCTTCCCTTGGAAAGAAGGAGTAGCATCATTAACCATTCGTGATGGTAGTGAGCACTTCACTATTCAGTATGCCGAGGATTGGGTGAATTTTGAAGTAATGGCCATTACCGAAATGATGCCAACAGGACCTAATGCTTACATCCCTGATGCATTTACCGATTCTAAAGACGGAAGAGGAATTACTTGGGGTATTGGGCACTTTATCAATTTTAGAGGAAAGAATTCTAAAAGATGGCATTCTGAGCTGTACCGTTTCGATTGCGATTTGAGCAGAGATATGCACGATGAGGAAATGAAACACCATAACTTTTTGCGTAGTCCGGATGAGTATTTTAAATATGGATTAAGCGAAAAGCAACGCAAAAGAATTCAGGAAGACAATCAAAAAATAAATAAATAAACTACCTCTGGGCAAGCCTAGAGAGGCATTAAATACAGTATTTATAAGGCAAGCCTCGAGGTATTAAACCTTTTGGCGGTGCCAATAAAAATTAAGAATATATGAATTTGACTAAGTTATTATCCATCGGCTTAATAGCCACAATGGCATTCTCGTGTACCACTAATGAGAAGAAGGAAGAAGAGAAAGCATCCGGTGTTTTTCCGCATGCAATGCCAGAAATTAAACCCAACATTCCATTGAGTGCAGCCATGGATAGGATGTTCGACTATCCTGCGCCGCGCGTACAAGATAATCCACTGTATACGCTGTTTAAATACTCTGAGATAGATGGCTTTGATTATAATGGAGGAGATGGAACCATCTCTCGTCGCGATCCCTCACGACCAATACTCGTAAACGGGAAGTATTATATTTATTATACCAAACGCCACACTATAGTGCCTCCTATTGGTTCGCGCAGAGCAGCCGAGGCTACCGATGAAATACCATCTACCGATTGGGATTTGTGCGATATCTGGTATGCCACAAGTAAAGATGGTTTTTCATGGGAGGAACAGGGAGTTGCCGTAAAACGCCCAGAAAAACCAACTCAGGGATGGCGTTCGGTAGCTACGCCCGACATTTTAATATGGAAAGGTAAATACTATTTGTATTATCAGGCCTTTAGCGAGCCAAGTGGATTGCGTGGCGATTGGTGTCCGGTATCCGTATCTGTGTCCGATTCTCCTGAAGGACCATTTGAGTTGGGCAAAGCCAATGTAATACCTAATGGTGCCAAAGGAGAGTGGGATCAGGATGTAATTCACGATCCTTTCCCGATTGTATTTAATGGTAAAATATACTTGTATTACAAAGGAACCTACAATAAATGGGAAGACAAAAGAGATAAATATGCAGTGGCAGTAGGTTTAGCAATAGCCGAAGATCCGCTTGGGCCATTTGAAAAAAACACCCTCAATCCTGTGTTAAACTCTGGGCACGAAACTTGCTTTTTCCCTTATAAAAGTGGCGTAGCAACAATAGTTACCCGCGATGGAAATGAGCGCGAAACGGTTCAGTATGCCGAGGATGGTGTAAACTTTAAGGTGCAATCAGCTATTTCTTTACCACCCATTGCTGGCGGACCATATACACCCGATGCTTTTACCAATTCAGGCAATGCAAGTGGTATAAAATGGGGTGTTTCTCATTTTACCAATCAAGGCCAACGAGGAAAAGGTTATTCAATTATTGCACGCTTCGATTGTGATTTAAGTACGGATGAACCAGATAAGTTTTTTAAAGGATCTAATGTATTTCATAAAAGCGATGTATACTTTAAGCAAGGATTAGGTGGAAAGAAGAAAAGTATAAAAGCAGCTACGATGGTTGAGTAGGCTCTTTAGGTATAAGCCTGAAGGCTGAAGGCCAATACGTAATACTAATTATATCAATAGCGATTTACGATATAAAAAGAAAATATCATGAAAAAACTAATGAAGAAAGCATCGTATGCAATATTAGCCCTCGGCTTAATGGCATCCTGTGCACAGCAGAAGCATGAGCAAAAGGAAGTCTCGAACGGGGTATTCCCCTTTGCGATGCCTGATGAAAAACCAAATATCCCATTAAGCGCATCATCTGAACGGATGTTTGAGTACGAAACAAAACGCGTACAGGATAACGAACTGTTTTCGCAATTTAAATATACTCGTCTTCAGGGCTTTGATTATAATGGAGGTGATGGAACTGTTTCGCGTCGAGATCCGTCACGACCTATTTTAGTGGATGGTAAATATTATATATGGTATACCAAAAGGCACACCATTGTTCCGCCAGTGGGCTGGGATAGAGCTAAAGAAGCCACTGATGAAATTCCATCTACCGATTGGGATTTGGCCGATATTTGGTACGCCACAAGTGCCGATGGTACTACCTGGAATGAGATAGGACCAGCAGTTACGCGCCCTGCAAAACCAAAATCGGGATGGCGTTCGTTGGCTACCCCTGATATCTTAGTGTGGCAAGGAAAATACTATTTATATTACCAGGCCTTTGATGAGCCAAGTGGTTTGCGTGGCGACCTTTGTCCGGTTTCAGTTTCTTATGCCAATTCTCCCGATGGACCATGGACACATGGGGGAGATGCCGTAATTCCGTTTGGTAAAGAGGGCGAATGGGATCAGAATGCAACGCACGATCCGCATCCTATTATTTTCAATGGTAAAATTCATATTTACTACAAGGCGGCCTATAATAAGTGGCCCGATAAGCGCGATAAATATGCAGTTGGTCATGGTTTAGTTACCTCTGATAATCCGCTTGGTCCTTTCGAAAAGCATCCTTTAAACCCGGTAATGCAATCGGGGCACGAAACTACTTATTTTCCTTTTCGGGATGGGGTAGCTACCATTGTTATTAAAGATGGTAATGAGCGCGAAACCATTCAGTTTTCAGAGGATGGCGCAAATTTTAATATTGCTTGTTGTATTTCGTTTGCACCAACAGCGGCAGCGCCATATATACCAAACTTATTTGAGAAAGAAGGTGGTAACCGTGGTTTTACTTGGGGATTAAGCCATTTTGTAAATGCTGGAACCCCCGAAAAGTGTTACTCCATTATGGCTCGCTTCGATTGCGATTTAAGTTTAGATAGTAACGAGCCTGGCTTTAAAAAGACTGGTGTATGGCACCGACCAGAAGTTTACTTTGAGCAAAGTATGGAATCGCTTTACAATCACCCTGAAGGGAGATATAAAAAAGAGAAATAGAATTCTACTTAAGCATAATAACAACAAAGCCGCACTTTTAAATTGCGGCTTTGTTGTTTAATTTACAGGCCAGAGACCTTATGTGTAACGAGGTACCAGAGGCATACGCCGAATAATTTACATTTTTTGGTTACTATGCTGAGCGGGTGATAACTTTAAACAACTTCATTAAGCAAGTGTTTTGAGATTAATTAATTTAATGTTGGAAATGCACTTTAGCAACCGTATTATAGCAGTTGGTACATTGATAATATAAAAAAGTATCACCATCTAAATAAAGGTTAATACCCTTACTAATATTTTCAACATTATATTGTATATGGATACATCTATTCCCGTTAGGGTTGTTTTCACCTACTACTTGTTTAATATTATTAATTTCCACGTCAAAACCTTCCTTAAAATATAGTAAAGCTTCTATTTTACTTGTTATTGTAGTTTCTCCTTTTTGCTTATCTAACATTATGTTAAAGTCGTAAATGGGTGCTCTAATCTCTCCTTTTTGATATGCCCCTAAATCACCTTTGCTATAAGTGGATGCTATAACGCCTGAATAAAAAAAGATGGTAGTAGGAAATAGTTCTGTTATAATAGGTGGCAGTTTATTAATTCGATTAAAAAAGAATGGCACTCCATTGTTATTATAATAATAACCATTTGCACCCGGTTCTAATCTTTCAGTCAGCTTTTCTAATA
The DNA here is from genome assembly GCF_947489045.1 of Saccharicrinis aurantiacus. Lineage (NCBI taxonomy): Bacteria > Pseudomonadati > Bacteroidota > Bacteroidia > Marinilabiliales > Marinilabiliaceae > Saccharicrinis > Saccharicrinis aurantiacus. The sequence continues at coordinate 209,149 of NZ_CANLCN010000003.1, forward strand.
ATTCGCTAGGCAATTCATTACTAACAGATTTTAAGTTGCCTTCTATATTTGTAATAACAGCATCAGAAGCTACTGTACTTACATTAGTATGCGTTTGAGCATCTAACTCATTTGTGCTGTTAGTAGTTTGCTTGGTAGTTTTGCAACTTGTTTGGAATACCATTAATAATAGCACTAGGTTCCAATAATTATATTTCATTATTTAGCGTTTCTTAATTCGTTAATATCTTTTTCCATCTCTATTATATATAGCGTCATTTCCCCCTAGCGCGAGCTTTTAGCTCATGACTACAGACTTATCCAACTTTGAATAGTTAAGTTAGTTGGCATCTTTGTAACACAACTGCATTTCCAATATTCAGGTTCTTTTAATTATCTTAATAATACAGGGTTATTGTGTATATTATTTTTTTGCTAAGATAGTACAAACCTATATGTCTGAGATACTGCACAGACTTATGTATTTAATAGAAGCACGAGTTACATACTCGCAGCCAGCTGAGGGGAGATATAAAAAAGAGAAATAGAATTCTATTTTAGCATAATAACAACAAAGCCGCATCTTTTAAAATGCGGCTTTGTTGTTTTATTTACAGGCCAGAGGCCTTATGTGTTATAATGTAGCCAGAGGCATACGCCGAATAATTTACATTGTTTGGTTACTATGCTCATTGAGGAAGGTTATCTGTACTTTGATTTACGCTACAAATAATCAAATCGCACCATATGCTAGATCTTGATTAAGAATAAATTTGGCAAGTCTCATTTGCTACTTATGGCGAAGGCGATGAAATAATTACTTTACCGATGTATCTAGAAGTGATTATAAACAAGTTCTTGATAAATTATAAAGGTTGTTCTTAAGGAGCGGCCGTAAATACTATAAAAGCTGTTATGCGAGGGTTTAAACCTTGTGTTACTGCTTTTTTTGTATGGTTTCACCTGATGGATCAAATTAAGTATTAGATCTTCTATTTTTAGGGATGGATTGTGCGTAATTTATATTTGCCTGCCGGTAGTTTGCATCAGCTTGTCGGTAATTTATATGGGATGGCTTTTAATGCTACCTTGCTTACGCGTAAATCACACGCGCTGGTGTGTATTTTGTATTAGATGTTGCTTAGTTTGCACTGGATTGCCCTCAGTTTACATTGGATGGTGTGTGTTTTGTATTGGCGCTCGCCTTATAAACACTGGGTTTTAATAAAAAATGGCTGTTTGCTCTTGTATTGATTATTGCTCGAAACTTTCTATGGAATGGCTAAGCTTTGCTAGATGGGTTTTGCTAATGTTATGCCACCAACTTACTGACTTTATGCCAATGTGCGGCCCTGATAGGAGTGGCAGCCCTTTGTGGTTTGGATTTAGGCAGCTTTAAGTGGCGGATGCGACCGCAGGAAGCACACGCACGCTTTAGGCTGACTTAAGCTAAAACATAAAGGCTAAAACGCATAGCAGGATATGGCGCCCCAATGCGTACTTTAATAATGCCCCTGTAGTGCCTGCTTTTAGCTCGTAACTATAGACTTATTCAACTATAATTACGCTAATTTCCTTGGGGATTTAACAACAGAAGCCTTGTAACATTAACATTACAAGGCTTCTTATATTATTTCAGCTAGTGCCATAAGCAACTTATAATACCACATAAAATAAAACCCGACAAACAATGAAGCTCGTCGGGTTTATTTATTTGGTAAGTAGTCGTTTACTCTTCTTCCACTAATTCAAAAACAAAAAGAGTCATATCTCCATTAAACAGAAATAACTTATCTCCTTTAATTTTGTATGAATCTACTTCTGAGATTTTAGCATCAACTTCTTGTTCAGGTACGCCATTGCAAAACATGCGTGTTCCCATTAGCACTTCCATCGAAATTTTGTTTCCGTCAACTTCTAATTTTCCGTTAACCTGGTTACAACCGTTGTTTCCACCGAATGTACCCTCGTCAGGATTAAGGTTAAAAGCAGGGGTTTTTACATTAAAAACTTCATTATCAATAGGAGAACCTAGAAACTCAACCATTTTCCAGTTGTTTTTTAAAGGAGCTCCGCTATTACATGCTACTAGAAGAGTAGAGAAAAGTGCTGCAATAAATAATAATTTCTTCATTTGTGTGTAGTTTTAATAATCTAGTTTATGTTTTTTATGTACAAGAAAAAACTATGCCAAAAATTACAAATTGTACTATTAAATGTGACATTCATGTGCTTTCTTTGCAGATATAATTTATTAATAGATTTTCGTAATGGCAAGGTTTTTTATTGAAATGGCTTATAATGGCAAAAACTATCACGGTTGGCAGGTGCAACCTAATGCGATTACTGTGCAAGAAGTAATGGATGATTGCCTTAATAAGATACTTAGAGAGGCCGTAAGCATTGTGGGATGTGGCAGAACGGATACAGCAGTGCATGCATCCTATTTTGTGGCTCATTTTGATAGCGAAAAAAACGAGATTGATGAACAGCACTTTTGTTATAAAATGAATCGTATTCTACCCAAGGATATTGCTGTATATTCTATTACTAAGGTAGATAATGAAACGCATAGTAGGTTTACCGCTACCAGCAGAAGGTATGAGTATCATATTGCCGATTACAAAACACCCTTTAATCATGAGTTTTCTTATTTACCTTATTATAAATTAGATTATGACTTAATGAATGAGGCTGCGGCACTTTTATTTAATTATATAGATTTTACAAGCTTTAGCAAATTACATACCGATGCTAAAACAAATAATTGTAAAATATACCAAGCGCAATGGGATAAGGTAGGTGATAAGTGGATATTTTCGATTAAGGCCGATCGTTTTTTGCGAAATATGGTACGGGCTATTGTGGGTACTCTTTTAGAAGTAGGAAGAGGCAAAATTGGTGTAAAAGAGTTTGCTAGTATTATTGAGCAAAAGGATAGAGGTAAAGCAGGTTCATCGGCCCCAGGCAATGCACTCTTTTTGGTTGATGTAGAATATCCCGATACCTTGTTTAAGTCAAAACATTTAGTGCAATAAAATTTTATAATCGAAATAAAAAAAGCAGAGCGTGTATGGTACGGCTCTGCTTTAGTTTTTTTTATAGAAATGAACTCGACTATTCGTTCCAAATATCCCAAGCTTTAGCAGCTTGCAGATGAAGCATTTCTAATCCGTTTTTAATTTGAGCATTGTTCTTCTTTCCTTCAGCTAAAAATTGAGTCACTTCAGGATTGTATACTAAATCGTAAAAAAGGTGTTTTTCGTTACAAAATTGATAAGGAATATCAGGCTTGCCATTAACCTTCGGAAACATGCCCAAAGGCGTAGAGTTTATAATTAAAGTATACTCTTCCATAATGGACTCAGTTAAATCATCATAACTCAATATTCCATCTTTAGCAGTTCTCGATACGTATTTAAACGCAATATTCATTTTCTTTAATGAGTATTCAACGGCTTTAGCAGCTCCGCCTGTTCCTAAGATGAGTGCTTTTGTATGATGAGCCTTTAGTAAAGGTTTAATCGATTGGGTGAAACCATATACATCAGAATTATGACCTATAAGCCTTGGTTTCTCTTTATTTGTCCAATCGAATTTAATTACATTAACCGCTTTTATTTCTGAAGCATCGGGCGAAAGCTCATCTAAATATTGCATTACTTGTTCCTTGTAAGGAATTGTTGCGTTAAGTCCAGCTATATATGGGTGCTTCTTAATTAATTCCGAAAAATCGTTAATTGACTCTATCGGGAAGTTTAAATAACGGGCTTTAATAGATTCTGTTTCAAATTTATCAGAAAAATACTTTTGTGAGAATGATTGGCTAAGCGGATAGCCTATTAATCCGTAGGTTTTCATATCTAAATGAATTAACTTTTAATATATTATTTCTATTCTGCTTTACTTTGTTTAGCTCCTAAGTATTCTGTTATCCAGATACTGAAAACACCCAAAGCAATAAAAACTAAGGCAATAAAGAATTCGCTGTTAAGCGAAGGTAATTGCCAATCGTATCCCACAGTTTTAACCTTCTCTCCAAATGTCTTTGTAATCTCCTGTTTCCACGGCCATAAAATACCTAGTGAGCCTAATACAAATCCGGTTAGCATTGAAATTGTTTGATCTTGATACTTTTTTAACAACCACGAAAGAAAATGAGAGAATGCTAATAAGCCAATTCCAGCGCCACCAACCACAGGAAGCAATATTTTAAGGTTTAATTCGCTAACAGCATCAACCATTATTAGTTGGTAATTTCCTAATAAAATTAATACGAAAGAACCCGATAAACCAGGTATTATCATACTACACATGGCTACAATACCGCAAATAAATAAATACAACATACTATCATTTTGTGAAGCTGGTGTTGTTATGCTGATAAAAGCGGCAATAGCTGTACCTATTATAAATGTAATTATTGTTGAAGCATTCCATTTACCCACTGTTTTTCCAACAAAATAGATACTGGCTAATACCAAGCCAAAAAAGAATGCCCAAATATAAATAGGGTAAGCAACAAATAAATACTTAAATAATCGGGCTAAGGAGATTATAGCTATACCAACTCCGAGAAATACAGAAATAAGAAAGCCTAAGTCAATATGCTTAGCAAAGTCCTTAAATTGCCCTGATAATAACAGTCTAACTGCTTTTATATCGAAAGATTTTATAGCATTTATTAGTCTCTCAAAAATACCAGTAATAAGTGCGATAGTTCCTCCTGAAACTCCAGGAATTACATTTGCAGCTCCCATAGCAGCACCTTTTAATATATTGCTAGAAAATTCGTTTAGTTTTGTCATTATATTGATAGTTTTTTGTGATTAGATAAAGAAACCAAAAATAATACAATTACTTAAAAAAAAAAGAGGTCGCAACACGACCTCTCTATATTATATAGCTTAATAAAATTTGTTTAAAGGAAGCTTAAAAGTGTATCACCCCTTAGTCCTAAACGAAGCGTTTCTAATGGAATTACTTCATTTGGTGCAATGTTACCCAAGTTTACATTGGCATCAAAATGATTGATAAACCAAACCTGTTGAGATTTTTGAGGGGATTCCCACAAAACATTTTCAGCAACAACTTTTTCTTTTATTTCTTCAATCAATTCAGTATTTGCAGAACCATCGCTATTATAAATACCAATGTTGCCACTTTCACGAGCTTCAGCAATTACTTTCCACGAACCAGCTTGTAATTCTGTTTGCATCATGTAAACCCACTCTTTGTTGGTAATAACTTTATCACCCATTTTTGAGCCTACTTCAGATAATACAGTAACTTGTTCTGATAATCTACGAATGTACTCTAACTTTTCATCATGAGGAATTGGAAGTGCACCGTCAGATACTTCAGCGTACTCCATTTTGTATTTATCTAAGTACCTTCTGTAGTCATCAAACATTCCACGAGCAACAAATGCTTCAAATAAAGTACCACCAAAATAGGTTTTACATTGTGCATTTTTATAAATAGCAAGCTTATCTTCAAGACTGTTAGTAATTACTGATGTTCCAAAACCAAACTTAACAAGGTCAGTAAATTTTGATGAAGATGCTACAAAGTTTTCGCTTTCTCTAAGACTTAAGCCTTTGTCCATCATCATAGTTAATCCATATTCGCGGTTCTTCTCAGGACGTTCCGGAATATTGGGTAATTTTATATTCATCTGTCGATTATTTATATCTTCTTTTAAAATAGAGCCAAAACTATCACAAAATATTGTATTAACCCAATTTTATTAACAAATACACTTATGATACTTGGTGGTTATTTATTAATATAAGATGCAATTTTAGGGATGTTTGTAAGTTGAGGGTATTTATTTAAAACTAAATCTAAGTCATCAGGCAATAACTGTCGAGCCATTACTAAGTGAGCTAAAGATTGTTTGTCGTCATTCTCTTTATGATAAATAATGGCAGCTAAATAGTGCAGTGCACCATTAGTATGATCTTTAATTAGAAGTTTTTCTAGGAATGTGATGGCATCAAAGTCACTCTCCGATTCTTCTAAAAACTGATACATTTCAATCCAATTCAGGGTATCTTCATGTCTATTAATAAGCGCTTTTTTCAAGCATCTTTTTGCTTCTGTCTTATTTTTAGCTTTTCGGTGACTTTTACCAAGATACAACCAAAGTTGAGAAGATTCAGGAGTAATATTTAAAGCCTGATCAAAAGCCTCAATACTTGTTTTATAATCTCTATTTTCATAAGAAGTTCTTCCTAATGCCTCTAATGCCTCTATATGCTCTGGGTCAAGCTCTGCTGCTAATTTATAAAACCTATTGGCTAATTGTAGGTTACCTAAATTCTCCCAACAATCACCCATGTAATAATAAGTTAATGGGGTAAATAAGCTTAGTATAATATGCTCAGTATAGCTATCCAAAGCTTCCTGATACTTTTCTAAATGTGCCAAGCTATTAGCTTTGTTGTAATAAGCTTCACTTAATTCAGGAGAAATAGCTAATGTCATGTTATAAGCATGGATAGCTTTTTCATATAAATCTAGCTTATTGTATAATATACCCAGGTTATACCATGCTGTATCAGAGTATGGATTAATGTTTAGAAGTTGATTGTATACTTCTACGCCCTTGTCAAAGTCATTTAACTTATCATAAGCGTATGCTAACTCAAATAAAATATTTTCCTGCTTTGGAAATTTACCCTTATAATAACACAGTAAGTTTCTCGATTCATTGAAAAACCCATGTTGGTTAAGGGTAAAGCTAATTTCAAAAACAAAATCGCTTAATTCGTCACCACTTGCTAATTTTAATGCTTTCTCAAAGTTCTTTATGGCCAGAGTTCTATTTTTCTGATGCGTATGTATAATGCCAATATTAAGGAAAACCTCACTATTGGTTTTTTCTACCTTTTTAAGATAATCGAGTATTCTTAAAGATGCAGTGTATTCGCATCTCTCAATTAGTATAGTGCTGTATTTAAGCTGAAGAGAAGTAGAATCGGGGTGTTGTCGCAATCCCATGTCTAAGGCTATTTCAGCCTTTTCGTACATGTTATTCTCGTTATAATGATCAAATATCGATTCAATTTGATGAACATCGAAGTAAGATTCTGATCGTTGCTTAATAAGTGATTCAAATCGTTCAATCTCCCCATTTGGTTGATTGTGATTTTCTTGCGAGAAATCTTGCATATATATACTTTGCTGTTAACTGTACAAAAATACCAATTATTTACCTATAAACAATATCTTATTGTTAACAAAGGTTAAGCAAATAATACCCTAGGCGTTAGTGTAATAGGGCTTTTCTTTAAAATGAATTCGAAAAAGTGAATTACACCTACTAAATAAAATAAGCCAATTATTTTTTCTTTAATTGGCTTATTCTATTTTAGTTTTTTATGGTAATTACTTAATGTTGTTCAGAATATTCTGGTTGATGCTCAGGACGAAGTAAATCGTTTATTGTTTTAACCGGATTAAAAGTACTGATTGGCACTTCTACAAATAGGGTTATCCAATCCGACATAGCTCCATTCCATAAGCCAGGAAGCTCAAGCGCTTTTAAATCTTTCCCGTTAAGAGATTTTGCAGAAATAAATCCTGTTTTAGGGTCTACAAATTCTAGCAAATCATATTTTTCTCCTTTGTGATTGTTAACTCCACAGATTAAATCCACTGGATTAAAATGTGTACTCTTGCTTACAAGCTCTTTTTTTATCGGGTCATTTAAGTCAATTTGCGAACTCTCAACAACTTGCAATGAAGTTTCTCCATGTTTACCAACTCCCCAAAATGGGCCACCTCCTGGTTCACCTTCATTTTTCACCATACCACATACTCTTATTGGTCGGTTTAACTTTTCGTTAATGAAATTTACTTTCTCTTCATTTGATGCGTTTAGTACGTCATCTGGGACAATAATTTGTAATTCAGTTTTAAGAACTTCCAAATAGCTATCTAGATCTTTGTTATCTGCACTATTTGACTCCAGATCTTTTAGTATATCAAAAACTTTTCCTTGGTAAAAGCATAGAACACCAGCTAAGGCTTCTTTATATTGTATGGTGTCTTTTAAGCGATATTCAGGACTAACATTATCAATGTTCTTTATAAAAATAATATCGGCATAAATATCATTCAGATTCTCAATTAAAGCACCGTGACCACCTGGTCTGAATACAATCTGACCATTTGGATTTCTGAAAGGCGTATTGTCTTTATTAACTGCAATTGTGTCTGTCGACGATTTTTGAGTTGAGTACGTGATTTTATACTGAACATCAAACTTTGCTTCGTATAAAGGCAACTTTTCATTAACAATTTCCTGAAAAAGTGCTTGATGATTTGGTGATACAGTAAAGTGAATTTGTACCTCATTATGATTGCTGCAGCCATATAAAGCTCCTTCTATTAAATGCTCTTCAATGGGAGTGGTTTCTCTTACATCAGATAAATGAAACTTAAGAACGCCTTTAGGATAGATTCCATATTTTAATCCATCTTCTAAAAGTAGTTTACTAACAATTAAAACTCCGTTCTCAAATACGCTTTTTTCATCACTTAAATCTACACCAGTGATTTTTTCAAGGTCTTTTGAAAAGGCAAAGCAATTAATATGTGCTAATAAAACTTGAATAGGACCCTCTTGTTCCATAAGTTTTTGCGCCTCTTCATCAGCATTTATATATGAGAACAGATCCTTAAACATTCTAGTAGCTGCTCCAGAAGCAGGTACAAATTTTGAAACTGTATAATCGTTTTCTAAAGCAGTTCTGTAATAATCGGTATAAGTAAGTTTACTTTCTTCATCAAGTTTAATAATACCATTTCCTATTGATGCTGGTTTTTCAATATTCATAAATGGAAATCCATTTTTGAAATGGTCTATTTGCGTAATAACCTTTTCTAGGCTAGTTCCTTTAGAAGATATTTGTTCTTTATCTTTTTCTGAAATCATGGTAGTCTTTTAAGTTTTGTGATTTAAATATAGCAATAGATTGTTAAAAATAGAATACTAGAACTCTATAATTAGATTTTTAAATATTCGTTATTGATTGTTTTTTTACCTTTGCGGCTTATAAATATTCAATTATATTTTGATTTAGTATGACAGAAAGTATATACTATTGGGGACATAGTAGACGGTTTAATGATTATAGTTCGTATATGCGAAGGTCTTTTGACGAGCGTGTTCAAAAAGTATCGATTGATGCAGGGTTTTCATGCCCAAATAGGGATGGGAGTAAGGGGCATGGCGGATGTACCTTTTGTAATAATTCTACATTTAATCCAGCATACTGTAGTGAAGATGATTCAATAACAAATCAGATAAACACTGGCATTGGCTTTTTCTCAAGTAAGTATAAGTCTCAACTTTATTTAGCCTACTTTCAAGCATATAGTAATACTTACGAAAGTATTGACGTTTTGAAAGAAAGATATACGGAAGCCTTATCGCATCCTAAAGTAACTGGTCTTGTTTTAGGAACTCGTCCAGATTGCATTAATGATGAACTTTTAGAATATTTATCAGATTTATCTAAAGAGTATTACGTCTCAATTGAATATGGTATTGAATCGACCAACAATACGACTCTTGAGCAAATTAATCGAGGCCATAATTATGAAATTGGGGCAGAAGCAATTTTAAAAACTAGTGCAGCAGGAATTAATGTTGGTGCTCATTTAATTTTAGGCTTACCAAATGAATCTCATGAAGAGATCCTTAATCATGCAAGAATTATATCTGAATTGCCTCTTGATTATTTAAAATTGCATCAATTACAATTGGTAAAAGGTTCTGTGATGGGGGAGCAATATTTAAATAATCCGGAAGAAATGAATTTGTTTACTGCAGACAGTTATATTGATATGGTAATAGATTTTCTTGAGCTTTTGAATCCTAAAATAGTGATGGATCGATTTATTAGTCAATCGCCAAAGGAATTTTTAATTGCTCCGAAATGGAATTTGAAAAATTTTGAGTTTGTAGCTAAGGTAGATAAACGATTAAAAGAAAGAGATACTTGGCAAGGTAAATTATACCCTGCCAAATAATCTTTTATTTAAATACTTTTTTTAGAATATCTGTAACTCTAGCAGCTGGATCTTGTCTAATTTTAGCTTCCTCTTCACTTAGTTTAAGAAAAAGACCATCAAGTGCTTTTTGAGTGAGGTATTTGTCAATCTCAGTTTCAACCGTTTTTAAATCAGCCATCTGTCCGAAAAAAGAACCTGCTATTTTATTGTAGTTTTTGGTTAATGTATCCCAAGTGTTTTTTGCAGATACACCGGCAACCAAATCCTTGCTTAAGGAAGCGTGAATTTTAGGTTGATATAACTCAAAAAGCTTTTGGTACGATTTACTTTTGAAATATTCTGTAGCGGCATTTTGTTCTCCATTTAAAATGGTCATTGCATCCGTGATGGTCATTTCCTTAATGGCATCCATAAAAATTGGCGTTGCTTCTTTGGCTGCATCTTCAGCGGCCCTGTTGATGTTTAAAATAACATCGTCAATTAGTTTTTGTCCACCAGGAACTTTTGAAGCATTATCAATAATAATATTGGCTTCAGGGGGTAACAGAATCTTTACAAGGTCATCTTTAAAATATCCGTCTGTTGCACCCAGAATATTTACAGCAGAGTCAGTACCTACCTTTAAAGCTTCTTTTAATCCGGCAGAAACATCAGCCTCTGAAAGCGGAGCATCAACAGGAAGACTTTGTGCTACTTTTTGCAATTCGGCGCAAGAGCTTATGAGTAGAGATAATAAGGCAATTGTGAATGTTTTAAATAATTTCATAAATTAAAATTTACGTTTACGTCTTGGTTTATTTGACTTTGTATTTTGAGAATCAGGCTTTTGTTTCTTCTTAAACTCCAGTTTCTTTCCAAAATGAATATCCTTTCCATTCTTAGTGAAAAGTTGATTTACTAATTCTTGTTGGTTTAACTGATTTAACAATGATTGAATACGTCGTTTAAATTCTGGTTTGTACCAAAATAGAAAAATTCTTTGATTTTGTTTGTCTTCTTTTGACTTTGCTGTATATGTTTTTTCTAAAGTGTAAGGATGATATCCAGAATAGAAAGCAACAGTTGCTACCGTCATTGGAGTTGGCGTAAAATCCTGAACCTGTTCTAATTTAAAATCTAACTGTTTTGTTTCAACTGCAAGTTGAGCCATATCTTCCATTTTACTGCCTGGATGGCTCGAAATAAAATAAGGAATAATTTGCTGTTTTAAACCGGCTTCTTTGTTGATGATATCAAAGTCTTTTTTGAATTCGTGAAATAATTTAAAGCTAGGTTTTCGCATTTGTTTAAGAACAGCATCTGAGGTATGTTCAGGAGCCACCTTTAGGCGTCCGGAAACATGGTCAGTAATCAATTCTTTCATGTACACCTTATGGCTTTCTTTCTCTTCGTTTGAAGCCATTTTGTTATAAAGCATATCATATCTAACACCACTACCAATAAACGCCTTTTTAATAGAAGGCAAGGCATTTACTTTTTTATATAGTTCGGTCATTGGTTTATGATCCGTATTAAGGTTTCCGCATATGTTCGGAAAAATACACGACGGACGGGTACAGCGCTCACAAATACGTAGTTCTTTACCTTGCATTTTATACATATTGGCACTAGGTCCGCCTAAATCAGAAAGATAGCCTTTGAAGTCAGGCATCTTTGCAATTTCTCTTATTTCCTTAAGAACAGATTCTTCAGATCTTGACGCAATAAACTTACCTTGATGTGCTGAAATTGTACAGAAACTACAACCTCCAAAACATCCTCTATGTAAATTCACTGAGAACTTAATCATTTCAAAGGCTGGTATATTTCCTTTTTTATTGTATTTGGGATGGGGCAGACGGGTATAAGGTAAATCGAACGAAGCATCTAATTCATCAGAAGATAAAGGTGGATAAGGAGGATTTATAATGATTTCTTCATCTCTAATAGGTTGGATTAATCTTGCAGCTTGCCATCGGTTCGATTCTTCTTCAACATGCCTAAAGTTCTTGGCGTACTTAATTTTGTCCTTTAAACAATCTTCATGAGAATTGAGATAGAGGTCATTCCATTTCTTATTCTTTGGTAAATTCCCTTTTTCTTGAATAAAGGAGGTTTGAGGAACTGTTTTCAAGCTTTCAAACGGAACTCCCTTACTCAATAAGTGAAGAATTTCAGCAAGTGGTTTTTCTCCCATTCCATATACTAATAAATCAGCTTTTGTGGTTTCTAGTATACTTGGCATTAACTTGTCTGACCAGTAATCATAGTGCGTTACACGTCTTAAGGATGCTTCAATGCCACCTATTAATACCGGTACATCGGGGTAAAGTTCTTTTAGTATTTTAGAGTATGTTGTTGTTGCATAGTCTGGTCTAAATCCTGCCTTACCGCCAGGGGTATAAGCATCATCAGAACGAATTCTTTTATTAGCAGTATAATGATTCACCATAGAATCCATACTACCTGATGTTACGCCAAAAAACAAATTAGGCTTGCCTAATTTCTTAAAATCTCGTAAGTCATCTCTCCAATTGGGTTGAGGAACAATAGCAACTTTGAATCCTTGCGCCTCAATAGTTCTGCCAACAACGGCAGCGCCAAAAGATGGATGATCAATATAGGCATCGCCACTAAATAAAATTACATCTATATCTTCCCAACCTCGTTCCTTTACTTCCTTAGCAGTTGTAGGAAGCCAATCTGACACTCTATATCTCACTTTTTTATTTGCAAAAATAGCTAAATAATAAGGAATTTAAGATGGATTAGTATGTTAATTGAAAATAAAGCTTCAATTAGTCTACAATATGTAAAAAGATATTAACAAATGTACACCAATCATAAGTATGAATAGATTAGTGTATTATGCTGGTATTTTAGCATAATAACTAAAGTATGTATTGTTTGTGTTAAAAACATAATATTAAGCAAATATTCACTTTAAATAAAAACATGTACTTTTGGGGTATACAACTTTATAATAAAATAAGTTTAGTATGTTGAAATTATCAAAGGAGGCGAAAGTAGGTTTAACGGTTTTAATAGGATTTGTTATCCTTATTTGGGGAATTAATTTCCTAAAGGGAAAGGGAGTCTTTTCTGGTGGTGAAAAATACTACGGACTTTATTCGCGTGTTGATGGATTAACTGAGGCAAGTCCGATATTCTATAAGGGTTTTAAAGTGGGAATTGTTAATTCAGTTGGTTTCTCAGAGAACAGGGAAGATATTATTGTTGGTATGAATCTGTATAGTGATGTCCAGTTTAATAAAAATACTATTGCTCAAATATATAGTTTAGACCTCATGGGTACAAAAGGTATTAGGCTTGTGAATGGAGATAGTAAAGAGTTATTAGTGCCAGGAGATACATTAGTAACTTCAATTGCTGGAGATTTGGCTGATAAAGTTAGCCAAGAAGTTCTTCCACTAAAAAATAAGGCTGAGAATTTAGTAGTGAAAATTGATTCTTTATTGAGTAGTGTTAATAGTTTGTTTGATGAAGCCAATAAAGCTAGTATATCGGCCGGTATTCATAGCTTTGGTGTGACTATGAAAAATGTAGAGAGTATGAGCCATACTGTAAACTCAAATCTTTCTCCAGATGGTTCTTTAGGTAGAACTATGTCTAATATTGATTCGTTAAGTTTTGTTCTGAAAAGTAATGGTGAAGCACTTTCTGGGATTATGAATAACTTGAATCAGGTTACTCAGCAAATGAAAGATGCTCATATAGATTCAATGGCTTCCAATATGAATAATGTTTTAGTTGGTGTTAACTCTATGCTCTCGGATATGAATAGTGGGGTAGGAACTGCCGGAAAGTTATTAAAAGATGAAGAGTTATACTATAATTTAAATGAAGTTGCCACAAGTTTAGATCGATTACTAAATGATGTAAGGCATCAGCCTTCGCGTTATGTAAGGTTTAGTGCAGTAAGTTTTGGAGACGGAAAAGCCACTAGTGAACAGAATGGTGATATAGTTTATAAAGTACAATTGTTAAAGGTTAAAGAACCAAGTGATATTAGAGGTGCTAATATTAATGATAATATTGTAAATGAAGATAGGCATGGGAAATATTTTATTTATACAATTGGTGCTGATGGTAATTATAAAAAAATAGAGGAATTACACACTCAAGTAAAAGATCAATATTCAAATTCTGAGATTATTGCATTAAAGGATGGAATTCCGGTTAAGGTTCCGAAAAATGCAAAATAAATTGAATGAAAACTTGAATATAAATTATAGGGTCATTTAAAAAAAAAATAAAAAAAATCAGAGCATCTCCAACTGCTTTGTAATTAGTGGATTTATGCAAACACCAATAGTTTCTCCCATGGTGTTATTGTGTTGATATTTAGTTATTTATGTTTAAATTGAGGTAAAAGCTTCAAAATTAGCAATCTAATTGACATTCGTAAAAAGCAAGAAATTGGCAATTTTTTTTTCAAGAACTTTTTCACAATTTTTGTATTACAGAAAGTCATAATAATACATAATTAATTGAGCCTGAGGAGAAAAAGATGAAGCCTAGTTACGAGATAATTTGGAGCAATTGCCTAAGTGTAATAAAAGAAAACGTACCTCAAATAAGTTTTAAAACATGGTTTGACCCTATTGTACCTATAAAAGTTGAAGAAGATATCTTAACAATTCAGGTGCCAAGTGCTTTTTTTTATGAGTACTTAGAAGAGCATTTTATTGATTTACTTAGAAGTACTATAAAAAGTCAGTTAGGACATTCTGCAAAACTTGAATATAGTGTTATAGTTGATACTCCTCATAAAAAGAATCAACAACCGTTAACTCAAAAGTTACCTTCAAATAATAAAACAGATCTACGTAATCGACCAGTTTCAGTACCAAATAATAGTGCTGAAAAACCACTAGTTCGTAATCCATTTGTGATACCGGGTATAAAGAAATTGAATGTAGATCCTCAATTAAATTCGGCATATTCATTTGATAATTACGTAGAAGGTGAGTGTAATAGGTTGGCAAGATCTGCTGGTTTGGCTGTTGCGAAAAATCCAGGTAAAACTGCATTTAATCCTTTGTTTTTATACGGTAATTCAGGACTTGGAAAAACACATTTGGCACAAGCAATAGGTATTGATGTTAAAAAGTATTTTCCAGAGAAGACTGTATTGTATTTGAATGCAAACAAATTTCAAACACAATTTACCGAGTCAGTTAGAAATAATACTGTAAATGATTTTCTTAACTTCTATCAAATGATTGATGTTTTGATTATTGATGATGTTCAGGAATTTGCAGGTAAAGAAGGAACTCAAAACACATTCTTCCATATTTTTAACCATTTACATCAGTTAAATAAGCAACTAATTTTAACTGCAGATAAACCTCCTGTTGAAATTAAGGGGATGGAAGATCGTTTACTATCTCGTTTTAAATGGGGCTTATCAGCAGATGTACATATTCCTAATTACGACACTCGTAAGGCAATTCTAAAGCAAAAGGTCTATAAGGATGGAATTAGTATTACAGATGATGTTATTGATTATTTAGCCGGAAATATTTCTAATAATGTTAGAGAGTTAGAAGGAGCGTTAATATCATTATTAGCTCAAGCCACTTTAAATAAAAAAGAAATTACCATAGATGTAGCTACTTCGATTGTTGAAAAACTGGTCAGAAAACCAACCAAAGAATTAAGTGTAGATTCTATCCAGAAAACTGTTTGTGAATATTTTGGTTTGCAAATGGATGTGCTTCAGTCAAAAACGCGTAAGCGAGAGATTGTTCAAGCAAGACAAGTGGCCATGTATTTTTCAAAAAGCTTAACAGGATCTTCTCTGTCGGCAATTGGATTGCAAATTGGTAAAAAGGATCATGCAACAGTTTTGCATGCTTGTAAAACGGTTAATAATTTAATAGAGACAAATAAAGATTTTAAGAGTCAGATGCAAGAGATTGAGGCTCAGATAAAAATGTAGCAGTTACTAAAACTGATTTTATAAAAGTTGTTGGTTTAATTATCAGCAACTTTTTTTTTGTCAGCGCAGATAAATTAGCATAATAAGTTTCGTATTGTCTTTGCTTTGATGGTACTCTTTTTATACTTTTGGGATCAATTATTCAGGAAAAGAATTAAACTAATGATATCTAGAACTATTCAACTTTTTACTATTCTGTTTTTTATTTTAATTTCTTGTGATACAGCTTATTCGCAGAATGTTGAAAAACAAAAAATAATTATTGATGGTAAAACTTACTACTTGCATGTTGTAAAAAAGGGTGAAGGCTTTTATCGCCTATCAAAGGATTATGGGGTTTCTCAAAAAGAGATTATTGATGCCAATCCAGAAATAGTTAATGGTTTAAAAGTTGGTGAAGTAATCCATATTCCATTTATAAAAGGACGTACAGATAATAGTAAAGATTCTAATGATTTTGTTTATCATACGGTAGAGCACGGACAAACTTTATATTATCTTTCTAAAAAGTATAAAGTTAGTATCGACGATATTATTATTAATAACAGAGGTGTCGATAAGGCTCTTGTGCAGGGTGCTATTCTAAAGATTCCCGTAAAAAAACAAAAAGTATTAGTTGAAGATGGCTATGCCTATCATAATGTTAAGTCAAAAGAAACTTTATATGGGATATCTAAAACCTATCACACTTCAGTGGATTCACTAATAATATTAAACCCTGCCTTGAAAAGTGGTGTTTTGTCGGTGAATAGTAGAATACGCGTACCTTTAATTAAAGATAAGGATGTAAAAACAACAAGTGTAGTTGATAAGGACTTAAAGATAGAAGATGAAGAATATATTTATCATTCTATTAAGCAAAGTGATACATTTAATGGTGTTTGCAATATCTACAATGCAGATAAAAGAAGTGTTGAGTTAAGTAATCAGGGTATTGATACTAACAACTTGCAATCAGGTTATATATTACGCATTCCTAAAAGTGCAATTAAGAAAGCAGTTCCACTCCCTTTAAATAAAAGAAGTAGTGAGTATACTATTCACAATGTACGCCGTAAGGAAACTTTATATTCTATATCAAATAAATACGGAGTTACAATTAATGAAATTAAAGAGATAAATGATAGTCAGTTAGCATCATTAAAAAAGGGGCAGAAGATCAAAATTCCTACACAGGAATACTTAAATGATCAGAAGTTGAAAAGTGAGGAAGTTAAAAAAGATATTGTTAAGCGAAAGAGAATCAACTACACAGATACTATAACTGTAGATTGCTTAGTAGAGTATAAAAATAACTTTGATGAAACATTAACCGTTGCTTTGTTATTGCCTTTTGATATAGAATCTACTAAAAAAGCTAATATTGTTACAAAGGTTGTTGATGAAGAGGAAGTAGAAGTGCCACGAGAAAAACCTATCGTTTCATCACGATCACGCACGTTTATTGAGTTTTACGAAGGTGCATTAATGGCTCTAGATTCGTTAAAAAAACAAGGTGTTAAAATTCACTTACTTACATATGATACAGCACCCGATACCAATAGGGTTAAAGAAATATTGGCTCAGCCAGAAATGCAATTAGCAGATTTAATTATAGGTCCTGCTTTTGCCAGTAATCTTCATTTGGTATCTGAATTCTCAGCCAATAACCATATTCATATGGTTTATCCACTTTCGAGTATGAATGAGGAAATTGAGCAAAATCCATTTATGTTTCAAGTGAATCCTTCTGACAGTGTATTTTTTGATCAATATTCAGATTATATTGTTAATATGAGCGATACTGCTCGTTTGGTTGTGGTTAGTTCATCTAAGCCAAGTGATGATGAGAAGAAGTTAACACATATGATTAAGCAAAAATCGTATTTGCGAGCGATGCAGCATGGGAAACAGCCTGATTTTATGCAAATCCCATTTTCAACTAAGGATATACAAGGAGTTGCAGCTTTACTTAGTTCAGATAAAAAGAATATCGTAGTGGTGCCTTCTACCAAAGAGGCTGACGTTTCTAAAATAGTTACTACGTTAAAAGGAGTTAAAGAAACTACTAAGTGCGAGGTTAAACTTATTGGGTTTAATAAATGGTTACGTTTTCAAACCATAAATCCTGAAGATATATTTGAATTAGACACTGAGGTTCTTACTACACAATCGATAAATTATGATGACGATGCAACTCAAGAATATATTAAAAAATATAGAAATTGGTATCATACAGAACCATATGCAGTAGCTCCTTATTTTGTTCGATCGGGTAGTAATTCAAATTATTCAAGATATGGAACCTGGGGCTTCGATGTAGCTTATTACTTTGTTTCTGCGCGAGCTCAATATGGTCCAAAATTTGAGTATTGCTTAGATGATATTAAAGCAGAGCAAATTCAATTTAATTTTAATTTTAAACGCAGTGAAAACTGGAGTGGCTTTTATAATTCAGGACTGACTTTAATAAAGTTTGAACCTGATTTTAATGTAAAAGTTGAAAAGCTCTAGTCAGTCCAAAAATATACAATGGTTTCAGCAAATCAAGTTAACGTCACTTTCGGAGGTTTTACTCTTTTTAGTGACGTCTCATTTCTCGTTAATCCTAAAGATAAAATAGGTTTAGCGGGTAAAAACGGTGCAGGTAAGTCTACCTTACTGAAAATATTAGCGGGTTATCAAGAACCTAGTTCAGGTATTGTAACCCGCCCTAAAGATGTTAAGTTGGGGTATCTGCCTCAGCATATGAAACATGATGACACAGGTACGGTATGGGATGAAGTTGAAAAAGCTTTTGGTGAATTAAAACAGCTCGAAACAGATATTGAGCAATTGAACAACCAATTGGCTACACGTACTGACTACGAATCGGAAGAGTATTTAGATATTATACACCAAGTTAGCGACAAAAACGAACGCCTAAGTATTCTTGGTGGTGCAAATTATGCATCTAGTATCGAGATAACTCTTAAAGGATTAGGGTTTGAGCGTGCTGACTTTACTCGCTTAACATCAGAGTTTTCTGGTGGGTGGCGAATGCGTATTCAACTTGCTAAAAAATTATTACAAAAGCCTGATGTTTTTCTTTTGGATGAGCCAACCAACCATTTAGATATTGAATCTATTCAATGGTTTGAGGATTTCTTAAAGAATTATAGTGGTGCAGTTATTTTAGTTTCTCACGATAGAGCCTTTTTAGATAACATTACAAAGCGCACCATTGAAATACAAATGGGAAAAATATACGATTATAAAGCATCGTATACTAAATATTTAGAATTAAGAGCAGAACGTCACGAGCAACAATTGGCAGCTTATCGCAATCAGCAAAAGCAAATTGAAGATACTGAAAAGTTTATAGAGCGTTTCAGATATCAAGCAACTAAGGCGGTTCAGGTACAGTCGCGTATCAAGCAACTCGAAAAAATTGATAGAATAGAGGTTGATGAATTTGATAATTCAGCATTACGTATTAAGTTTCCGCCAGCTCCTCATTCGGGTGTAATTACACTCGAAGGTAAGCATGTATCAAAAAGCTATGGCGATTTAAACGTGCTTAATGATGTTGACTTTGCGATAGAGCGGGGCGAGAAGGTTGCTTTCATAGGTCGTAATGGCGAAGGTAAAACAACGATGGCTCGGATGATAATGAATGAAATTGCCTACGAGGGTAGTTTAAAGCATGGTCATCAAGTTAAAATTGGATATTTTGCACAAAATCAGGCTGATTTATTAGATGAAAGTCAATCCATACTAGAAACTATTGATAATGTTGCGGTAGGCGAAATTAGGCTTAAAATACGCGATTTATTGGGAGCCTTCATGTTTAGTGGAGAAACCGTTGAAAAGAAAGTTTCTGTTTTATCAGGAGGAGAAAGAACACGCTTAGCAATGGTGAAGTTACTTCTTGAACCTGTTAATCTTTTGATTTTGGATGAGCCTACAAATCATCTTGATATTCGATCTAAAGAATTATTAAAGCAAGCTGTTAAAGATTTTGAAGGTACTGTGATTGTAATTTCTCACGATCGTGAATTTTTAGACGGTTTGGTAGATAAGGTTTACGAGTTCAGAAACAAAAAAATGCAAGAGCACCTTGGAGGTGTTTATGAGTTTTTGCAACGTAAAAAATTAGAATCATTAAAGGAGATGGAGGCTCAAAAGGCCAATAGCCCTAAGGTAAAAGTTATTGATGAAGATTCATCTAAGGCAACTCAGAAATTATCCTATGAAGAAAGAAAAGAGGTTAGTAGGTTAGTTAAAAAGGCTGAGCAAAATGTTAAGAAATCGGAAGCTTTAATTGCTCAATTAGAAGAAGAAGTAGAATCTCTCGACAAGCAAATGCAAGATCCATCAAAAGCGAGTGATAATGAGTTTTTAATGAAATACCAAGAGGTAAATCAAAAGCTCGAAGCAGAAATGGAACAATGGGAAGAGTATCAGCTAGAATTTGAAAAGGCTGAAAGAAAAAAGAGTTTATTATAAACGATAGTAAAGAAGTACTTATTTTTGTACTTTGATAAAGAAATTGTAATACAATTAGATATGGCAGGTAAAGGTGATTTTTTATTTGGTTTGCATTCAGTAATAGAGGCAATTCGTTCAGGTAAAGAAATTGAGAAAATCCTAATAAAAAAAGGGTTAAAGGGTGAATTGTTTGATGAGTTAATGCAAGAGCTCGAGAGTGCAGATATTGTAACACAATATGTTCCAATGGAACGATTGAATAGAGTTACAAGAAAGAACCACCAAGGGGTTGTAGCCTTTGTATCTGCAGTTACTTACCAAAACCTTGAAGATGTTTTAATAGGTATATTTGAAGATGCAAAAATACCTTTAGTATTAGTGCTAGATGGTATTACAGACATTAGAAATATGGGTGCTATTGCTCGTACAGCTGAATGTGCCGGAGTTAATATGATTATTATTCCAGAAAAAGGAGGAGCACCTATCAATGCAGATGCAGTAAAAACATCCGCTGGAGCACTTCATAATATTCCTGTTTGTAGGGTTAAAAATTTATTTAAATCTGTTGAATATCTAAAAAATTCAGGATTAAACATTGTAGCAGCAACAGAAAAGGCTGATGATGATTATACTTCCGTTGATTATACCGGACCTACAGCAATTATAATGGGAGCAGAGGATAAAGGGGTGTCTGCTCAAATATCTAAAATTTGTGATACAGATGCTAAAATTCCTATTTTAGGAACCATTAGTTCTTTAAATGTATCTGTCGCTGCAGGAGTTTTACTATACGAGGCAGTAAGGCAAAGACATAACTAAATAGTTTAGGCAGTTAGTAGCTTGTTAAGATCTTCTTTTAAGTTTGTTTTTTCTTAAAAAGAGTTTACATTTGATGAAATCGATTTTCGTCGATTTAGTACAGTGTTAATTACTGCCTAAAATAGTTCTTTATGAATCACAAGGAAAGAGTATTAAAGGCACTTCATTCGGAATTTCCGGATAGAGTACCTTTCTTTTATTGGGATACCCCAGAGTTTGGAGAAAAGATGATGAATCATCTTGGATTTAGTAATAGAGACCAACTATTAGAGTATTTAGATGTTGATTTTAGATGGGTTGAACCCAAATACATCGGAACTCAATTAATAAGCGAAGATAGAAAGCGTAAAAGAGATATTTGGGGTGTTGGATACACTCGTATTGAAGAGGGTAATAATGCATATTGGTTAGCCGATTCTCACCCTTTTGAAGGAATTACTGATCCTACTTATTTAGAAGATTATAGCTGGCCAAGTTCTGATTTATTTGATTTTTCATCTTTAGATCAGCAGTTAACAAAGTATCAGGATTACGCTATTATGACTGCGCCTGGTTATTCCTCTCCCGGATTATTCCGTATTGTAAAACGACTGATAGGAGAACAAACCTTTACGGAGGTGATGATGGATTATCCTAAGTTCTTTAAAGCGCTTTGCTTAAAAGTAGTGGAGTTTTACACTGATTTCATGCAGCATTTCTTCGAAGTTGCCGGAGATAGAGTTGATTTTATACGAATTGCAGATGATTTCGGCACAAAAGATGGTGTAACTATTAGTAGCGATCAATGGGATTTATACGTTAGGCCTGCAATTGATGCATTCACCGAGGAAGCAAAAAATAATAATGCACATTTTTATATGCATAGCTGTGGAGGCGTTCGTAAATTACTACCTCAATTTATTAGCGCTGGTGCTGAGGTTTTAGACCCAATTCAAACTACTGCTATCGGAATGTCTGCAGATGGACTTAAAAAGGATTTTGGAAAAATAATTACCTTTTGTGGAGCCATGGATGAAGAACTGTTATTAAAACAGGGAGCGCCGAATATGGTTAAAGAGGGAGTTACTAGATTATTAGATACTATGGCACCAGGAGGACGATTTATACTGGGCCCTAGTTATAAAATCACAGAGGATACACCTGTTGAGAATGTACTAGCTATGTATGAAGCAGCTCGCGCCTGGACTTACCCTGAATTGGAATAGTTGTAGGTAAATGTTTGTCACCAATATGGAATTACATATTGGTGATATTAAAAGTGGCACAAGCCATTAAGGCTGCTGTTTCTGTTCTTAATCTAGCTTCGCCTAAGCTAATTGCCCTAAAGTTACTTTTCAATGCTAACTCCACTTCGCTCACAGAAAAATCACCCTCAGGGCCTATCATTATTGTAGTGTTTTCTCCTTTAGGATATACAGTCTTAAGAATGTCTTTAGTACCCTCATTGCAATGAGCAATAAAACTATTATCCGCATTAGAATTAGTCGCAATAAAAGTTTTAAAAGGAGTAAGTTGATTTAAGATAGGTTTGTATGCTTTCAGTGATTGTTTCATTGCACTAATAATAACCTTCTCTAATCGTTCGGGTTTAATTATTTTTCTTTCAGAATGTTCACACAAAATAGGTGTAATTTGTTCTATTCCCATTTCGGTGGCTTTTTCAAGAAACCATTCTAAACGATCAATATTTTTTGTTGGAGCAACAGCGATATGCAAAGATGATTTTCTTGGTTTATCATCTTTTTTACTTAGGATAGATACTTTGCATTTTTTAGGATTATCTTCAATTATTTCGCAATTAAACCAATTTCCAATCCCATCCATTACGGAGATTTGATCTCCAACAGTGTGTCTTAATACTCTAACACAATGTTTTGAGTCAATCGGATTTAGTGTATGTGTATCTAATATATTTGGTTCGTAAAAAAGCTGCATATACAATCAATTTAATAATCAGCGCAAATATATTAAATCAAATCCTTTTTCTTCTGAGGAATTAAAATTAATGGTAATTCAACAATAAATGTAGAGCCCATATTTTCTTTAGACGCAACACTAATTTTACCATTCATTAGTTCAACAAGACTTTTGCAAATTGATAACCCTAATCCGGTTCCAGAGCTAATTTTATTAATTGATTTTCCACCTTGTCGGAAACGTTCAAATATTACTTTATGGTATTGTTTAGCAATTCCTTCGCCAGTATCAATTACATTAAATATTATTGACTCATTTCCTTTAAGGTAATACCTTAAAATTATTGAACCCTTTGTTGTGAATTTAGCAGAATTACTTATAAGATTAAGTAGTATTTGTTCCAATCTTAATGGGTCAGTATGTATATAGTAGCCTTTAAGCTTCTCATCTTTATCAATAATTAAAGATACTTCTGGATTATCTTTAAGTAACGGACGTGCAGTTATGGATATATTATCAATTAATTTTTCTACATCAAAATTAACGAAATTAATATCTAATTGACCAGATTCAATTTTCGAGATATCAACAATATCATTAATGATATTTAGTAATTTTTCAGCGCTATACTTTATTTGCCTTAGGTAAATATGCTGTTCTTTAGTTTCAAGTTCCTGCTCAGTTACGATATCAGAGAACCCGAGGATAGCATTCATCGGTGTTCTTATTTCATGACTCATATTAGCTAAGAAGGACGATTTTAAACGGTCACTTTCTTCGGCTTTTTCTTTGGCTTGCTTTAATTCATTCTCAAAATCTTTTTGTGAATTAATATCAATCAATATCCCAGTTATTCGAATTGCTTGGTTTTTAGAATCAAACTCAGTAATTTTCCCATGCACAGCATACCATCCTTGTGTTCTGTTCTTTCTATACATTCGTAACTCACAGTTGAAGAAGTCTGTTGTATTATTTAGGTGTGCATTAAATGCGCTTTCAAGTTTTTGTTTGTCCTCCTCAACAATAAATTGACGCCAATTTTTAGGTGATAGGTTAAGATCTTCAACAGAATTATAGCCAAGGAGTATTGCTAAGTTAGTGTTAATAAAAATATTTTCATTACCTATTATATAATCCCAAAGACCTTCGTTGGCACTATTTAATGCCATTTCTAATCGCTTCTCACTATCTAATAATTTGGTTTCAGCTTTTCTTCTGGCTAGCATATGATTTACCATCAATATATTGGCAACTATTAATAAAATTAAGGTTGTAAAAACGAAGACGATATAGGTTTTGTATTTGTTCCAAAATGTGGCTGGTTTATTAATGATAATACTATTTTCAGGCAATAACTTTTCATCAATTTTATACTTGAGTAGTAAACTGTTGTCAAAAGTATTGATATGATTTGTAGATAAATTAGCCTTTGCAAAAGGCTTGCCATGTATCATATTCATTAAGAGGTTAGCCGCATCATACCCTTGACTATGAGCAGAAACTAAGCAGCCGCCAACAATAAAGTCATCTAGTAAGAAATCCCAAAAACTATATATGGGTATATTGGTATTTTGAAAAATATCTTTTCCAAAATCATGTAAATTAATTGGTAAAGAATTTTTTATTGAATATAAATTAAGAAGTATAATTACTTTATTTTCTTTATTAAGGGAATCTAACTTATTACATAAATTAGAGAATTCTGTTCCATCAATATTTATGTATGGTATGTGCGCATAATTATTCGTTAGCCCATCAGTAACCTGTTGGTGAAAAATTTTTCCGGATAAGGTTTCGTCAGAAATAATAACAAGCGTATCTGTTTGTGGGTGAAATTTAAAAATCAAATCCAGATTTTCTTTTACATTAATATCTTCTCTTACTCCCTTATATCTATTTCTATCATATTCGATATCATCAATATTATTAACTCCACAGAATGTAACAGGAACAGGATCTTTCCAAATAGAATCACCATAAGTAAGAAAAAACTCAAAGGCATGATTATCGGCACATATAATTCCATCTATGTTGCTGTCGCGATATTTGTATTTATAGATGTCTTTAAGAGAATTAAAATAAGTTTGGTCGTAAAATCTTTTAGAGTCTAGGTATTCTACAAATATCCGATATCCTGAGCAGGCTCCAAATCCGTCAATAACACCCTCTGTAAGCATATCTGTCCAATTATAACCTACATGATACGAATTAAGTAATAGTACATCATGTATTTCGTCGTCTATAGCACATAGATTACTGTAGATAAATAAAAATAATATCACAAAAGGTGATTTCATAAATGCATATGGAATTTAGATTACCTAAATTTACAAAAAAAAGATTCTTTGAGTACTTAAATGTTATTGTTTTAAAATTACTTTGATGAATGTGAAGGATATTTTAGTTTATGGCGTCTAAGTATTTATAAAGAACAAAACTGAATGACTACAAGCAATGAAATAGAGCAAATACAGATGGCTTCAAATGGCAATATTCAAGCATTTGAACATATCGTTAACTCTTATAAGGAGAAGGTTGTTAATATTTGCTATTCATATTGTAATAATCAACATGATGCTGAAGATATTGCACAAGAAGTTTTTATTGAGTTATTTAAATCGTTGAAAAATTTTAACAATAAGTCAACTTTTTCAACTTGGATTTATAGAATTGCTTCCAATAAAAGTTTAGATTTTTTGCGAGCACAAGGACGCGCAAAAAGAGGAGCAGGCTTGGTTAGTTTTTTAGGAGATGATAATTATCTTACCGCATTCAAAAGTTCAGAATCAACCGCATCGGATGAGATTATAAATGAACAAAGAAAAGAATTTTTGTATGCTGGTTTGAGTAAATTAGCCAATAGGCAAAAAGAGGCATTTGTTCTAACGCAGGTTGAAGGCTTACCACAGAAAGAAGTTGCTGAAATTATGGAAACCACAGTAAAGAGTATTGAAGTGTTAGTGGTAAGGGCTCGTAAAAAATTAAAGACCGTTCTTGAAAAGCAAATAAAGAATTATTTGTAAAAAGTGAAGGGTTTTAATAAACATGACGTCTAATAGAATAGTAGTAAAGCTGTTAATCTTATTAAAGATTGGTATAATGGAAAAAAGAAATATAAATATTGAAGTTGAGAAGATACTGAATAGTACTACTAGAAAAGAACCGGTTTCACCATCTCCCTTTTTTACAAATAGGGTATTGCATGAGATCGAACAACAAGGAAATAAATCTTCCTTTAGAATAAATTGGGGTTATGTATTGAAGCCTGGTATTGCGGCTCTAGTTGCATTAAACTTAGCCAACTACTTCTTGACTAACGATATTGGTGTAACAGAAGTTGCGGCGTCAGATTCTGAAGTACTATATACTGAATACAGTTATAATTCAGTTGCTATGACTTATTACGAAGAATACTTGAAAACGGAATAATATGAATCAGAAACATTATATAATTATAATTCTACTATTAGTAGTTCTAAACGTTTTTTCCTGGCGTATGTGGTGGGAAAGACCAACGGTTGAAAAAAACATTAAGCAACGAGTAGAACATTTAAGAGGTAAAGATAATGCTGAAGAGAAAGGCTTGCGTTTTCTAATTAGTAAGTTAGATTTAACTGCAGAACAAGAGCAACAATTTAAGGCTTTACGATATAGCCATTTTAAGCAGATGAAGAATAAAGATGAACATCTCGATAAGCTTAAGAAGAATTTGATGCAAGCCTTAGCTGATGATAATGAAATAAAGCAAAAGGAAATAATTGAAGAGATGGCTCAGATAAAGGGTTCGATAGAAACCGAAATGATAGATCACTTCATTAGTATGCGCAGAATCTGTACTTCAGAGCAGCAAGTAAATTTTGATTTACTATTTGGAAAAATGCTTTTTCATAAAGATAAAGGGTTTAATCGTGGAGGACCTAATGGAAAAGAGGGCAGAGGAAGAGAGCGAAAAGTGTCAAACCAGGATCAAGAGTAGTTGATACGGAATTAAAATCCATTTAAATATATTTTAATTAAGGTAATTGCTTGACTTGTATAAGCAAATCGGGAAAGATGCATCCAATTACATAATTAAAAGTTGTAACATATTAAGTAAATTATTAAAAATTAATATTATGAAATCATTAAAAGTTTTAGCATTAGTAGCCATTGTAAGCGTATTTGGAATAAATAATATTTTGGCTCAAAAGGGTAGCTGTAATAAAGGAGAACGTCAGGGGCAAATGAAAGGTAAATTCTTTGCAGAGTTAACTGATACTCAAAAAGAAGAGATTAAGGCATTGCATGTAAAATTTACTAAAGAAAATATGCCTATTAAGGATGAGATTACAGTTCTTGAAGCTCAACTGAATAAAGCTTCTAAAGGTGATGAAGTAAACACTAAGGAAGTGAATAAGTTAATCGATCAGATCTCTGAGCTTAAGGCAGACATGATGAAAAAGCGTTTTGCCAATAAGCAAGAAGTTAGAAATCTTCTTACCGATGAGCAAAAAGTGATGTTTGATGCACATTCTAGTAAAATGAAAGGTGGCAAAAAGGGAAAAGGTAAGCCTGGTCAAGGGCAAAGAGGTCCTCGTGCAGACAGAGGTGGTGAGCACCCAGGTAAATTATCATAAGTTATAGAAGTAAGCAAAAATGGCAAGCTACAGTTGAAAATTAATTTCAACAAGCTTGCCATTTACTATATTTAAAACTTATTTAATTTCAACAATAACCTTTTCTATTTTACCATTGAATTTAGTTTCTTCTGGGCCGTAACCAATACCTAATGCAACAGGCGTTTGATTATCTAAACCAACATCAGCTGTTTCATCAGCAGAAAACATGTTAGGTTGAGTTCTTTCTATTCGAGCATCACCAACTTCCTTACCGGCAATATGCAAAATGCCTTTACCACCTTTACCTAGTCCATCTCCATCGTATATAAAATCAAATTTTACAGTTGATTCACCAACGGGTAGTTTATCTTTTGATGATATAACAAAGCGCTCTAAACCAAGGAAGTTATAAGTAAATTCAGGTTTACCATCAATCATATAAAGCGCCCATCCTCCAAAACGTCCACCCTGTGTTAAAATTACACCTTGTGAATTTTGGTTAGAGACAACAATATCAGCTGTTATAGTGAACGATTTATTTTTAACATTAATAAAAGTATTTTCCATCATTCCTTCCATACCTTCATAAAGAGTTAGTGATGTACGCCCTCCCATAATATCAGGGCGTCCTGCAATTGCGGGGTTTGTACGCTCTACAACTCTATCATCGATCGGAAGAACATGATATTTTTCTGCTTCAGCCATAAATAGACTCTTCATTTCTTCAAGTTTCTCTGGGTATTTTGATGCAAGATTTCTTGTTAAACTAAAATCTTCTCTCACATTATATAAATCCCAAACATCTTCTTCGAGAGGAGCAAAGTCTTTCATTTCCCAAGGTGCACGATGAATAGTACGCGCGAACCAACCATTTAGATATAATGCCCTATTTCCAAACATCTCAAAATATTGAATTGTATGGCGTTCTGCCGCTTTAGCATCATTAAATGTATATGCCATACTAGTACCTTCAATAGGGGTTTGAGGTACACCATTTACAACCTTAGGTTCAGGTAATCCTGCTATTTCAAGTACTGTAGGTGCTATGTCAATAGCGTGAGAAAACTGTGTTCTGATTCCATTATTTTCTTTAATTCCATCTGGATAATGAATAATTAAACCATTTCTAGTACCGCCAAAATCAGAAGCAACTTGTTTAGTCCATGTAAATGGCGCATCAAGAGCCACAGCCCATCCTGCTGCCATATGTGGGAAAGTATTCTTTAATCCCCAATCATCCATTAATGGAATTAAGTCCTCAACTTTTTCTTCAACAAAGTTAAAGTAAGTCATTTCATTATACATACCCACCATGCCACCTTCGGCACTTGTACCATTATCACCTGCAACAAAAATAAATAATGTATTATCTAATTCTCCAATTGCATCTATAGCATCCATTAGTCTACCTACTTCATAATCGGTCATTTCCATAAATCCTGCAAATACCTCTGCTTGACGGGCAAATAATTTACGCTCATCATCAGTTAATTTTGCCCAGTCTTTAATGTCCTCTGGTTTAGGTGCCAATTTTGTATTTTTAGGTATAATACCCATTTCCTTCTGTTTTGCTACAGTATTTTCTCTAATGGCATCCCATCCTTTATCAAATTTACCTTTGTATTTGTCGCTCCACTCTTTAGAAACATGGTGGGGAGCATGTACAGCACCAGTTGCAAAGTATACAAAGAAAGGTTTATCTGGAGTCATTGACTGTTGGGCTTGAACCCAATTAATTGCCTGGTTAGTCATATCGGTTGTAAAGTGGTAATTTTCCATTTTAGGAGGATTTACCTTCTTTACACCATCATAAATAAGTGGTGCCCACTGGTCTGTTTCTCCACCAATAAACCCATAAAATTTATCAAAGCCTTGATGTGTTGGCCAACGGTCAAATGGGCCAGAAACACTAGTTTCCCAAGCAGCTGTTTCGTGCCATTTACCAAATGCACTAGTACTATACCCGTTTAAACGTAACATCTCGGCTAAAGGTGCAACACTACCAGGCAAAGATCCTGTATTGCCTGGATATGCTGTAGCAGTTTCCATAATTGAACCAGTGTTACATGTGTGGTGGTTGCGCCCCGTTTTCAATGCCATTCTGGTAGGAGAACATAAGGCAGTAGTATGGAAGTTATTATAACGTAAGCCATTTTTGGCTAACTTATCCATAGTAGGTGTTTGTATTGGTCCTCCAAAAGCAGAAGTTGCGCCTAAACCAAGGTCATCTATTAGGATAACTACAACGTTGGGTGCATCCTTAGGTGCCTTTACAAAGAAAGGTTCTGGAGGTGTTGCTCTGCGTGCATCTAATTCAGAATACGTTTGAGGTTCTGGGGGAACAATCGGAAGTATTTCACGATTCATAAAATCTTGAGCTGATAGACTTGCGTAGCCCAATAAGAACATGGCAAGAATCATTTTGAATTGTTTGTTTTTCATTTTTTGGTAGATTAATTAAACTATTATTTAATTGTGGCAATAACTATTTCACAGTCAAGGTAATATATCTATTGTTTAATATCAACATTAGAAATGCAGTTAATGTTTAGCATAAACGGTTTTTGCATCAAGTTTTCTCATCAGGATAATTGTGATAGGGCCTAATACTTGTGTTATTCTTCTGTCTTTTTCACGAATAGATTAGTCATTACTGTGTGTAATTAATCGTGCATGTTTAATGAGCGTCTAATTGTATCCCAATATTAGCTTACGACATTGTTGAATTAGGAAGTCAAACGGAGCTGAAAATTATTGCCAAATGCTTTTAATATTTAACTGCTAGAAAAGCTACTTTAGCCATAAATAACTACATTTGGGAAAAATTTATTTAGATGAAATATTTTGTTTGAATTTGATTGTCAATCTTTGCACTTTATTAATAAAAAAAACTATCCAACGATTATGATTTTTTAGCTTAGCTATTGTATTATTCAGATAGTTTCCAATACTAAATAAAACCATTTCTTTCAATTAAAATATAAGCAGTATAAAGTTTATGAATTCCAAGAATACCCTTTTTGCAGTATTTACATCAATAGTTATTATTTACATTATCGGATTATTCCCAGAAGTGGGTATCGATTCAGCAAAGTATGCAGGCGTAAGCCGATATATAATTGATAGTGGAGATTGGCTACATATGCATATTTATGGAAAACCATATCTGCAAAAGCCACCATTTATGTTTTGGTTAAATGCTATATCATTCCAAATATTTGGGATGTCAATGTTTGCGTTTAAACTGCCTACTTTACTATTTACATTTGCAAGTATCTTTGCATTGTTCAAGTTTACAAAACTCTATTACAGTAAGAATACAGGAATAATTGCTGCAGTAATGTATGCGTCATCGCAAATGCTATTTTTATACCATAACGATTTGCATACAGATGCTTTAATGACTGCAAATGTAGTTATAGGTGTTTCGTTTATAGCATATTATTTAAGTACGAAACAATTATGGCAATTTATACTAGGCTTTGTATTTATTGGATTTGCAGTAAGTACAAAAGGACCAATTGGTTTAGCTGTTGCGGCATTTGCTGTAGGAGGTCATCTGTTAATCTCTAAAAATTGGAAACAAATATTTTCTCCAATTTGGCTTTTGGCAATACCTATTTTGTCACTTGTATTGTTTCCGACCTTAAAAGGTCTTTATGATCAGTTCGGGTGGGAGGGAATCAAGTTCTTCTTTTGGACCAATAATGCCGGAAGAATTGCAGGTTCACATGGTATGAATAAAGATTATGCTTTTTATTTACATACTTTAATCTATATTTATCTACCGTGGTCGGCATACGCCTTCATTACATTTTACAATCACATTAGGTCTATAGTCAAAAATAAAAAGGCCATGTTTAATCGTAATGAATTCTATACCTATAGTGCTTTGTTAATTTTTGGTTCGATACTTTCGGTTTCTGGACAAAAAGCGCCACATTATTTGTATCCTGTAATTCCATTTTTAACCGTTATTGTAGCAGATTTTATTAATACAAGCATTGTAAAAAACGCAAGTGGAATTCTCAAAGCATTTTCAATAGGAAGGTATATAATGCTTGGCTTAAGTTTAATTGTTGTTCTTTTAGCAGTAACATTTGTTTTTGGCACAAGTAATCTATTGATATGGCTAGTTTTACTTATAGGTATTGTAGTTATAGTTTATGTATTAGTTAAGAGTGATGATGTTTTAACAAAATTGATTATTCCTTTAGTGATTTCTTCACTGATGCTTAATTTTGTATTAAACTATCACTTTATGCCAAAGGCATTTTCGTATCATGGAGCCATAAGAGCTTGTAATATGTATGACGAGTTAGCCAACGATGATGAATTGCTATTAACCTATAAATACAAGCAATTTGAAACGTTCTTTTATGCAAAAAAAGTTTCAGAAAGAGCGATGGATATAGATAACCTTGAGAAATATAAACGCAAATCTAATTTTTGGATAATTACTAACCAAGAAGGAAAATCAGAAGTTGATAGCGTTTATCAAGATAGAATAAGCAGAACAGAAATATTTAAGCATAAAAAAATCTCACAGATGGATGGTAA
Source organism: Saccharicrinis aurantiacus (assembly GCF_947489045.1). Taxonomy (NCBI): domain Bacteria; kingdom Pseudomonadati; phylum Bacteroidota; class Bacteroidia; order Marinilabiliales; family Marinilabiliaceae; genus Saccharicrinis; species Saccharicrinis aurantiacus. Next base: position 241,441 of record NZ_CANLCN010000003.1, read on the forward strand.
GTTTCTTAATCCACGAACGCGAGAGAATAGTTTAAAAAATATTTACCTTATAAAGGTTGAATAATTAGATTTAAGAAGTATTTGAGAATGAAGATTTCTATTATAATACCCGTTTTAAACGAGGAACAGAATGTTGCTCCATTGGCTCAACAAGTATACGATGCTTTAAAAAACTCAGAATATAATTTTGAGACGGTAATTGTTGATGATGGTTCAACTGACAATACTGCAGAAGAAGTATTGAAAATAAAGGGTAAAAATGTAGTTTTAATTGAGCTGCGAAAGAATTATGGCCAAAGTGCTGCTTTAAAAGCGGGAATTGATTATGCTACCGGAGATTATATTGCAACACTTGATGGAGACCTACAGAACGACCCTGCAGATATTCTTCGAATGATGGATGTAATTAAAGAAAAGAGATGTGATGTTGTAACGGGTATCCGACAAAAGAGACAAGATGGTATGATTTTGCGTAAAGTGCCATCTAAAATTGCCAATAAAATTGTACGTAAGGTATCTAAAACCAACATCATTGATAATGGCTGTGCAATAAAAGTATTCAAGGCTGATATAGCGAAGGAAATTAAGTTGTATGGAGAAATGCATCGTTTTATTGCAATATCTGCTATAAACGAAGGTGCGAAGGTTGAGCAGATCCCCGTGAATCATAGGGCAAGGTTAGCTGGCGAATCAAAGTATGGCTTAGGCAGAACATTTAAAGTAATTAGTGACTTAATATTAATGCGTTTTGCAAGTAAATATGCCTCGCGACCAATGCATTTATTAGGTTCTATAGGTGTAAAAGCTGTTTTTATAGGTATAGTAATATTAATGTATCTATTGGTATTAAAGATAATGGGTGACGATATATGGGGGCGTCCGATTATTTTTGTTGGAATTATATTTTTATTTGGAGGTTTTCAGATTATAACTACAGGAATTACAATGGACTTATTAATGAGAACGCATTATGAATCTCAGGATAAGAAAGTTTATAAAATACGGAATACTGAGCTGGCAGATAAATAAGTTTAGGAAATAAAATAGGGAGAGGCATAATTTCGAAAGAGATTGTGCCTTTTTACATTTAGGATTATGCATTTGATCTAATTGGCTACAAAAAAAGGATGTTCAATTAAGAACATCCTTTATAGAATAATTTAAAATTGAGGATTAGTCAATTTTTAAATCTTTAACAATTGCTTGAATCTTGGTTTCAGCTTTTGCATCTGCTGAGTAATATTCTTCTCTTGAATTCATTTCACCACGAACCTCAAAATAGAACTTAATTTTAGGCTCTGTACCTGATGGACGAACACTAATTTTAGAGCCATCTTCAGTGTAAAACTGTAATACATTACTTGTAACAGGTAAATCAATAGCTTCTTCAGTTCCTTCAATCTTATTATAAGCTTTAAGAACACCGTAATCTTTAACTATTGACATACGTGAACCAGCTAATTCTGTTGGAGGGTTTTCTCTTAAATCCTTCATGATTTGTTGAATCTCGTCAGCTCCTGATTTTCCTTTACGAACAATGTAAATCATTTTCTCTTTTGAGTAACCATACTCAAGGTAAATGTTTTGCAATAGTTCAAATAAAGTAACGCCAGAGTCTTTTGCCCATGCAGCAATTTCTGCAAACATTGCACAAGAAGCAACAGCATCTTTATCGCGAACATAATCTCCAGGTAAGAAACCATAGCTTTCTTCACCACCACAGATATATTTTTTCTTTCCTTCTAATTCAAGAATTTTAGCTGCAATCCATTTAAAGCCAGTATATACATCAAAGTATTCGATATCATTTTTGATAGCAATTTCTTTGATTAATTCAGTACTTACAATGGTTTTTACAATAAATTCTTTCCCTGTTAATAGGTTGTTTTCTTTCCAACGTTGTACCATGTACCACGTTAATAGAAGAGCTGTTTGGTTACCGTTTAATAAAATAAACTCACCTTTATCGTTTTTACAAGCTACACCTAAACGATCGGCATCAGGATCTGAAGCCATTACTAAGTCAGCGTCAATTTCTTTGGCTTTGTTAACTGCCATTGCCAAAGCCTCAGGCTCTTCAGGGTTTGGAGAAATAACAGTAGGGAAATCGCCACTAACAACATCTTGTTCAGGAATGTTTATAATGTTAGTAAAACCATAGCTGCGTAAAGCATCAGGAATTAATTTAACACCAGTACCATGTATCGGAGTGTATACAATCTTAAGGTCTTTCTGACGCTCAATAGCACCTGTATCTAGTGAAATAGATTTTACTTTCTCAATATATTTATCGTCAACTTCTGAACTTAAAATTTCAATTAGATTGTTGGTATCTTCGAATTTGATATCGTCAACAGAAGCAATCTTTTTAACTTCATCAATTACATTTGTATCATGCGGAGCAATCATTTGACCTCCATCGTTCCAATAGGCTTTGTAACCATTGTACTCTTTAGGATTGTGTGATGCAGTAATGATAATACCACTTTGACATCCAAACTCTCTAATTACGTATGAAATTTCTGGAGTAGGGCGTAAATCATCAAATACTAATGCTTTAATACCATTTGCAGATAAAATTTTTGCAGAAATATCAGTGAATAAACGACTATTGTTTCTACAATCGTGACCAATAACTACCTTGATTTCATCAAGATCTGAAAATTGAGCGTTTAAGTAATTCGCTAAACCTTGTGTTGCAGCTCCAACAGTATAAATATTCATACGATTAGAACCAGAACCCATAATTCCTCTTAAACCACCTGTTCCAAATTCTAAATCTTTATAGAATGCATCGATAAGGTCAGATTTGTCTTCATTCTCAAGTAGGGCTTTTACTTCGTTTTTAGTTTCTTCGTTATAATTGCCCAAAAGCCATTGATTGGCTTTTTCGGTTACCAAACTTAATACATCTTGGTTTTCCATTTTTGATAGTTGTTTTAATTTATATCTATTGTTCCGCTTTTATACTTTCAATACAACGTTCTAAACTATTTCGCCAATGCGGGATAGTTATTGAATAAACGTTTTTAATTTTCGCCTTGTTTAATACACTATAGCAAGGGCGAGGTGCAGGTGTTGGGTACTCTTTTGTTTCAATTGGACTAACGTCGCAATTGATGCCATATATTTGATGGATGTTGATTGTAAAATCGTACCAACTTGCAACACCTTCGTTGCTATAATGATATATACCCGATTGAAATTCTTTTTCACCAGAAGATGTACTTTCAATAATATCTAATATAGCTTTGGCTAAATCAACAGCATAAGTTGGTGTTCCAATCTGATCCCAAACTATACCCAATTGATCTCTTTCAGTGCCCAGTTTTATCATTGTTTTCACAAAGTTGTTACCAAACTCTGAATATAACCACGAGGTTCGAATATTAATGCATTCCGCTTTTGATGCGAATGCTAACTGCTCTCCTTTAAGTTTTGTTTTACCATAAACTGATGTAGGTTCAGTATTGTCGTCCTCGATATATGGTTTATGAGCATTTCCATCGAAAACATAATCTGTTGATACATTTATCAACTTGCAATTATTGTTTTTTGCTACAATAGCAAGATTTTCAACCGCAGAGGCATTAATCTTTGTAGCTAAGTTCTCTTCCGATTCTGCTTTATCAACAGCTGTATATGCTGCACAATTAACTATATATTGAAATTTATTTTGTTGAACAAATTTTTCTACGTCATCAATATTGCAAATATCTAAACTATCAATATCCGTAAAAGTAATTTCTAGGTTACTAAATTTATCTTTAATTGAATTAATGCTATTTCCTAGCTGACCGTTTCCGCCAGTTACTAATATTTTGGTCATAATTTATTTACTAAGTAAATTATCAAAATAATTAATAGTTTTTATAAGACCTTCATTAAGCTGAACCTTAGGTTCCCACCCATTAAGCTCTTTCTGTGCTAAACTAATATCAGGTTGCCTTTGTGTAGGATCATCAGTAGGTAAAGGTAAATAAGTTAATTTAGATGTTGAATTAGTCAATTTTATAATTTGTTGAGCTAATTCTAACATGGTAAATTCATTAGGGTTACCAATATTCACTGGGCCTAAAAAGTCAGGTTTAGAATTCATCATTCTAATCATCCCTTCAACTAAATCATCAACAAACTGAAAGCTTCTTGTTTGTTGGCCATCTCCAAAGATAGTAATTTCTTCACCTTTTAGTGCTTGTACTATAAAATTTGAAACTACTCTACCGTCGTTGGGATTCATTCTTGGACCATAGGTGTTGAATATTCTAATTACCTTGATGGCAACATCATTTTGGTCGTGATAATTAAAAAACAAACTTTCAGCACATCTTTTACCTTCATCATAACACGATCTAATACCTATTGGATTAACATTTCCCCAATAATCCTCAGTTTGTGGATGGATATCCGGATCACCGTATACTTCAGAAGTAGAGGCTTGTAATATTTTTGCATTAATACGCTTGGCAAGACCTAGCATATTAATAGCGCCCATCACTGAAGTTTTAATGGTTTTTATTGAATTGTGTTGGTAGTGAATAGGAGAGGCTGGACAAGCAAGGTTGTAAATTTCATCAACTTCAATAAAATAAGGGTGGGTAACATCATGCCTTACTAGCTCAAAGAAGGGATTATCAAGTAAATGAATGACGTTTGTTTTACTGCCAGTAAAATAATTATCGAGGCAAATAACCTCATTTCCTTCATTTAATAATCTTTCACACAAGTGTGAACCTATAAATCCAGCACCGCCTGTAACAAGAATTCTTTTCATTATTTATTTTGTAGTTGATAATTTATTCTAATTGAAAAAATGGTGCTCTGAAGGAATCAAAGCACCATTAACAAATTTTTAGGCATTGATTACTTTTCGACCAATGCTATGATAGGTAAATCCATTACTTACAACATCTTCAGGGTCGTAAATATTTCTTCCATCAAAAATCACTTTAGTACTTAATAGTTTTTCAAGTACTTTAAAATTAGGAATTCTAAATTCAGGCCATTCAGTAATTACAATTAAAGCATCAGAGTCGATTAATACATCATATTGATCTTTACCATACTCAATTGTATCACCTAATATTCTCTCTGCTTCTTCCTGTGCAACGGGATCATATGCTTTTACTTTGGCTCCCATTTTTATTAACTCATCAATTACTACTAATGATGGTGCTTCACGCATGTCATCAGTCTTTGGCTTAAATGAAAGACCCCACATTGCAAAAGTCTTACCACTTAAGTTACTCCCAAATTGTTCTTTTATTTTTGAAACCAAAACATGTTTCTGAGATTCATTTACAGCTTCTACAGCCTGCAATAACCTAAGATCGTATCCATTGTTATTGGCTGTTTTTATAATAGCCTTAACGTCCTTAGGGAAACAAGATCCACCATATCCGGCACCAGCATATATAAACTTATTTCCAATGCGAGCATCAGATCCAATACCTTTTCTTACTGAAGTAATATCGGCACCCACAATCTCACATAAATTGGCCATATCATTCATAAAGCTAATTTTTGTAGCAAGCATTGAGTTAGCAGCATATTTTGTCATTTCAGCAGAAGGTATATCCATAAAAATAATTGGATGACCGTTTAACAAAAATGGCTTATATAAACGTTTCATGGTTTCCTCAGCTTTTTCGCTTTCAGTACCCACTACAATTCTATCCGGTTTTAGGAAATCTTGAATTGCATTTCCTTCTTTTAAGAATTCAGGATTAGAGGCAACATCGAAATCAATTTCGACACCTCTTTTCTCTAATTCATCACTTATGGCAGCTTTAACCTTATTTGCAGTTCCAATAGGTACAGTACTTTTGGTAACAACAACTAGGTAGTTATTCATATTTCTACCAACTTGGCGTGCTACTTCAAGTACATATTTAAGATCAGCACTGCCATCTTCGTCAGGTGGTGTACCTACAGCAATAAAAATGACATCAGTTTGATCTAGAGAATCTTTCAAACTTGTAGTAAAATTAAGCCTACCTTTTTCAATATTGTTATGAACCATATCTTCCAAACCCGGCTCATAAATAGGAATAATACCTTTTTTAAGGTTCTCAATCTTTTTATTATCTATGTCAACACATGTTACACTTACACCAACATCAGCGAAGCAGGTTCCTGAAACAAGTCCAACGTAGCCAGTTCCTACAATAGAAATCTTCATCTTGTTATAGTCTTTTGAGTTAAAATCATCATTAATAAAGTAAAATGCTAAAATAGCATTAAGGATAACTATTTAGTTAATATTGTACATCAACTAAATTAAATTCCTTATCAACTACACATAATAGTCAACAAAGCCCAAAAGTAAATAATTTTAGGTAAAAATTAATCTCTATTATAATAATGATTCAAAAATAAAGGAGATTAAAGAATAACTTTTATTGGTAACATATTGATTATACTTAGGCTATGTGATCAAAAAAAATGTGTATAATGTTAGAATCTGCAAAATATTTACTAATTTTGCGCTCGATTTTAAGCAATATAATGTCTAACAACTAGTAATTAATTGAATTTCAAATGAGTGAATTAAATGAAAAAGTAGCTGGAACTTCAGATGCCAATTTTGATTGGGATTTATTCGAGCAAGGTGATGTTGTAGGATCTACTTCTGTATCAGAATTAGAGGAAATGTACGACAAAACACTTTCAACTATTTCTGAAAAAGAAGTAATCGAAGGTGAAGTTATCGCATTAACTAAAAGAGAAGTTGTAATTAATATTGGTTTCAAATCTGATGGTATCATTAGTAGAAACGAATTTCGTTATAACCCTGAATTAGCTATTGGCGATAAAGTTGAGGTTTACGTAGAGAGTCAAGAAGACAAAAAAGGTCAATTAGTTCTTTCTCATAAAAAAGCACGTGCTTTACGTTCTTGGGATAGAGTTAATGCTGCTTTAGAAAACGACGAAGTAATCAAAGGTTACATCAAATGTCGTACTAAAGGTGGTATGATTGTAGATGTATTCGGAATTGAGGCTTTCTTACCAGGATCACAAATTGATGTGAAGCCTATCCGTGACTACGATATGTACGTAGGTAAAACTATGGAATTCAAAGTGGTTAAAATTAACCCAGAATTCAAAAATGTTGTTGTATCTCATAAAGCGCTTATCGAGGCTGAACTTGAGCAACAGAAAAAAGATATTATCTCTAAATTAGAGAAAGGTCAAGTACTTGAAGGTACTGTTAAAAACATCACTTCTTATGGTGTATTTATCGACCTTGGTGGTGTTGACGGTCTTATCCATATTACAGATCTTTCATGGGGACGTGTTTCTCATCCAGAGGAGATTGTACAATTAGACCAAAAATTAAACGTTGTAATCTTAGACTTTGATGACGAGAAAAAACGTATCGCTTTAGGATTAAAACAATTAACTTCTCATCCTTGGGATGCTTTAGATTCAGAGCTTAAAGTTGGAGATAAAGTAAACGGTAAAGTTGTTGTTATGGCTGACTATGGTGCATTTGTTGAAATTGCTCCGGGTGTAGAAGGTCTTATCCACGTTTCAGAAATGTCATGGTCACAACACTTACGTTCAGCTCAAGATTTCTTAAAAGTAGGAGAAGCTGTTGAAGCAACTATCTTAACTTTAGATCGCGACGAGCGTAAAATGTCTCTTGGTATCAAACAATTAAAAACTGATCCATGGGAGAAAATTGAAGAGGTTTATGCTGTAAACTCTAAGCATAAAGCAAAAGTACGTAACTTCACAAACTTCGGAGTATTTGTTGAAATCGAAGAAGGTATTGATGGATTAATCCATATTTCAGACCTTTCTTGGACTAAGAAAATTAAGCATCCAGCAGAATTCACTTCTATAGGTGAAGAAGTAGAGGTTGTTGTATTAGAAATCGACAAAGAAAACAGAAGATTAAGCTTAGGACATAAGCAATTAGAAGAGAATCCTTGGGATGTATTCGAAACTTTATTTACAGTTGATTCTGTACACGAAGGAACAATTGTTGAGTTATTCGACAAAGGTGCTGTAATAGCTCTTCCTTATGGTGTTGAAGGTTTTGCAACTCCACGTCACTTAACTAAAGAGGATAATTCTAATGCGAAAGTTGATGAAAAATTAGATTTCAAAGTAATTGAGTTTAATAAAGCATCTAAGCGTATAATTCTTTCCCATTCAAGAACTTTCGAAGACGCTAAAAAAGCTGCTGATGATTCAGAAAGAGCAACTGAAGTAAAAACTACTAAAAAAGGTGTTAAGAAGTTGAAAGATAATTTAGAAAAGACTACTTTAGGCGATATTTCAAGCTTACAGGCTCTAAAAGATCAAATGGAGGCTGACGAGAAGAAATAATTTAATTTTTAGAATGTAGCACTTAAATAGATCTTTATATGGATTTTCAAATTGATAAATTAGATGGTTTTACGCAAATTCAGATGCAAAAGGAGAAGCTTGATACTCATGTTGCTCCCTCTTTAAAATCTGAACTAGTTTTATTGTCAGGTAATGGAGAAAAGAATATTGTTCTCGATTTATCTAAATCAAGTTATTGTGATTCATCAGGATTAAGTGCTATTCTAGTAGCTAATAGATTATGTAAAAATGCTGATGGAGTATTTGTTTTAACAGGATTACAACCAGCTGTGGAGCGATTAATTTCGGTTTCACAACTAGATTCGGTTTTAACAATTGCTCCTGATATCGAAAATGGAATAGAAATAATGCGTAAAGCTATTGACTAAATTTATTTATGTCGAAAACATTTTCTGTAACTATTTTAGGTAGCAATTCAGCATTACCAACATCAGAAAGATATCCAACCGCTCAAGTGCTCAATGCATCTGAGCGGTTTTTTTTGATAGATTGCGGTGAAGGTACACAAATGCAACTGCGCCGTAATAAGATTAATTTATCAAAGATTAATCAGATCTTTATTTCCCATTTACATGGAGATCATTGCTTTGGCTTAATTGGTTTAATATCAACATTAGGCTTGTTAGGAAGAACTAAAGATCTTCAGATATTCGCCCATGAAGATTTAGAGCGAATGATGACTCCTCAATTACATTACTTCTGTACAGATTTACCTTTTAAAGTTATTTTTAGCTCCATCAATACTAAAGGATCAGAGATAATATATTCTGATAAAACTATTGAGGTTGAAACTATCCCTTTGAAACACAGAATACCAACTGTTGGTTTTATTTTCAGAGAAAAGCCCACTGAACTTAAATTAAGGAAGGAATTTGTTTTTAAGCACGAACCTTCAATTAAGGAGATGGTTAGTATTAAAAGAGGGGCAGATTTTACTGCAAAATCAGGAGAACTTCTCTTAAATAATGATATTACATTGCCATCAATCAAGCCAAGGTCATATGCTTTTTGTACAGATACTCGTTATAAACCACAGATAACTGAGAAGCTAAAGGAAGTCGATTTATTATATCATGAGTCAACATTCTTAAGTGATAAATCACATCTGGCAAAAAAGACCTATCATTCTACAGCTGAGCAAGCTGCTAAAATTGCTAAAGAAGCAAATGTAAAACAATTAATAATTGGGCATTTTTCTTCACGATATAAGAATCTTACTCCATTTCTTAAGGAGGCTAAAGAAACCTTCTCCAATACTTATCTTGCCACTGAAGGTTCTGTGTTTTCAGTAAAATAATTAATTCTTAGTAGTGCTGAAAACAATTCAGTAATAAGCCATCATATTTTCACTTAATTAATCTATCTTTGCGGCAATTTTATTAGTCAAATAATCATTAAGCCTCAGATTAATGCAGGAGAAAATTATTATTCTTGATTTTGGGTCACAGTATACCCAATTAATTGCCCGTAGGGTTAGAGAAATCAATGTTTATTGTGAGATACATCCTTATCACTCAATTCCGGAAATGGATGAGTCTGTTAAAGGAGTTATTCTTTCAGGCAGCCCTTACAGTGTAAGAGATGAAAAATCACCAAAGCCAAATTTAGATCAGATTAAAGGAAAAATGCCTCTTTTAGGTGTTTGTTTTGGAGCACAATATTTGGCTCATAATTATGGTGGTGAAGTTAAAGCTTCAAATACACGTGAGTATGGTAGAGCAAACTTAGGGTTTATTGATAAAGCCAATGAGTTAATGACTGGTGTACCTGATGATTCACAAGTTTGGATGTCTCATGGTGATACCATCGTTAATTTACCTGATAGCTATAAAATTATTGCAAGTACTGCCGATGTTAATGTAGCAGCCTACAAAATTGAAGGTGAAACTACCTATGCGATGCAATTTCATCCTGAGGTTTATCATTCTACAGATGGAGCTACAATTCTTCATAACTTTATTGTTTCAATATGTGGATGTTCACAAGATTGGACACCGAGTTCATTTGTTGAATCTACAGTTGATAGCTTAAAAAAGAAGCTTGGTGACGATAAAGTTGTTTTAGGTTTATCAGGAGGCGTTGATTCAACAGTAGCAGGTGTTTTATTACATAAAGCTATTGGCGATAACTTAACATGCATCTTTGTTGATAACGGATTATTGCGTAAAAATGAATACGATAATGTTTTAGATTCATATAAGCATATGGGTTTAAATGTTATTGGTGTTGATGCTAAAAAAGCCTTTTTAGATGAACTTGCCGGAGTTTCTGATCCAGAAACTAAACGTAAGATTATTGGACGAGTTTTTATTGAGACTTTTGATGCTGAGGCTAGTAAAATAAACGGTGTAAAATGGTTGGGTCAAGGTACTATATATCCTGATGTAATAGAATCGGTATCAGTAAATGGGCCATCTGCAACTATTAAATCTCATCATAATGTAGGCGGATTACCTGATGATATGGAATTAAAGGTAGTTGAACCTTTAAATCTTTTATTTAAAGATGAAGTACGTAGAGTAGGTAAAGCAATGGGTATTTCTCCATCGTTATTAGGACGTCATCCATTTCCAGGTCCTGGTTTAGCCATTCGTATTTTAGGAGATATTACTCAAGAGAAAGTTGATATTCTTCAAGAGGTTGATCATATTTTTATCCAAGGATTAAAGGATAATGATTTATACGATGAAGTTTGGCAAGCGGGAGTAATGTTGTTACCAGTTAATTCTGTTGGTGTAATGGGAGATGAACGTACATATGAGAAGGTTGTAGCACTAAGAGCAGTTTCGTCAACAGATGGTATGACAGCTGATTGGGTACATTTGCCATATGAATTCCTTGCTAAAGTTTCTAATGATATAATTAATAAGGTTAAAGGTGTTAATAGAGTAGTTTATGATATTAGCTCTAAGCCACCAGCAACTATTGAGTGGGAATAATATATACATAATATAAGTAAAGAGGCCGGAACTAATCCGGCCTTTTTTTGTTTATAATCCATATATAAAGCATATTTGTCTTAAATATTGGATAGTCAATCCTTCATATGAAATTATACAAACATCATGAATATTAAACTCAAACTTTTTGTTCTTTTATTAATTACGATACCGTTTAATCAGGTAAGTTTTTCTCAAACTAAAGAACTTCAAAAGGTTCAATTAGCTTACAAGCTAATTTCAACATTTTATGTCGATTCAGTAAACAACGACCAATTGGCTGAAGATGCCATTGTAGGTATGCTAAGTGAACTTGATCCTCATTCTGATTATTTATCGAAAGAGGAAGTTTCTAAATTAAATGAGCCACTGGACGGGAGCTTTGAGGGAATTGGTGTTCAATTCAATATTTTTAATGATACACTTATGGTAGTAGCTCCAATTTCAGGAGGACCATCTGAAAAGGTTGGAATTGTTGCTGGCGATAGAATTGTAAATATTGATGGAGACGATGTGGCTGGTATAGGCCTTAAAAATAGCGATGTCTTTAAGTATTTAAAAGGTAAAAAAGGAACTAAAGTTATTTTAAAAGTCAAGAGGCGAGGGGTGAAGGATTTAATTAGCTTTACTGTTGTTCGGGATAAAATTCCTATTCATAGTGTCGAAGCTTATTATATGGCTACTCCAACTATTGGATATGCAAAGATCAATCAGTTTTCGGCTACTACGCATTCAGAATTTTTAGCGGCTTTAAACGAGTTAAATTCACAAGGTATGAAAAACCTTATTTTGGATTTAAGAGGAAATCCTGGAGGTTATTTAAGTGCAGCTATCGATGTATCTAATGAATTTTTGGAATCTAAAAAGCTAATTGTTTATACTGAAGGACGAACAAGCCCAAAACAAGAAAGCTTCTCAAACTCTAAAGGAGAGTTTAAGAAAGGAAGAGTTGCTGTATTAATTGATGAAGGAAGTGCATCAGCAAGTGAAATTGTTTCAGGGGCTCTGCAGGATTGGGACAGAGCAGTAATTATCGGCAGACGAAGTTTCGGAAAAGGATTAGTTCAAAGACCCTTAAACTTGCAGGATGGATCAATGATGAGATTAACTATTGCTAAATATTTTACGCCTTCGGGTCGTAGTATTCAAAAGCCTTATACAAAAGGAAACAAAAAAGATTACTCATTAGAAGTTTATGAAAGACTTGAGCATGGTGAGGGATATGAGGAAGATAGTATCAAGTTAAACAAATCTGAAGAATACTTTACCAATAATAAGCGTTTAGTATATGGTGGAGGGGGAATTATGCCCGATATTTTTGTAGCTATGGATACATCAGGATTTTCAAGTTATTACAGAGATATTATAGCATTTGGTGTATTAAATCGTTTTATTTTAGATTACATTGATAATCATAGAGCAGACTTAGAAACAGAATACAATACTTTTATTGAGTTTAATGATAGATTTAAAGTAGGGCAACCTTTAATGGATGCTTTAATAAAAGAAGCTTCAGATTCTGAAATTAAGTTTGATGAAAAAGGATTGAAAAAATCTGAAAGCTTAATGAAAATGCAGATAAAAGCCTTAATTGCACGAAATCTTTGGGATACCGTACAATATTTTGAAGTGGTTAATCCTTCAATAGAAGCCTATACTAAAGCTATTGAGCTACTAAATAACCCTAAAGAGTACAATAAGCTACTTAACTAAATGGGAGTAAAGATTGTAATTACAGGACCAGAATCTGTTGGAAAAACAACACTAACAAAAGAGTTGTCTAAAATATATGACGGTATATGTATCGAGGAATATGCAAGGTTTTATGTAGAGAATCTTGGAAGACCTTATAAATACGAAGATGTTGAATATATTGCTAATCATCAAATAGATTCCTATGATAACCATCTTAATGAGAATCGTATTCTTTTTTTTGATACATTTCTTGAAATAACAAAGGTTTGGTTTGAGCAGGTTTATCATAAAATACCATCGTGGTTTAATAGAGAGTATGAAAAAAGGCCCGTTGATTTATATCTTTTGTGTAAACCTGACATTGACTGGAAAAAGGATAATGTTAGAGAGAATGGACATAAAAGAGATTACTTGTTCGATGAATATCAATCAATCCTAGATTCTTTAGGATTGCGATATGAGATTATAAGTGGTTCAGGTAAACAACGTATAAAGAATGCAATTGAAAAAATTGAGAATATTAATATAAGACCTATAGTAAAATGACCGCATTTAGATACCCCACAATTTTACAAAAAACAATAAAGGAATTAACATCAGAAGAATCTTACCGCGAGGTATGCCATACGCATTACTATGAGCACCCTATGCCGTCAAGTGATAAATTAGCTGAGGCTGTTAATTTATTTAGAGAAATTATATTTCCAGGATATTTTGGAGATTCGCCCGTTCGTAGTGAGAGTATAAATTATTATGTTGGAGTAAATACCGAAAGGTTATTTGAGGTATTGAATACTCAAATTTTAGCAGGCTTATGCTTTGCATGTGATGCCAACGATGAAGAAGCCTTGATTAATAACAAGAAAAATGCATATGATTTAGCAGTTAAATTTATTGCTCAACTTCCTGAAATTAGAAGATTATTAATTACTGATGTTGATGTGGCGTTTGTTGGTGATCCTGCAGCCAAAAGCAAGGGAGAAGTTATTTTTTGTTATCCAGCAATAAGGGCAATATCAAATTATCGAATGGCACATGCTTTATTGTCAATTGGTGTACCTATAATTCCTCGAATTATTTCTGAAATGGCACACTCAGAGACAGGAATTGATATCCATCCGCAAGCCCAAATAGATGAATCCTTCACAATTGATCATGGAACAGGCGTTGTGATTGGAGCTACTTCTATTATAGGTAAAAATGTGAAGCTTTTCCAAGGAGTTACATTAGGTGCAAAAAGCTTTCCTCTTGATGATGATGGAAATCCAATTAAAGGAATTGCAAGGCATCCTATTGTTGAAGATAACGTGGTTATTTATGCACAAGCAACTATTTTGGGCAGAATCACAATTGGAAAAGGTTCTGTTGTGGGAGGTAATGTATGGGTGACTAATACTATTAAACCCGATTCTAAAATTGTACAGTTTAAACCACGGGATCTTTTATATTCAGAAGGAGGAGGAATATAACTTAATAATTAGAAAATGTAAAGATATTTTGTTAAAGATGTTATATATTTGCCAATAATCCTATTTACTTATATGAACTTTGATATAGCAGAATGGTATAAAGATAAATTAGATGGTGATGTGATTTTAAACTTTAACGGTTCTATCACCCCTAATATTATTACGGATGTTCTAAATACAATTGAGAAAAGCTTAAATCTTAAAAATGAAAAGAATCGAGTTCGTAAAAAAGTTTACAATGTATTCGTAGAATGTCTTCAAAATTTATTTCACCATGTAGATAAAGCTCCATCAGAATTAGACTTTAAGCAAAAAGATAATTTTGGTATTATTATTTTGAGTCAAGATGGTCCTTATTATAGAATATCAACAGGAAATTTTGTTAATAAAAATAAGATAACAGTCATTAAAGACCGAATAGATCAGGTTAATTCACTAACTGAAGCTGAAATAAAAATGCTTTATATAGATATTCTTAGTAATGGAGAGTTTTCAGATAAAGGAGGTGGAGGTTTGGGAATGCTAGATATAGTTAGAAAAACAGGAAATAAATTAGATTATTATTTTTACAAGTACAATAACAAAAATATATTTTTTTCACTTGATGTTTACATTAGCTAAACACCATTGATTATAAACCAATATGGAAGCAATTAAAAGAGAAGGAACACCCAAAACACCGTATGTAAGGTTTGATGGAGAAAATGGAGTAATAGAAATAAAAGGACGTTCAATACCAGAAAATTCAATTGAGTTTTACAAGCCGCTAATTGATTGGTTGGAGAATCTTGCATCAACAGAAGTAAGTGAAATTGCAGTTAATGTTCAATTAGAATACTTTAATACTTCTTCATCTAAATGTTTACTTGATATATTCAAAAAATTAGAATTAATACATAAAAAGAACTCTTCTATTGAAGTAAATTGGTTCTACGAAGAAGATGACGAAGATATGTTTGAGGCTGGTGAAGATTATCAGTCGATCATTGGTTTACCATTTAAAATGATTGAAATTGAAGAGTAGTTTGTCTGTTTATTAATTAAAGCACAAATCCTTAAATAGTAGAATATTTAAGGATTTGTGCTCTATTAAGGAAGCTTATTTTTTGCAGCAGATTTCTCTGCTTTTTTAGCTCCAATTGGTATGCTGCAATACAGATAAATAGACGAATTATAAGTACCTGATGTGATGTTCTGAGCATCAATATCAATAAAGCCTCGATAGTATTTAATTCCACATTGCATACTTTTATTTTCTTTACTCAGCTTTGAACCTATGCCAACTAAATATCCCGCATCTAACTTTTTAACTTGATGTTTTGCATCAAGTTCGTAAGTTAATTTACCTCCTTCTGGAGGTTTATATTTATAGGTGTCAGTTGCACCATGCATAAGACCTAATTGTACTCCAGCCTCAACATTAAAAAGTGTCAAAAAACGATACTTTACAGTAAAAGGTACATAGAAGTAACTAATCTCTTTTCTATATTTAGTTCCTTCTAATATTGCACTGATCTCCTCGTTTTCAATGTAGTTATAAGGAACCTCGTCTGCACCTACACTTGATTTAACCTGAACTCCAGTATGTAAAATCCAATTGGGATTTCTTTGCTTAAAATCAAAATAAAAACCTAAAAATAGATCACTAGCATAACTTCCAGATTCAATTCCATGTAGTGTTGAATAGTTGAATCCTCCATCTATACCGAATTCAATCTTATCACTATTCAATTTATCTCCGAGTAAAAGAGATATTAATACTTGCGAATTGGCATTAATGGAAATAAGTATAAAAAGAAAGAAAGAGAATAGGTGCTTTTCCATAATGTTTATTTTACATGTTTAATATAAGCATATTATTAGAATTTAAATAGGGAGTTATAAGTCTTTATAGTGAGGGATTGAGAATAACTCTTAAATAATTGAAAATCATCAAACTTATTGGGAAGCATCTAAGAGTTGATGCTGAACATTCTTATTAAAACTATGTTTCAAACTAGAAGCGTACCAACTAAATTATATAATCGTTCATATGAAGGAATTCAGCATATTTCTGATAGTTTTTTGCTATTCACTAATTAGCGCAAGTGCTCAAAGTTTAGAAATTGATAAAATGTTAGGAGCTGAGAGCGCCAAATCTGTTGAAGCTGAAATGGGCATCTATAATGATGATGAGCTTACAGAATATATCGCATCTATCGGACAGCGTTTAGTTTCTCACCTTGATAAATCTTTGTTCGAGTATAAATTTTATGTAGTCGATGATCCTATTCCAAATGCTTTTGCGACTCCCGGTGGTTATGTTTACGTTACCAGAGGTATTTTATCAATAATTGTAAATGAAGATGAGTTAGCCTGTGTAATGGCCCATGAAATTATACATGCTCAAAACAGGCATTCAGTAAAGCAAATGGGTAATAGTATTTTGCCAAAATTACTAGAATTGCCAGGAAGGATTGTGGGCCAGGTAATTAACGAAGATATAGGCCGAATATTAACTGCACCAATTGCTACAAGTAATAGTCTTCTGCTGGCTTCGTATAGTCGATCTCACGAAAAGGAAGCTGATGAAGAAGGTGTTACACTTGCTTCCAAAGCAGGATATGATCCAGATGCAATGAAATCTATTTTACTTAGACTTTCAAAGTCGATGGAGATATTAACCAGTCAGAAAGAAACAAAAGGTTATTTTAATGATCACCCATATACTCCCGATAGATTAGAAAGCATAACAAAAACTTCAGCGAAGTTAGATTGGGAAATTAAAGATAAAGTTTCAAGTAACTTCCCTCAGCCATTGAATTCTTTATTGTTTGGTGTAAACCCTGAGAAAGGTCTTTTTCTGGATAACACATTCATTCATCCTACAATGAACTTTTCTTTTCAGTTTCCAGATGATTGGCATACCGAAAATAAGCCTACCTCAGTAAATGGGATGAATAAAGACCAAAGTGCTGCATTGTTCTTAGGTTTAGATGATGCATCTAAGTCGCCCCAAGCACTTGCCGAAGAATTTATTGCTGGTATTGAGAAAGAACATGGGGTAAAACCAATTTTTTCAGACCATTCTAAAATAAATAATTACGATGGCTATTTAGTTTCTTATCTTGATAAATCAGACAAAAAACAAATGTATATCCATACGCTTTGGCTAAAGATGGATGGTAAAATATTCAAAGTTATTGGTATCGGTCCTAAATCAGCCGAAGATGAACTTAAGCGTTCTGTTCTAAGTTTTCATCCGCTTACCGACAAAGAAAAAAGTACAATAAAGAAACAGCTAATACGTGTAGTTGAAAGTAAAGCTGATGAAACATTTGATCAAATTTGTAAACGTTATAATTGTGTAATTTCAAGTGACCTTATCGCATTTATAAATGGTATGAACCCAACAAGTAAGCTAAAAGAAGGTACTCTTGTTAAACTTATTGTTGAAGAAAGTTATTTCAATTAAATCAATCATCTAAAATCCTAATACCATTTATTATGACGGCAATAAAAACTTCTATTGAAAGTAAAGATCGCTTAAAAGAAATAATTTCAATATTAGTTAAATACGGCATTGCCGATTGGCTCAGCCAGAGTAAATCAGACTGGATAAAGAAGCTTGTTAAATCAGATAAACACAAATACTCTCAAGACTTATCTACAGAAGAGCGTATACGATTGGCCTTTCTTGAATTAGGTACAACATTTATAAAGCTAGGCCAGATTTTAAGTACACGTGCAGATTTAGTCGGTGAGCCCATAGCTAATGAACTTGCTAAACTCCAGTCTTCGACCCCGGCTGATAATATTGAACAAGTAAGTAAACGTATTAAGGATGAATTCGGAATTAATTCAGTTGATGAGCTATTTGACGACTTTAGCACTGAAGCCATAGCATCTGCTTCTATTGCTCAGGTGCATACGGCAAAGTTAAAAACAGGGGAGAGTGTAGTAGTTAAAGTCATGCATGATGATATTGAAAGAACTATTATTGCTGATTTAGACATAATGACAACGCTTGCTTCACTAGCACAAAAGCATGGAGGACCACTTAAAGCCTTTCAGCCAGCGGCATTTATCCGACAGTTTAAGCAGAGTATGCTCGACGAGTTGGATTTTAATAAAGAATTAAAAAATATAATTCGCTTCACAGATAATTTTGAAGAAGATGACAGAGTAGTTTTTCCTGAAGCTTTTAAGCAATGCTCCGGTAAAACAGTGTTAACCATGTCTTTTCTAGATGGAGTACCATTGCCTGAGGTTGCTGATTTGGAATGGACACCTGAACAAAAAACAGATTTTACAGAAGAGAGTGCTGATGTTTTTATGGAAATGATGTTCAGAGATCGTTTCTATCATGCCGACCCACATCCTGGAAATTTATTTGTTCGCGAAGATGGCTCTCTTGGTATTATAGACTGTGGTATGGTTGCCAAAGTGGATGCTAAAACAAACGATATACTTGAAGAATTAATTATTGGAGTTGCACAAAAGGATACCGAACATATTAGAAATACCATATTGGATATGTGTTCTATTCCTAAAGACATTGACTATGATGAGTTAAGTAGTCAAATTGAAGAATTCATCAATAAATACATTGATCTCCCTTTAAATGAATTTGATATGAGTGCTTCTGTAGAAGAGTGCACCTCAATTATTCATCAATACCATTTGATACTTCCAGCTAGTATGTCGAATCTCCTTAGGGTGGTGATGCTACTCGAAGGCTCTTCGAGATTATTAAACCCAGATTTTAACATCGTAGTTTTATTTAAAAACTACCATTATAAGATAATAAAACGTAGGTATGCCCCACAAGCTTTGCTAAAAAGGGCTATGAAGAATATAAACCACTGGGAGCGAATAGTTGATTTGGTTCCAAAGGCATTGGAGAAATTCTTTAGAAAAGCAGGCAGTGACAATTTTGAGGTAAATCTGGAACACAGAAATCTAGAGGAGTCTGTAAATCGTATTGTTCTTGGATTGCTATCCGCTTCATTATTTCTTGGCTCATCGTTGCTTTGGGCTTTAAAAGTTCCACCTATAGTAAATGGTTATTCTTTACCCGGAATTGCAGGTATTATATCAGCAATTTATCTTGGCGTTTCTTTAATTAAAAGTATTAAACGATCGAATAAATAGACACTAAATCAAATAGAAAAACACAGTGTAGTTTCAGTTTTCAAAATGAGTTGATATTCTTAAAATAGCTTAGTATGTATGTTGTTTGGCAGTTGATCATCATAAACTTTAATAGTAAGCATACTTACATAGAAGGATCTATATGCTCGGGAAAACATCATAATAGGAAGGAGAATGTGGGTAAGCTCACACATTTTGCCAATACCATTAAGTCTTATTTTAAAACGCCTTATTCAAAGCAGAATATTAACATCCATCTGAATAATCAAAATTATTATACCCAAACAGATGAGAACGGAGGGTTTAGTATTTCAATTGACCAAGATTGCGATCGTAGTTCTAAAATTACAATTTCTGGTAATAATCAAATGTTGGATATAGTACAGTCTTATCCTTTCTTTTTTAAGATATCCGAAAGTAAATTCGATGTGATTTCAGATATAGATGATACTATTTTAGTTTCGCACACTTTAAACCATTTTAAGCGGATAGTTACTACCTTACTTAAAACAACTCAAAAACGAAAAACGGTACCTTATACTGAAAGTTTGCTTGAGTATACACAGCAGTATAAACCAAATTATTTTTATGTGTCAAGAAGTGAGCGTAATTTGTTTAACCTATTGTGCGATACCATATCTTATCATAACTTGCCAAAGGGTGCATTATTTTTAACCCCCTTATTAAAATGGAACCAATTACTCAAGCCTAATAAATCAAAGAGTCATAAATTCCATATAATTAGCCGATTAATTGAACAGTCAGGAAACAAGTCATATGTTTTAATTGGGGATGATACCCAGCAAGATATGCAAGTTTACCTCGAAGTAATTAAGAAATATAGGAGCCGAATTAAGCTAGTTTTTATTCGCCAGGTAGGGCCAATTCGGACGGAGTTTCAGCAAAAGAGTTGTGACGCTTTGGTGGCTGAAGGTGTACCTGTTAACTATTTTAAACCATTTGATAAATTTAATCCCGATCTTTTAAAAAACGTAATATGAAACGAGCATGTAAATTTAATGATCCGAATATACATACTGGCGATGATAAAATTTATTTGTGAGTTCCATGTGACCATTGATAAATAAAATTATGCACATGAAACTATTATTTGTAGTAAATCCTATCTCCGGTGGAGTTGATAAAGAGCCGTTTTTAATAGAAGCCAGAGCTCTATGTATCAACTACGGAATTAAATATGAGATTTTTAAAACAACAGGTACTAACGATGAAGCTGAGGTGCAAAAAGCAATTGATGCATTTAAGCCTACGCGGGTAGTTTCAATTGGTGGAGATGGAACCACGCTATTTACTGCTATTGCCTTGCTGAATTTGAATATTCCCATGGGTATTATTCCCTTAGGATCGGCCAACGGAATGGCCGTTGAATTATCTGTTAACCTGAATCCTTTGGAAGCCTTAAAAGACATTCTTATGTCGAATGTGATTGAAGGCCTAGATATGCTTCTCATCAACGATAAGCATTATACCATGCACATTGGCGACGTTGGTTTAAATGCAAGTATTGTTGAAGCCTATGAGAAAGATGAAAACAGAGGCATGGCCACCTATGCCAAATATTTTATTGAGGCACTTAAAACATTATCTCCATTTAAAGTTACGGTTAACGCAAATGGCAAATCAGTATCGAGTCATGTTTTAATGACAGCAATATGTAATGCCAGGAAATACGGTACAGGCGTTCCTTTAAATAAGTTAAGTAACCCAATGGATGGTCAGTTTGAGATTGTTTTAATAGAAGAAGTCAATTTTACATCGCTTATAAAGGCAGGTCTTTCAAAGTTTGATGAGCAGTTTATGGATGATCAAAGTGGTCAGGTTATCGCAGCCGAAAGCGCCGAAATAATTTTTGATAAGCCTCGTTTATTACAACTCGATGGAGAGGTCATTGATTTTTACAAAGAGATAAAAATTGAAATGCTAAAAGGAGCAGTTCAGCTTATTAGTACAAAAAGTAATACTTACATATCAGCTAAATAGAATAATATGACCGATTTGCATATTGTTGAAGCTGGATATGTTTTGCCAATTATCGACAAGTTAAAAAACGAAGGTGTAAATATTGATTCCTACCTCAAGGTAAGCGATTTAAATAGGTATAGTTTTAATTTAAACAGTTATATCCCTGTGGAATTAATGTACCTATATTAATATTAATACAATTGTTGCCTTTGGTTAATCCCCTGAATTATCGCTTGTGATAAAAGACTATAAAGCAACCCATTTGAGTCCTCTAACTTGTCGGTTTGGGTTGATATTTTGAACGCTTATTATTTAAAATAATTTTAAATTGCATCAACTACTAGTCTACATCATTTTATAATTATATTTTCATGGGGTAAAATTTAATGTTTTATTAATCAGTACATAACCCTATTGAAATGAGTAAGCCTAATATCACCATACCTAACGCATCTGCATGCCTGCAACAAAAGTGCTGTAATACAATTCAAGCAAGGTACCTTCTATTTTTATCAGCTAGCTCTAGTTTACCTTTAGGTATTATTAAAGAGAGCAGCACGGCACAAACACTCTCCAAAGAAACTCCATTAAGCCATAAACTTTCGTTCAAGGTCATCAGTAAATCATTCAAAGGCACTGGGAAATGGCATAAGGTCATATGCGAATAACTCAAGGCCTCTGGCGAATGATTTTAGGTCACCTCGAAATCGTTGCAAGTCACTCAGAAATGATTTTTGGTCGTGCCAGAATCATTTCAGGTCACTCAGGAATGGCTCCAGGTCATGCAGAAATCATTCAAGGTCACTCAGAAATGGCTTCAGGTCATTATTAAAACAGATCGTCCTAATCAAAAATAAATATTTAATTATGAGTAAAGAAATCGATGCTTTAATCAGTAAAGCTAGTGTAGCCATAACAAATGGTATACAACAAGAACCCATAGCGACTTTATTGTCGGAATTTGGATATACGCCCGAGCGCTTAGCTGTAGGAGAGGGATTACTAAATACCACCGAGCAGTTAAACAGACTGCAAATAAAAGAAGATGGTGAGCAAAAAGAGGCCACTTCAGTTTTAAATCATAGTATTAAAAAGGCCAATGTAGTGTATATGCCGCATTTAAAAATTGCGCGTATAGCCTTTAAAAATGATGTTAACCTTAGCACGCAACTTGAGTTACGAGGAGAGCGCAAGCAAAAACAATCGGCTTGGTTGGGGCAAACCAAGGTATTTTATAATAACCTATTGGCAAACCCAAAGGCCTTAGAAAAAATGGCGTCATTTGGGCAAAGTAGCGCGAAGTTAGAAGTAGGTCTTCAGCTTGTATTGGCAGTAGATGCTCAGCTAGCTGTGCGTAAAAAAGAAATGGGCGAGGCACAAAATGCCACCGAAACGCGCGATGCTGCAGCCGATGAGCTACAAGAGTGGTACTCTGATTATATTGAGATTGCTCGCATAGCACTAGCAGATCAGCCACAGTACCTCGAAATGTTGGGCATCATCAGTCCATCGTAAAAGTTAAGCTATAATAACTTCCCCTGTAGTAAAGGACGATGAAGCAGGGGAGGTTTTTATGTTTTTATTATGTGCAATTTTATTTTTAGCTATAATTCGATAGCAGTTAGGTATGTTGCCAAGAAAGAAGAATAAGGGCGGCCAGCACAAATTTGTGTTAGGTTATTGGCTAGCAGTATTAGAGAATTTGAATAGCGCTAGGAGAAATACCATGGTGTTTTTTAAATTCGGCACTAAACTTTGAATAGGAACTATATCCGGTTCTAATAGCCGCTTCCTTAATAGTTGAAATCCCACCCTGTAGCCACATGTAGCTCATTTCTAACTTATATATTTTATAATATTGGTAAATAGATTGCCCAAAGAGTTCTTTAAAGTGTTTACGCAACTGACTACTACTCGATGAAACCTTAATGGCCAAGTCTTCAATCATAGGAGGGTTTTTTAAATCATGTAATAGCAATGTCCGGGCCTTCATCACTTTCTGAAAGTTATGCTCCTTTAGTGTCGATGTTGGAATATTGTTGTCGCGTTTATCTAATAACTCAAAAAAATAGCCCAACAATTCTATTGAGGTACCAATGCTTAAATAATTTCGAAGGGCTTTGCTTTTTTGTACATCAAACAATTTACGGCATAACGCCATTATTTGTGGGGTTTCCATCTGAAATAAACACAGATCTTCTAAGGCAAATAATTTTTCTATAATAGTATTCTTAATTAAACTTTGATCGTCGTAAAAGTCTTTTGAAATGGCTATAAGAATTGACTTGGCCGTTGTGTTTTTAGGCAATGTATAGCATAGGGGGGTATTGTTTTTAACGCATAAAATATCATGATTAATAGGTTCGTTGCTTATTAACAAAGGTTGGTTGGTTTGTATGTCGTAAAAAAAATAGCACGATATCATATCTTTATCTGGGTGGAAATTTACTTTAAAGGTTTCTTTGATATGAATATTGTTAACTCGTATGTGAAGTAAGTTAGCTAGCGAATAATGCGAAATAGTGCCTTCAATTATACTATTATTTATTCTAATAAAACCATCTTCATCATTGGCTAATAATTCCGACTTTATGCTTTTTATAAGCCCTGAGTTGTTATATCCCAATAAATCGATGCTCTTCATAAAATGTATTTTATATCATTATCCAAAAAGTAACTTAGCTTAATCAATTTAAAGAAATCTCCATAAGCACACAAATAAGAATAAACAAAAAGAGCATTATGGGCTATAGATTAATCATTTAGGTAGTTTGTTGTTAAATATCTTTGTCGCATAGAATTTTAGTTCAGTAATCAGAAATAGAATATTCAGTATTACACAGTTTAAGTATTAATTAAAAATATGTTCCGGTGAGGCAAGATGTAATTAATAATGTAGAAATATTTCAAACCTTAAAAGACGAGCTAAACAAAGCGTCGGAAGAAATAGTAGTGGTAACAGCATGGTTTACTGATGCGGAACTTCTGGATATTTTGTGCCTTAAGCAAGAAGAAGGGGTAAGTGTAAATGTTGTTATTGCAGATAATGAGGAAAATGAAAAAACTGATTTTCAGAAGTTTGAAGAACTAGGTGGCAAGCTATCGCTGATAAAGAAAAAAGGTAGAGGTATGATGCATCAAAAATTTTGCATCATAGATAATAAAATTGCTATTCATGGTTCGTATAACTGGAGTGTTAATGCTCGTACAAATAACCAAGAGAGTGTAATTGTAACCAGCCATTCGAAAACAATTAAGGAACTAAAACAAATATATTTAAATATCAATAATATGGAAGTAGAACAATCAAAAGGTAAAATAAGTCTACTGAATAAAATACAGAATAGCTTGTCTCTAAATAAAAAGGAAACCGTAGTTGTTGAAGAAAAGGAAGATATCAAAGAACCTATTGAATTATCGATTGGGCAAGAGTTTGAGCAAATTTTAGACGGCTTGGTTGAATCTGAATTTTTCCAGTTTAATAAAGAGACTATTATTAAAGAAGGTTTTAATAAGGCGAAATTGGTAAATGGAGATCATCAAACTTTACCCAATACATTAGATACACTTTATGCCGATTTTGTTAACAGCTTAGATATTGCTCAGGAAAAAAAAGAATTATTAAAGGTCAAAATAGAAGAACTTAAGAAAACAAAACTGAATAAATTAAATCTTGAGAGAGATCAGAAGGTTCATCTAGAAGAATCAGAAATAAAAGCAAAAGAAGCGACTATTGATCAAGAGCTCAATACAAATGAACTAACCATTTCTCACCATGAGATTGAGAAAGAGAAAATTCAAAATAGTGAGATAGCTACACTAAAAAGCAAAAATGCCGCTATAGATGACAAAATCGCAACCTTACAAGTTGAATTTGTAAAAACAAAATTAAGATGGCACGAGCTAGTTCCTGCAGGTTTGGTTGCTTTAACTATGCTTGTATATTTAGTTGTTTTTTATTCGTCGGCAGCTTATATACTAATTTATAGTACCATTGATGCGAAATTGGCGCAGATGAATGGAATGCCGGTAGTACCTACCGAGGTTTTTGATGCTGAGGCTATTTCTAAAGCTATGGATAAAGGGGGAACTGCACCATATTTCATGTTTTTATTTGTTATTATTCCTATAGGTTTAGCAATAGGTAAGATGTTTCTAAAGAAAGTAACCATTGGGACTAAAATAGGTATCTGGACTTTAATCGTAATGGTAGATGGACTGCTAGCATATGTAGTAGCTAAATCTATTCACGAAATAGATTATATGGCTGGTAAAGTAGAGGAGGTATGGCAACCATTAAATGTATTTGCTAACGAAAACTTTTTCTTGGTTTTTATTATGGGCGCCCTGGGTCTTGTAATTTTTAAATTTGCTTATGAAAAAATTCACCGCTCATTAGAGGAGCGTAACGGCGATTTAACAAGAGCTAAAAATCAGGTTATAATTGCTCAGCAAAAAGAGAAGGCTATTAAAAACGAACAGGAGCTTAAAAAATATGAGACTAAGGTAGCCGATATCGATATGATGATT
This sequence comes from Saccharicrinis aurantiacus, assembly GCF_947489045.1. Lineage (NCBI taxonomy): Bacteria > Pseudomonadati > Bacteroidota > Bacteroidia > Marinilabiliales > Marinilabiliaceae > Saccharicrinis > Saccharicrinis aurantiacus. The sequence continues at coordinate 267,548 of NZ_CANLCN010000003.1, forward strand.
GTATCGGTGAAAGCTCAGAATAATTCCCTGAATCAGGAGAAAAATCAACTTCCGTATATATTAGAGCAGAAAAAACAATTCATTATAAGAAGTTACGAACTTAAGATATCCGAGATCGAAGATGTTGTTTCTATTTATCAAACTAAAATTGATAATAATAAGCTAAAATTCTCGGTTAGTGCACTAAAAGATAGAGTAAACACCTTTATTGAAGGATGGGTAAACTATTTACACCATACATACTCAATACATAAAGCTGTTCAAATGAGCTCAGAGGCAAGTGTAACTAAAGATAAGTGGTTCGGTACAAAAGTTCAATTAGAAAATAAATAAGAGATGAATAAAAAGTCACTATTAATTGGTTTAGCAATTTCGGTTATCGGCCTAGCTTTTCTTGGCTTAAGAGCTTCTAGTAGTTCTGATAAAAAAGAAGCAAAACTTACAACTGAAGAGGCAACAGGAATTTATCATTATAATTTTTTAATTGTTCCTGATTTATCAAATCGTGTAGACATGAAAATACACCCAAAGCCTATTGATGATCAGGAAATAATTAGTTCAGTTCTAAGTATGATTGACGAAGTTCTTCGTGAAGGACATAGAGATACCGACCAAAAAGATTCATATAATGTATCGTTCCTTAATAAAGGACTTATACTCATGTATAATATTGATAAAGATAATTTGGATATCGATTTTGCCGATTTTGACACACAGTATCAGCGTATTGGGTATATCAAAGCTAGGGAAGGATATGAAAATAATAATCTCAATACTGACATTAGAAAATTTGAGGATGAATGTGACAAAATGTATGCAGAGGCAGTTAAAAATACCGATGGTGCAGATATATGGTCATTCTTTAACACGGGTATTGGAGATTCAAATGTAAAAAGTCCAGAAGAGCCATTTGAATTTAACGGACACTCTTTTCAAGAAAAATACAGGAACATAATAGTATTATTTACTGATGGTTATATGGAGTCAGGTTTATCAAAAACAGCCGCAAAAGGTACTAGTAAGAATCTATCGTATGATCTGAGCCAATCAAGAATAAAGGCATTTAGAGAGGAGTTCAAGAAGTCGGGAATGAGCGATATGAAAACATTTTTTAATGAGAATGAGTACGGAATTGTACCTGTTGAGAATGAGTACTTAAAAGATATAGAAGTTATTGTAATGGAGTTGTATGATCGCTCATTAACAGAGACTGGAAATGCCACAGTATACCCAACAGATAATGATATAATAGAACTCTTTTGGAACGATTGGTTAACCAAATCTGGTGTAAAAAGGTTTGAATTACATTCTTGTTTTGAAGATGTAAAATCAGCTAATCGAGCTATTAGGCATTTTGCCTTGCAAAAGTAATTTAAAATTGGGTTGATTAATTATTATTAATCAATCTAATGTTCAAGGGTTGCTTTTTTTCAAATTTTCATACTTGCTGTAAGAAGATTTGAAAAAAGGTTAATAAACTATGAAGGTGGTAATAATTAGCACTTAAAGATCTATATGAGTATTGAAATTTATTTTTCAAAGTCCAAAATAGCTTGAAATTGCTGTTTCAAATACTTTTTATTGCACACTTTTGCGCATAAAAAAACCCTGTAAGTAACACTTACAGGGTTTTTTTAAATTGCTTTTGCATTCAGCGGAGAGTGAGGGATTCGAACCCCCGGTACGTTGCCGCACAATAGTTTTCAAGACTACCGCATTCGACCACTCTGCCAACTCTCCAATACTTCTGCTGTTATCCTTTTTGATAACGGCTGCAAATTTAGACTAAATAATTTAGTTTGCAAATAAATGTATGATAAAATTTTTTGGTTTTTTTGTAATAAAATAACCCCAAGCTTACAAAGGCTTGGGGTTTAGTATTCTAAGAATAGACCTAGTTATTCTTTTTTCTCTTCTTTATTTACAAGTTTCTTTGCTTTTTTAATCTCACTAAAAATTTTCTCTTCCTTATCATTAAAATCGACCTTAATAATATCTCCTTCAGATATACTCGCCTGAATGATTACTTCAGCCATTTCATCTTCAAGATACTTCTGAATCGCTCTTTTTAATGGGCGCGCACCAAAATTACTGTCATATCCTTTTGAAGCAATGTAATCTTTGGCTTTATCTGTAAGTTTTAGTGTGTAACCAAGAGCTTCAACTCTAGAATAAAGACCCTTTAATTCAATATCAATAATTTTATGAATATCATTTTTATCTAAAGTGTTGAATACAACAACATCATCAATTCTGTTTATAAACTCAGGGGCAAAAGCTTTTTTAAGCGCTTTCTGAATTACATGACGTGCATGGTCAGAATCTGATTCTCTAGACGCAGATTGAAATCCAACTCCTCGTCCAAAATCTTTTAATTCACGACTTCCAATATTTGAAGTCATAATAATAATGGTATTCTTAAAATCTACTTTTCTACCTAAGCTATCGGTGAGTCTACCTTCATCTAAAACCTGGAGTAACAAATTAAATACATCTGGGTGAGCTTTCTCAATTTCATCTAAAAGAATAACTGAATAGGGTCTTCTACGTACCTTCTCTGTTAACTGTCCACCTTCTTCATAGCCTACATATCCAGGAGGGGCTCCAACAAGCCTTGAAACCGCAAATTTCTCCATATACTCACTCATATCAATTCTAATGAGAGCATCAGTAGAATCAAATAAGTATTTTGCCAAAATTTTAGCTAGGTGCGTTTTTCCAACGCCTGTTGGTCCAAGAAATACAAATGATCCAATTGGTCTATTAGGATCCTTTAATCCAGCTCTATTGCGCTGTATAGCCTTCACAATTTTAACAATAGCTTCTTCCTGACCAATAACTTTCCCTTTCAATTGATCACCCATCTTAAGTAATCGGAAACCTTCAGCTTGTGCAACCCTCTGAACAGGTATGCCAGTCATCATGGCTACAACTTCAGCAACCTTTTCAACATCAACAGTTTCTTTGTGTTGTTGTAATTCTTTCTCCCACTTTTCTTTTGCAGAATCTAAATCTTCAGAAAATGTTTTTTCTTTATCTCTAAAGCTTGCCGCTAATTCAAAATTTTGTGCTTTAACCGCTTTAATTTTATTTTCTTTTGTTTCTTCAATCTGTTCCTCAAGTTTTAAGATGGTTTCAGGAACTACAATATTAGAAATATGTACACGCGATCCTGCTTCATCCAAAGCATCAATTGCTTTATCTGGTAAATGACGATCGGTAATGTAGCGTTCTGTAAGCTTAGCACAAGCTTCTACTGCCTCAGGTGTAAACTCAACATTATGATGATCTTCGTACTTTTCTTTTATATTATTTAAAATCTCAATAGTTTCATCAATGGATGTTGGTTCAACCATAACTTTTTGGAAGCGACGCTCTAAAGCTCCGTCTTTCTCAATGTGTTGACGATACTCATCAAGGGTTGTTGCTCCAATACATTGAATCTCACCACGCGCTAAGGCAGGTTTCAGCATGTTTGCAGCATCAAGAGATCCTGTAGCACCACCCGCACCAACAATAGTATGGATTTCATCAATAAACAGAATAATATTCGGATTACGACTGAGTTCATTCAGAATCGCCTTCATTCGTTCCTCAAATTGTCCTCTATACTTTGTACCTGCAACAATTGAAGCTAAATCGAGTGTAATAACACGTTTATCAAATAGCACTCGAGATACTTTTTTCTCGTGAATACGAATGGCAAGTCCTTCTGCTATTGCAGATTTACCAACTCCAGGTTCTCCAATTAAAATTGGGTTATTCTTCTTACGTCGACTTAAAATTTGAGCCAATCGCTCAATTTCTTGCTCTCGACCAACAATTGGATCTAGTTTGTTTTCTTCAGCAGCTTGAGTCATGTCAATGCCAAAGTTATCTAACACAGGAGTGTCTGAGCCTTTTGATCCGCTTGATGCTCTAGGGTTATCGCCGCCACCTGCACTTCCTCCTGCAAATGGACTATCTTGATCATCATCTTCGGGTAAATCGGCCTTAGCCATCGGCTTGTTATTATTCATCAAACCGTGTACTCTTTCATAATTAATATTCTCTTTTGTCATAAGTTCTGGGATATATCCATGGTTATCTTTTAATAAAGCTAATAACAAGTGTCCGGTATTTATGTTTTCGCTTTGTAAAATACGTGCCTCAAGAAAAACTAACCGGAGTATTCTCTCTGTGGACTTTAAAAGTGGTATATGATCTTTGTGTTTAAGAGGTTCGTTTTCTCTTAATTTATCCTCAATTTTTATTTTTAGTTCTGTTAAATCAATATTAAGCTCTTTTAATAGCTTATAAGCATTTCCTTTTGTATCTAAAATTATTCCTAATAATAGATGTTCAGGCGCTATATATGGGTTTCCCATGCGTATTGCTTCAGCTTTTGAATTGCTTAATACATCATTTATTTGTGGTGAAAAATTTAAATTCATTAAAATATATCAAATTAAATATGTCAGAAAAAATGTACATCTTCTTTAATTTTCGAAGATATACGATTATATAACAGGTTAAACCATATTAAAGTTTGATGAGTGTATATTCTTACACAAAAAAAATGATCAATTATAAATCAAATAAATACAAACTTTATTTTTCATTTTATACTTTAAAAATAGTTTCATTTGGATGTAGGTTTATGAATAAAAACTTGAATATATTTATTCTTTAGTAGAAAATCAAAAATATCAGTAAAAATGCGCATTTCAGAGCGTTAAATGATCCTTAATAAAATATGAAAAAAGTCTTTATTGTTAGCATTATTAATGCTAAATTAGGCGGTCGAAAAAACAGACTTATTAGGTCTGTTTTATTTGTTTATTCTAATTCAAAATTTAAAATATAAATGGCTGAAGGAGAGAAAATAATTAAAATAAATATTGAGGAAGAAATGAAGTCTGCCTACATCGATTATTCGATGTCGGTAATTGTTTCAAGAGCACTTCCTGATGTTAGGGACGGTTTTAAGCCCGTTCACAGGCGTGTGCTATTCGGGATGAGTGAACTAGGAGTTACAGCCTCAAAGCCATATAAAAAGTCTGCTAGAATTGTTGGAGAAGTACTAGGTAAGTATCACCCGCATGGTGATTCATCAGTATATTTCGCAATGGTTCGTATGGCCCAAGATTGGTCTTTACGTTATCCATTGGTTGATGGACAGGGTAACTTTGGTTCTGTTGATGGAGATAGTCCTGCAGCAATGCGTTATACCGAGGCACGCTTAAACAAAATTGCTGAAGAAACTTTAGTTGATATCGACAAAAGAACTGTTGATTTTCAGTTAAACTTTGATGATTCGCTTAAGGAGCCAACCGTATTACCAACACGTATTCCTAATTTATTAGTAAACGGAGCTTCAGGTATTGCTGTGGGTATGGCAACAAACATGCCACCACATAACTTAACCGAAATTATTAACGCTACAGTTGCGTACATTGAGAATCCAGAAATTGATATTGATGGATTATGTGAATATGTAAAAGCACCTGATTTCCCTACGGGAGGTATTATATATGGTTACAAAGGTGTAAGAGATGCTTTTGAAACGGGTAGGGGAAAAGTAGTTGTAAGAGCTAAGGCTGAGGTTGAAACAGATAGTAACGGAAGAGAAAAAATTGTTATTTCTGAAATACCTTACTTAGTAAATAAAGCTGAATTAATTATTAAGATTGCCGATTTAGTTAACGATAAAAAAATCGAAGGCATAAGCAATGTTAATGATGAATCAGATAGACGCGGAATGCGTATTGTAGTTGATTTAAAGCGCGATGCAATTGCAAATGTAGTTTTAAATAACCTATATAAATTTACTGCACTTCAATCATCATTTAGTGTTAACAATATTGCTTTAGTAAAAGGTCGTCCGGAGTTATTGAACTTAAAGGGCATGATCAGTAATTTTGTTGAGCACAGACATGATGTTGTAGTTCGTAGAACGCAATACGAGTTAGAACAAGCTGAAAAAAGAGCCCATATCTTAGAAGGACTTATTATCGCAAGTGATAATATAGATGAAGTAATTAAAATTATTAGAGCAGCCTCAAATCCTGAAGAGGCTCGTAATAACTTAATTGAGCGCTTTAAACTTTCTGATATTCAGGCACGAGCAATTGTTGAAATGCGTTTAAGACAATTAACTGGTCTTGAGCAAGATAAATTGCGTAACGAATTTGATGAGTTGGTTAAGGAAATTGCTCATTTAAAAGATATTTTATCTAACGAGAGTCTTCGTATGGAGATTATTACTGAAGAGTTAGTTGAAATTAAGGCAAAATATGGTGATGAGCGTAAAACTGAAATCGTTTATTCATCAGAAGAATTTAATCCTGAAGATTTTTATGCTGATGATGAAATGATCATTACTATTTCTCATTTAGGATACATTAAACGTACGCCACTTGCTGAATTCAGAACGCAAAGTAGAGGAGGAGTTGGTTCTAAAGGAAGTACAACACGTGATCAAGATTTTATTGAGCATATCTATCCTGCTACAATGCACAATACAATGCTCTTCTTTACCAAGAAAGGACGTTGTTTCTGGCTTAAAGTATATGAGATTCCTGAGGGAGCCAAAAGTACTAAAGGTAGAGCCATCCAAAATTTATTAAATATTGAGGGCGACGATCAAGTAAAAGCATTCATTAAGGTTAAGAAACTTAACGAAGAAGATTACGTAAATAGCAACTACATTGTGATGGGTACCAAAAAAGGTATTATTAAAAAATCACTACTTGCTGATTATTCACGCCCTCGTGTAAATGGCGTGAATGCGATTACAATTAAGGAGGATGATGAGTTAATCCAAGCAAGATTAACGAATGGAGAAACCGAAATTTTAATGGCTACAAGATCAGGTAGAGCTATTCGATTTAACGAAACAAACATCAGAACTATTGGTAGAACAGGTCAAGGTGTTAGGGGTATAAGTATTGATACAGAGGTAGATGAAGTAGTTGGTATGATTTGTGTAAATAATATCCAAGAAGAAGATGCTCTTGTGGTATCTGAAAATGGATTTGGAAAACGTTCGAAAATAGAAGATTATAGAATTACCAATAGAGGTGGTAAAGGGGTTAAAACCATGAAAATCACTGAAAAAACTGGAGCTCTTATTTCTATCAAGAATGTTACTGATGAACATGATTTGATGATTATTAATAAATCAGGTATCACTATTCGTCTAGCAATGTCTGAATTAAGAACAATGGGACGTGCTACACAAGGAGTTAAAGTGATAAATCTTAAAAAGACAGATCAAATTGCTTCTGTTGCAAGAGTTCCTGCTTATAAAGAGGAAGTAGTAACAGAAACAGAAGAAGATCAAGTTGAAGGCAGCGAAGGTACTCCTGAAATACCAACAGAAGAATAATAAAAACAGATTCTATAAATAAATCATAACACACAACAGGGCTGAATAGATTAAATCAGCCCTGTTAATCTAAAATTAAAAAGTAATACGATGAAGAAAATTAGTTTATTTCTAACACTGGCGCTTTCTGTATCAGCAGTATTTGCCCAAAAAGGAAAAGTAACTAGTGCCGAAACATTAATGGCCAGTGGCGACATTATGAAGGCAAAAGAAGCTATTGATCAAGCCGTAGCAAGTGAGAAAAGTAACACTTGGCCAAAGACTTATATCATGGCAGCTAAAGTTTATAGTGAACTTGATAAAAAAGGTAAAGATGATCAAGGGACTATTAAAGCATTTGAGTTTTATAAGAAAGCTATAGAACTAGATGAAAAAGGTGATGCTAAAGGAAAGAAAGTTGGTAAATATAAGAAAGAGATTGGACAGTCTTTACTATTTTTCTCAGGAGAACTAACTAACGATGGTGTTGATGCATTCAATAAGGAGAACTTTAAAGATGCTGTAACTGCGTTTGAAGATCTATTAGCCATTAACTCACATCCTTATATGATTGAATTACAAGGGGAGAAAGTTGATACATCAATCATTTTTAATACTGCTTTAGCTGCTTATAACGGCGAAATGTGGGAGGAAGCTGAAAAGTATTTTAATCAATCTGTTGATTACAAATATGGAGGTGGAGATGCTATCTTATTATTACAACAAGTACACACCGCAACTGGTGATTCAGCAAAAATGGGTCCTAACTTAATTAAAGGTTTTGAAACTTACCCTGAGGATGATAGAATTTTAACTTCTTTGATTAATTTCTATTTAGAAAGCAATCAGAATGATAAAGCTTTAAATTACCTTAACAAAGCAATTGAAGGAGATAAAGATAATCCATCATTTTATTACGCTAGAGGAGTTTTAAATGATAATAGCGGTGAGTTCGAAGCTGCATTAGCTGATTATAATAAGTGTTTAGAGATTGATACTGAGTATTTTAATGCATTGTATAATATTGGCGTAATGTATTTTAACAAAGGTGTTGAAGAAATGAACTTAGCTAATGAAGAAACTGACTTTAAAAAGTTTGAAGCAAAAAAAGAAGCTGCTGAAGGAACTTTCAAAGAGTCATTACCATTTTTTGAACGTGCATTATCTGTTAAACCTGAAGAGGTTGCTGTGTTAGAGAGTTTAAAAACACTTTACTACAGATTTGAAATGAATGATAAATACAAAGAGGTTAATGATAAATTAAAGTCTTTATAATATAAAAGAAAACCGAGGTTTATATTGCCTCGGTTTCTTTTAATACATTCTATTTAACATAATATAAACTATAGGACAAATATAATAATTGTACTATTTTAATGAAAATCCTAATTTGAATTTAGGTTCTTCAGGTGTATTAACCATCCAATTAGAGAATTCATCTAACCAATTCCACAAATCCATTATTAGGTTCTCAGGAACATCATTAACCTGAGATAAAACTTGTCTGTAGCAATCTAACCAAACTTTACGACCACTTGGCTTAATTTTAAAAGGCAAATGCCTATTAGCAAGCATTGGATTACCTCGTGTCATTTTATAATACTCAGGACCTCCAAAACGTTGAATGAAAAAGTCTGCAGATCGTTTCTTGGCACCATCTAATTCTTCATCACTCGTTGGAAATATATCTTTTATTTCACTCTTTACTAGCAGATCATAATGGCTACCAATAATCTTTCTAAATCCATCTTCTCCTAAGTAATTATACAATTCAACATTTGGTTTAAATGTAGTTCGTCTTTCTCCAAATGGAATTTCGCTTATTTTAAATTTATCTATATTTATCATTTCTATTTAACCTAATTAAGAACATGTGAGTTTAATATTCGTTAAACACTCCATATTTATTATTGTTTTGAGATATTAGAAAATTATATCTTCAGTATTATTGGTGTTTAGTTTCAAATTATACAAATCATATTCAGGCCATGTTTTTACTGATTTTAACGATTTGTCCATCATCTTTTTAATGTCATTCGCAAACTCTGGTCCTTTCCATGAACTTGAATTAAAGATTATAGCAAACGAAATTCCATTATCATACCTAACAATTAATGCTGAACTACCAGCTAAAGTTCCGGTTCTGTACCAATATGCTTTTCGTATACCTCTCCAACCCAACGGACTATCACCTAAATTTTCAATTTCGGTCATCTGCCTAATGCTTTCAAATGATAATATATCATCTGGGTGTTCAAAACCATCAATTGCAGAAACTAGTTTTAATATGTCTGTTGATGAAGCTATCCAACCGCCTGCAGCACCTAGTGTTCTAATATCGTTTCCACCGTAACTACGCAGTGCTTGCTTATCTCGTTCAAGATGATCAGGTACTAAGTATGGTTCATCTGGTTCATAATATTTAACCTCCAAATCATATCTTTCCCATAAATAGCTTCCTCCAATCTTCATATCAAATATCTCTAATGGATATAAGATTTCAGTCTTCACATAGTTCTCATAGCTAGTTCCTGATGCTTTTTCAATAATTTTCTCGAGTATTGCATAACCGAAATTGCTATATGATGATAGTGTTCCTGGAGGATAATGTAAACGTTTCTTAAGCATGAAGCGTATTATATCTTCTCCAGTAATTGGATATGAGAACTCCGGTTGATTTGCGACAGCTCTATGGATAAACATAGGATCTCCCCACCTGTTGGTCCAACCACTAGTATGATTTAGTAAATCTCTAACTGTAATTTGCTCAACTTTTTTATCTCTATAATTGAGATAAATCGAGTCATTTAAAATACCATTACTACCAAATGCAGTACTCGATAATGAAATTTTATTGGTTTCACACAACTTCATAATAGCTGTTGCAGTAACAAGCTTAGATACACTCGCTATCCGGAATATGTTATATGGCTGAACGGCAATATCTAATTCTTTATCAGCACTTCCATATCCCTTAGCAAATTTGAGTGCTCCATTCTTAGTAATTGCTAATGATGCACCTGCCAGGTTATTTCGTTTAATAAACCGTTCAACATTTTTATCAATGTGTCTAAACTCGGGTCTTTCAGATAAAGTATTGTTAATGTGATTCGAGGAGTTTTGAACCGTTGGTGGAATGAAATCAATATCAAAAGCGTTATTCCAACTGAACAGAATTACATTGAGTGTAGTGATTAGTGTAATTACAATTAACGATATAAATATTTTTCTTAGGAATGTCATTAAAAAAGTGCATTTTACACAAAAATAGCAAAATGCACTTTAGTTTAAAACAAACCTAAATATTATATGGCCTTAATAAGGCTTAATACTACATCCTATTGCTTTTGTTACACTAGGATTTACTTTATCTCCCTTTTTTATTGCCTGAATAGCATTCTCTAAGTATTTTTCTTTTACCTCTTTGGGTGCCCTTGCATTATCATCAATTGCTCCAATGTAAACTACTTCGAAAGAATTATTCTTTTTTTCTAGCAGATAAACATGTGGTGTTTTACTGGCTCCATATTTTTTATAAATACCTTTATCATCAACTAAATATGGAAATGTAAATCCTTTATCTTTTGCTCTAATAATCATATTTTCATATGAGTCTTCTTCATAATCTTTAGGATTATTAGAGTTTATGGCTATTAGCGGAAATCCTTCTTTTTCATATTTCGTATTTAACGAAACAATCCTATCCTCATATAACTTAGAGTATGGACAATGGTTACAGGTAAAGACTATAATCACACCTTTTTGCGATTTATAATCTGTTAGACTTACTATTTTGCCATCAATATTTTTTAAAGTGAAATTTGGAGCCTGTTCACCTATTTTAGTTTGAGCTTGTGAAACAAGGCTAATACACATGATAACGATAACGCTTAATATATTTTTCATAACAACTCTTGAATTTATTAATTTTCAGTTTGAATTTTATATTATTGTTTTGATATTGACTTACTTAACAAGTCATCTATAATTTTAGGATTAACTTGTCCTTCGTGAAAGACTTCTTGCTTATTATGGTAAATCCAACAAGCAGGAATAGCACCAGACCAACTCTTATCAACCTTAGGTATCCACTCATTAGGATTTCCTTCGTCAAGAATTAGTACTTCACTTTGTACGTAGTTTTCTTTAATAAAAGGGATTAACCGACTTTCTAATTGGCTTTTGAAATCTAAACTAACCAAAAGAACCTTAACAGGAATCCCTTTAAAACTGGATTGAATGTTCTCAATTAATGGCATTTCTTCAACACAAGGTTTGCACCATGTTGCCCAAAAATTAACAAAGAATATGGTATCATTGCTATTTTCGAAACGAGCCTTAAGTTGGTTGATATTGACACTCTTAACATTAGTTTGCTGAGAGTAACTATTTACTAGAAATAGAGAAAGAAAAATAATTAAAATTAGATGCTTCATATTGCTATTTGTTATAGCATTAAAACAAAGCAACTATCTTAATGTTTATGCAGATTAAATTAAAATTACGAACATCTTTTATAAATAAAGCCTGTTCGTAACAAAAGTAAGATAGCAAAAGGTAAAGTTGCTTGAGGGAAGCTCTGTGGTAAAAAGTACCACCCAAGTACAAAAATAGATAAACTGATCAACTGATACTTTATACATAGCTTTCCAAAAGGCTTACGTTTGCTAACAAAAGGAATGAGTACTGCAAATGGCACTGCCCAAAGAACATTCAAATTATTTTGCGGAACTTGATGGTCTGTTATAAACCACATATAACTTAAGAATATACCTATAAATCCTGATATTATAAAAAGCATATTATCGAACCATAATAAACTAAAGTTGTATTTTATAGAAAGCAAAGATAAAACGACTCCCAAAGCCAATAATAACCAAAACAGTATGGCTGGTGTAATAGGCAATTGAGGTGATTTTGGAGTATCACTAAAATCAAGAAGTACAATTTCTTCTGAAACAGCTTTGCTGCCATTAACCAAAGTTGCATCCTCTAAAGCCAATAATAAGAAATTAGGCAAGTAGGTTGATTCTTCAATACTTGCAATGTCATCTGCCGGAAGACCTAGTAATAAATTTAAACCTGTTTCAACCCATGGAGAATTAATTAGATAAGTATGCAGATGTTCTCTAAATGTTAGTTCTGAATTAGCAGAATTATTTAATATTAATCCACCTTCAATATTATTGTTAATAATATCATATATGCGGGTTGCACAATTATCAAAAAAGAAATCATATTTATAATTTCTATTTTCAGGTTGATAGTTTAAAATAAGTGCATCGTAAATCGCTTGCCTATCCTTTATATTTAAATTTAAGACTTGTTCTGTAACTGTTCTATTCTCATGAAAATAAGAAGGAAGAAAATACTTAAACCTACTAGCACTAAGCATATAATTCAGCTTCCCATTTGCAAATTTCAGATAAAAATTAGGCGTATCGAAATCAAAAGTCCCGTAATTGAAGGTTAAATCAATATTATTGATACTATCTTTAACTCTTAAGGCACTATGTCCGAATGCTGAATATAATTCTTCTCCTGAGTCACAAGTTAATACTGAAATTTTAGAGTTGGATGAAAGCTTTAATGGCTTAGACCATGAGTATTGGCAAATAACAATTGAAATAATGAGTAAGGTAATTCGAGACATGTTTTCTTATTTTGCCTCAAATATAATGGTTTTACCTAGTCAATCAAACATATTAATAATCGACCCTTTTAATGATGAAGATATTATTCTCATTTGATGCTTTAAATAAAAGAACGGCATAATGATAACTGTTAAAATAACAATTAGAAAGGTTCTTTCTCTGAAAAATCGTTTCACTCGAGAAGTGAAGGGAGTCGTCTTTTTCGCAACTTTTGCAGTAGTTTTTTGAGCCTTTGTAAATGTATCTTTTATTTTTACATTTTCTGATGAGTCGGTCCAGTATAAATCTGAATCCTCAAAAAACCTCATAAACCAATCTATTAATTTGTTACACCAATGAATTAGCATAATAGAAAAACTTAATTTTACTGAAGCCATAACTTAAGAATATTTTATTTATAATTGTTGTACTACAAAAGTAATGGCAATACCGTTCTAATTGATAGTGATTTAAGTAATTTAAGCTATAATAAAGCTTTACTTAACTGCTTAAGTATTGAAATTTTAACTTAAATATCACTTAATAACTAGCGAAATTTTGCTTAAATTTGTAGGGACTCAGCTTAAATATGACATCTTATTTGCTTAATTATTGATGCCAAACGCGAAAACACCATATAATTTATTTCAGGCTACTTTTAACCATATTGTAAAATTGGTTGATGGTATAGAGCGTATTATAGGTATTTATAATCAGCAAGAAGCAGAGAATGTTATTGAAGGAATTGGTTTAAAACTATTAAATAATAGACTGGTAGAATATACTTTGAATATTGATAGTGAGACTGCCCAAAAGTTAATATTGCTTCAAAAGGAGAATAATGTATCTAAATGGGTTGATCGAAAATCTATTCCTTTTGAACAGACCGATATTTCTACTTTCCAAAAAAATATATTTGATGAGTACAAGCATTTAATACTTTTGTTAAAAATACCGCAAAGCCACGTTGAAACGCGAGGTTTAATTTTTATTTACTTTAAAGATGATATTAGCCATTTTGGAGTTCATCATACAAAGGAAGTTCTGAATACGCAAAACAAGTCTATTATAGCAAGTTTAATATCTGGATCTGTATTTTCATTTATAGACGATTTTAACCGAAATAATAAACTATTCTCTGATTTTGCTCAAAAAAGTAAAGCAATTATTACCAAACAGCATATTGAAAATAAGATACTTAAAGAGGATCATAATAATAATGATTTCGTTGTATCATGGGCACATCAATATTTAGCAGAATTTTCTAATTCTGACGGAGTTAATTATGTTTACAATAAGGAGTGTATCGAGTTTATTCAGAATTACAAAGGACCATTTTTACCATTACAAAAAGCAATTGCTGGAGCTGTAGAGTATACAAAATTATTATTTACATACGTAAATACAGATAGTATTGAAATAGAATTATCATACTTACAATTGGAAACGGAAGAATCAAGAAGCCTTGTTACAAATGTATACGGCGAGGATCAGATTAAAATAGAGCAATTATCACCTCGTTTATTAAAAACAAAAGCCTTCTTAGATAAGCTAGAAGAAACAGCTACTTGGGTATATGAAGAAGGTATCAGTTTGACCAGTTCTAATGTTGGTAAGTCGATGGAACGCCCTATTACTGCAGCTGCCATTTCCGATTTCTTAAGTAAGAATAAGGAACGAATTAATATTCTGATTAAGGAATTCCCTAATGACTGGGCTTTTATTAAGGAGAATTTCAGGCCAGTTATTAATGTAACCTCCAAAAAAGATATCCACTTGAGGAATTTGGGGTAATAGTATGTTTAGTATTGTAACTACTACGTTCGTTACATATGTATAGATATAAAAGATTATCACCATTACATATGTAACTCACTTTTCAGAGTCCTATTTCTTTTATAATTTAGATTTGTAAATCATTCTCTTATTCGTTTAGGAACCCTAAACTAGCATAGATCACTCAATAGGTTCTCAATCATTCTTACTTTGAAGAAACTCAAATCAATAAAAAAAGCCACACCTGATACTTATTTATATCAGATGTGGTTTTCTTTCTTACTATATCGATAGGCTTACTCTCTAATAAACACTTTATAGTGTTCATATCTCTCAAATATTTGCCTTACATAAGTATAAGGTTCTAAACCACTAGTATAGCCATGTTTAACAGACTCATCATTATAGTTCTTAGGATATCGCAGAGCAAGTATCATTTCTTCAACATTTTCATCCCATTTGTATGGATCTAAATGCTTTTTTAAGGCTAACCTTTGCGCATCTGCTACATGCCCATATCCACAATTATATGATGCCAATGCTAGCTTTATCCTTTGTAAGGTGTCCGGAACATCTTCAAACTGTCCCATTAAATATTTTAAATACCTTACACCTCCGTTTAAACTTTGCTTAGGATCATTTCGGTTCTTAACTCCCAATTCTTTAGCTGTTAAAGGCATAATCTGCATCAAGCCTGAAGCGCCAGCCCATGAAACTGCGTGCGGATCGAATCGAGACTCTTGATATACTTGCGACATTAATAATCGCCAATCCCAATTTAGCTGTTCTGCTTCTTTTTTTACTAAATCATCATATTTACTTATCTGATTGTTTTTTAAACTATAAAAATCACTATTCACTCTCTTTCTAAAGTCTTTTTTATTCTTATAGTACTTATTGTAGGTAACATAGTAATCTGTTTCCTTCTTATATTGAATTAGCCACTCGTTGATTTTAGAAAGCAATACTGGCGAATTTTTTCGTGTTGCCCATGCCATATTTTGAGTGGTACTAATTTTAATTTCTGTATTTAAAATAGGATAATACGAGGCTAGTAAACTTGCAATATTATTATCAGCAACAGTATATTTTAATTTACCTTCAGCAACCAATTCTATAATTTCTTCGGTAGTCATTTCTCCAGGAACCTCGTCGATGATAATTTTACCACCCATTTCATCAGATAAATTTAATAATCTGTCGTGGTAAGAAGAGTTGGCTCTAACACTCACTTTTTTGCCAATTAACTCAATAGGATCGTGCAATAATGAGTCTTCAATAACTTTCCAATGCAAGGCATACCATTTTTCGGGCATTTTTTGCACCAAAACTTGATGACTTGAAAATAAAGGTTTTGTAAAGCTTACAAGGTTATTACGTTTGCGTGTTTGAGCAATGGTGTGTGCCACTAAATCTCCATCGCCACGATTAAGGTAAATAAACATACTATCAATATCCTTGATAATATGTAAATCTATTTCAAGCTTCATATCATCAGCAAACTTCTTCAAGAGTTCAAACTCGAAACCCATTGTTCTTCCCTTATAAAGAAAGTAACTAGTTCCACTATAAGTGGTTAGTACTTTTAATTTACCATCTTTTATAATTTCTTCCCAATCCTTTTCTATAGGAGTTAAGCGCGCTCGTAAGCTATCTAAATGCTTATACTTTTTGTTGATTTCTTCTGAAGTAGTTTTTTGAGAAGGTGCTTGATTACAGGATGAATAAGCTATTAAAGCAATAAAGAGTGCAAATAGTAAATATGGTTTCATATATTATATTTAGGTTAAACATATTAACGTTTAGAGCCAAAAAAAGGGCACTAAATGCCCTTTCAATATATGTAAAAATATGTAAAATCTATACGTGCATGCCACCAATTAGCTCATTAACATCATTAATCTTATGACGTTCCATATAATCCTTAATTCCATCAAGTATTTTAATAGTCATTGTTGGGTCAACGAAATTTCCTGTACCTACCTGAATTGCTGTTGCTCCTGCTAACATAAACTCAATAGCATCGGTAGCATTCATAATGCCCCCCATACCAATTACAGGTACTTTAACAGCATTATATACTTGCCAAACCATGCGAAGCGCAACAGGTTTAACAGCTGGGCCTGACAGACCACCAGTTATAGTAGATAAAAGTGGTTTACGTTTTTCTGCGTCAATGGCCATTCCTAATAAGGTATTTATCAGAGAAACAGAATCAGCACCAGCACCTTCAACACCTTTTGCAATCTCAGTTACATCTGTAACATTAGGAGAAAGTTTCACCATCATGTGCTTTTTGTAAACTTTACGAACTGCCTCTGTAACAGCTATTGCCGATGGACAATGCACCCCAAAGGACATTCCACCTTCTTTAACATTAGGACAAGAAATATTTAATTCAATCCCGGGTATATGGTCAAGTTCATTAATTCTTTCCGCAGTTGCTACATAGTCCTCTATTGTAGATCCAGATACATTTACAAAGATACCTGTATCGTAGTGTTTAATTCGAGGATATATATTACTTGCAAAGTGTTCTACACCCTTATTTTGAAGTCCAACAGCATTTAACATACCTGAAGGTGTTTCGGCCATTCTAGGATAAGGATTACCCTCTCTGTGCTCTCTCGTAGTACCTTTAACTACAATACCTCCTAAAGCGTCAATATCAATAAAATCTTCATATTCTTCTCCGAATCCGAAGGTTCCAGAAGCGGTCATTACAGGGTTTTTTAAAGTATACCCATTTATATCTACAGCTAAGTTTACCATCCTTTTAATTCTTTAGTGTTAAACACTGGACCTTCAGTACAAGTACATTTATTACCTCCTAAAGTATCTACTACACAACATAAACAAGCTCCAAAACCACAAGCCATCATATTTTCTAACGAAACCTCGCAATCAACACCGGCTTCCTTCGCTTTTGCTGCAACAGCACGCATCATTGGATCAGGGCCACAGGTATATACCATGTCCATATCTGCTAATTGCTCATTTAATAGGCTATGGTCAGTAACAAAACCTTTAATTCCTTGAGAACCATCCTCTGTAGTAACACCTACCTCGTTAATTTTTAGATATTCATCCAGATCCATTAAAATTTCACTATTTCTAGCACCTAATAGGAAATAAGGCGTAACTCCCTTGGCTTTAAGTTCTCTACCAAGTATAAGCATTGGTGCAACACCAACACCACCACCAACAAGAACGGCTTTTTTGATACCTTCCGTAGTAAAGCTATTACCTAAAGGATATATCATATCCAAATCATCTCCAGGTTGAAGTTTAGCCATTAATTGAGTTCCTTCGCCAACTTCTTGTATTAAAAGGATAATTTCATTTTTGTCATGGTCAACTTCATGTATCGAAATTGGTCTTCTAAGAAAAGTATTTGGCCCATTCTCAACCTTAATTTCTACAAATTGACCAGGAAGGATTTCTGGAAGTTTATTTTCACTAGCGACGTGAAGTATCATATACTCCGCATTTATACGTCTGTTTTGAGTGACTTTAAATAACTCAACGTGTTTCTTCATCTGTTATTCAGCTTGTTACATTGTAAATAAACAGCCTTTTACATATGTAAACAAACGTACATATCTAAAAAACTTTGCAAATATAAGCAAATTGATCAGATGTAAAACCAAACAATTGAATAATTAGTAAATGAGAGTTATTATTAAGGGGCTTCCCCAAGGGGCGGGCTATGCGCTATATCTTTGCTTCGCCAAAAAAGGCTCACAAAGGATGCCGCTGCTATCCCTAAGCCAGAAACAACAGCCATTAAATACTTTATTCGTTAATCAGCATCAAAAGTTTCAAAAGTATTGTCTTCATAAAAGAATACAATCTTCCTTAATTTCTTCTTATCAGAACTTAAAGATACTAGATCCTTAGGTGCTACATTATTTGATATTACAGGCTCTGGAACAACTTGTGGACTTACCTCTTTTACCTTATTAAAAATAGGTTTATTAACCATTTTTGAAGATTGCTGAGGCATTTGCTTAGGTTTATTTGTAATTTCCATATCAAACAAATCACTACCACCTTGTTTTTCTACCTTACCAGCATTATTTCTATACATTTCACCTTGCCCTAACAACAACCAATCAGGGTTTATCTTTGGGTATTTAACCAATACTTTCTGTAAAAAATCTAAGCTTGGGTTATTTCGCCCTGATAAAAGATGAGAAATACTCGATCTGTTAACACCTAAGACATCAGCAAATCTTGATGAAGCAATACCTTCTGAGGATAATAAAGTTTGTAAACGAGTTTTCATATGTAATATATTGTATAAGAATATAAAATTATAATTAATTACATATATAACAGCAGTATTTATAGTCCTGTTACATGTGTATCAGTGAGTGAATTTCATTTGTAATGAAAAGCTCGATACAAATGTAATTAATATATTTCAATTACAAAATGAAACTATCTAAAATTGTATATAACTAATAATGTTATTACTTACTTTCAGTAATTTAATCTTATGATCCTTTATATTTCATATTTAAGTAAATATGCATGTTATTATTAATTCACACAATACAGTTTAAGTAGTTGTAATTGATTTAGTTGTGACTATATATATATAAGGAAGTATATCCATGGTTGATTAGTTAAACATGTCTAGTCTGTACAGTTTGGTTGTAACTATATCATCCTCAACTATAGCTACTTAATCGTATAGTAGATAACATTGTAGTACTAGTTTAGGTAGAATTCTTATATCGCTGACTTACAATGAATTATGTTATTTATACACAATGCGATTGATGCAAAATTGCCTTTAAAGAAAGAAAACGTCTGAATACATTATTTATTAATTCATATAAATAATGTAATTATATGATAATTAAGGACTTTTATCCATTGTTAAAATATGTATTGGGATTATTTTTGCAGCTATCCACTATTTGCATATTTATGCATTTACCGAATTTGGAAGTTACATCTTGCAATGATAACCATAAGACTCCCCTACTCTATGTTACAGATATCAACACTAATTTAGTCGGATTTGCGATTACTTTTGTAATTCAAATAATTGAGATCTCTAAAAAATTATACTACGTTTCAAATAGGATGCTTTACATATGTAAATAAAATTCTTGTGAGAATTAAATATCCATCATAAGTTTATATTTGTAATTAGATATATTCCATAAAGAATTTGGTCGGAGTATATCTTATCTCTCATTATTTGGCTCTATTGCCTAAATTCAGAAAAATGGAAGGAAATAATCGATTATTATAACCGTAATGTTGCACATATTTGATCTGAATATTAAATTCTAATCGATTTAATTATGTAAATAAATTTCAGCTTATTTTATGCTCTATTACTTGCGATTTATTTTGTTTGTAGCTGATCAATTATATTTCGACATTAAAAACTTATGGTCTTATTTTTTATCTGATCTTGAAATATTTAGACACAAAAAAAACCTTGCAAAACTAATTGCAAGGTTTTATTATTAAGTATGAGTTTATTGCTCTATTTAAACTCCTTTTTAAGCTGTTCTGTCCAAGCTTCTATTCTTTCACCGGTTAATGCTGCCTGATTCTCAATATCAAGTGCTAAACCAACAAATTGATCACCTCTAGCTGCTTTAGACCCTTCAAATTCATAGCCTTTAGTTGATGTAAAGCCAATTACTTTACCGGCTCTAGCCTCAATGAAATCAGCCATAATACCTAAACCATCAACAAAATTCTCAGCATATCCTTTTTGATCTCCACCACCATAAAGTGCGAAAGTTTTACCTTTTAAAGATCCATCTTCTACAGCAGGTAGAAATTCATCCCAATAATTAGGTAACTCGCCATCAAACCATGTTGGTACTGCAAGTATATAATTGCTATATTTCTTAAAAGTTGCTTCATCAGCTTCTTCAACATTAACTTCTTCGATATTATCAGCTCCAAGAGCTGCAATAATCTTTTGTGCTTGTTGTTTCGTTTTTACTGAATGAAAGCTATAAAATAAACCTATCTTTTTCATATCTAAATTTCTTATAGTCAATAATTAAAACGATAATAACTCACGTGCAGCAACTTCAATCTTATCTGTATTTGGTAATACTGCCGCTTCTAAAATGCGGTTAAAACCAACAGGTGTAAATGTAGATCCTACTCGTTTTACAGGAGCATCTAAATACTCAAATCCTAAATCAGAGATTGTTGCTGCAACCTCACCACCAAATCCAGCAAATACTTTATCTTC
Source organism: Saccharicrinis aurantiacus (assembly GCF_947489045.1). Taxonomy (NCBI): domain Bacteria; kingdom Pseudomonadati; phylum Bacteroidota; class Bacteroidia; order Marinilabiliales; family Marinilabiliaceae; genus Saccharicrinis; species Saccharicrinis aurantiacus. Next base: position 288,543 of record NZ_CANLCN010000003.1, read on the forward strand.
ATGTACAATAAGTACTTTGGATGTTTTTTTAATTGATTCTAAAACTGTATCAGTATCTAAAGGTACAATGGACCTTAAGTCAATTACCTCAATGTTACCAGCACCTTCTTCTGCTAACTTATCAGCAGCCTCTACACACATATGCGTAGTGTTACCGTAAGTAACAATTGTTAAATCAGTACCTTCACGTCTAATACGAGCTTTTCCAAATGGCACTTCAAATTCTTCTGGAATTGGAGTTGCTGCTTTAGGTGCATTATATAAGGCTTTAGGCTCCATAAAAACCGTCATTCCTTCAGAACGCATTGAAGTACGAAGTAATCCTGCTGCATCATCAGCATATGATGGATATACAATTCTAACCCCTGGGAACGTTGAAAGTGCACCTTCAATATTTTGAGAGTGATATAAACCTCCACCAATATATCCACCAGAAGCTAAACGAACTGTGATGTTTGGTGAGTACTGTCCTTTAGTTCTCCAGTACTCATGGGTTGTTTCAACAAACTGCTCCATAGCTGGCCAGAAATAATCGGCAAATTCTGCACCTTCAACAACAATTCGAATGTCTTTATTATAGCGGGCCATACCATTAGCCGTTCCCATAATAAAGTCTTCTGCAATTGGGGCATTGAATACACGCTTATGTCCAAACTCTTGCTGTAGACCTTTTGATACATTAAAAATTCCACCTTTATCTTTATTGGCCATATCTTGACCCCAAATGTAAGTATGTGGATTTCTTCTAAACTCTTCTTTTAAAGTACCGTTTAATGCTTCAATTAATTTCTTAGGTTCACCTTCTTCATTATGTGTTCCATCAGGAAATTTTTGAGGAACATATGATGGGGCAATTACAAAATCGTGAATACTCTCAGGATCAGGACTTGGTGCCGCTAAACCTGCTTTATGAGCAACTTTCACTTCTGCTTTTACTTCTGCATCAATGGCATCTAACTCCTCTTCGGTAGCTCTGTTGTAGCGAACTAATAAACGACGAAACTTAGCAATTGGATCATACTCTTGTACATAGTTTAATTCTGCTTTGTCGCGATATAAATCATGACGGTCAGAATTAGAATGCGAATGAATACGTACACAATTGGCATGAACTATAACTGGAGTCTGATTTTCTTCAGCATGTTTTTTAGCTTCAGCCATGGCATTCATCGAATCAAAAACATCTTTACCATTACAGTAAATGATGCGTAGGTTCTTCATTCCCTCAAAGTTCTTAGCTACTTTACGGTTAGCCGTTTGATCTTTTTTAGGAACCGAAATACCATATCCATTATCTTGGAATACAAATATTACGGGTAATTTCTCATTTGAGGCACCATTAATTGCTTCATAAACATATCCTTCAGAAACAGAAGATTCACCTTGTGAGCTGATCGCAACTCCTTTAGCTTCGTAAGTTTTTATTGCCCTGGCAATACCAACAGCATGCAAAGTATGGTTACCTGTACACGACGAAACATTATGAATATTGATTTCTGGTTTTGCAAAGTGGTTACTCATATGACGTCCACCACCAGCTACATCTGTATCTTTAGAAATACCATTAAGAATAATTTCAGTAGCTGTTAAACCTGCTGATAAACAAGTTTGCAAATCGCGGTAATACGGAAATAAATGATCGTGTTCCTGATCAAATACCTGACCGATAGCTAACTGAATAGCATCGTGTCCTGCTGCAGGTGCGTGATATGACCAACCAATTGCTTGGCGCAAATAGTTAGGAGCCTTATCATCTAAGCTGCGGCCGAGTTTTAATAAGTGATACCACTTTAATAGTGATTCTTTTTCGGTGGTTTTTATTTTATATATTTCTTGTACGTCTGCCTTCATTGGTTTTAGTTTAAATTGTGCTAATTCAAATTATAACTCTCAATCCTAAATCTCTCTGTTTAAATCAAAAGCTTCAAGATAATCTCCAATCTGGCGTAAGAATCCGCCACCTAGTGCACCATCAACAATTCTATGATCATATGATAGAGAAAGGAACATTTTCTGACGAATACCAATTGTATCTCCTGTTGGAGTTTCAATAACAGCTGGTTTTTTCTCAATAGCTCCAATTGCTAAAATGGCAACCTGAGGTTGATTGATAATTGGTGTACCTATGATATTTTTGAATGATCCAAAGTTTGATATAGTAAAGGTTCCACCTTGAATATCATCTGCTCCAAGTTTATTTTCACGAGCCAATCCTGCTAAACGGTTTACATCAGAGGTTAAACCTGCAAGGTTTTTATGATCAGCTTGCTTAATAACTGGTACAATTAAGTTTCCACTAGGAAGAGCAACAGCTAAACCAACATTTACATTTTTACGATAGATGATTTTATCTCCATCAACAGAAGCATTTACTCCTGGATAATCCCTTAACGCTTTGGCTACAGCCTCTGTAAAGATTGGTGTGAATGTAATTTTTTCGCCATATTTTTCTTGGAATGCAGCTTTATTTTTATTTCTCCACAATACAATATTAGTCATATCCACTTCAATTACAGAAGTTACGTGTGGTGAAACATGTTTAGACATTACCATGTGGTCGGCAATAATCTTACGCATTCTGTCCATCTCAACAATCTCATCTTCTGCATTTACAGAAACTGGAGGTCTTTTTATTTCAGCTGGAGCAGAAGCTGCCTTTGCAGCAGGCGCACTTGGTGTTGATGCCGGAGCAGCTTTTGGTGCTGCAGGTGCTGAACCTTTGGTATCAATATAGTTTAAAATATCTGCTTTAGTTACTCTATTGTTTTGCCCTGTTCCTTCAATAGCATCTAATTCGCTAATTGAAATACCTTCTTCCTTAGCAATACTTTTTACAAGAGGAGAATAGAATTTATCACTCTCGCTAAAGTCTGCTTCAGCTGCAGTGGTAACTTCCTTAGCATCTTCAACAGATTTTTCAACTTCTGCAGCCGCAGACGGAGCACTTACTTCTTCGCCCTCTGCTCCTTCTAATGCAATTATTGCAACCGGAGTTCCGACAGGAACAAGCGCGTCTGTTTCGAATAAAATCTCTTTCACAACTCCATCAACTGGAGATGGAATTTCAGAGTCTACTTTATCAGTAGCAATTTCTAGAAGAACATCATCTTCTTCAATTTTATCACCCACACCAACAAACCACTTAGTGATAGTTGCTTCTTCAACGCTTTCACCCATCTTGGGCATAAGAATTTCAAATGTTGACATATTATCTTGTTTTTGTTTTGTTCGAATTATTTTATCTATTCAATATAACTATAATACTCAAGTATTAATTTATCAAAATCTTAACATAAGTATAAATATACTTTCTTGCTAGTTTGATTTCGTTTTATAAACAACCTAAAATAGAAATGGTTCTATACTTGTTAAATATCTTTATTGCCGATACATTTGTATTCGAAATTTTAAAATACTTAGATTATGAAAATGAAACCGTTATTACCCAAGGCGGGAGTACTTGCTGCTGCAATTTTTATTGCATCTTGTTCTAACAATTCAGACCGAACATTACAAAAACCTACTTTAAATGTAAACGATTTAAGCACAGAATTAGATCCTGGAAATGATTTTTATCGTTATGTAAACAAAAGTTGGATGGATGCGAATCCGATGCCAGACGATAAAAGTAGATTTGGTTGGTTTGATATTTTGTTAGAACAAAATAGAGAAAACCTTAAAGCTATTTTTACTGAAGTTACTACTGGAGAGGTTAAACACGGCACTGTAGCCCAAAAGATTGGTGATTTCTATAATTCAGGAATGGATACTTTAGCAATCGAAAAAGAAGGCTTATCGAAACTTACCTTCTTACTAGATAAAGTAGATGCTTTAAAAAGCAGCGATGATGTAATTGAGCTTTGTGGTTTACTACAAAGCTATCAATTGGTGCCTTTATTTGCCTATTATGTAAGTGCCGATGAAAAAAATAGTAAAATGAATATTGCTGGTTTATGGCAAACTGGTTTGGGGCTTCCTGATAGAGATTATTATTTAGAAGATGATGAAAGTTCAGAAGAAATTAGAAAAGCATACGCTACATTTTTGACTTCTATTTTCACACTTTCAGGAGATAATGATAAAACTGCAGAGCAAAAAGCAAGTGATGTGTTAACTTTTGAAAAAGGCCTGGCTAAAGCGAGTTACACACGTTTACAGAACAGAGATCCGCATTTAACGTATAATAAAATTGATGGTACTCAATTGAGCAAAACGTATTCTTCAATTAATTGGGATGCATTTTTTAAAGGAATGAGTCAACCTGTTCCTGCAGAGATTAATGTGAGTCAAACTGCATATGTTGATTATGTTGGAGAAACGCTCAATTCCACTTCTATCAATACTTGGAAGAATTACTTAGAGTCTTTAATTATTAGATCATTTACAAGTTACTTACCAAAAGCATATACCGATGCAAGCTTTGAACTGTATGGCAAAACCATTCAAGGTAGAAGTGAAATGGAACCTCGTTGGAAAAGAGTTCAAGGGGTAACTAGTAGTGCTTTAGGCGAGGCTGTTGGTCAGCTTTTTGTTGAAAGACATTTTCCGGAGGAAGCAAAAACAAAGATGGTAAATTTGGTTGAAAACCTTAGAGTTGGTTTCTCTCAGCGCATTGAGAAATTAGAATGGATGAGTACTGATACTAAAGTTAAAGCCCAAGATAAATTGGCTGCTATTAAAGTAAAGGTTGGATACCCAAATAAATGGCGCGACTATTCCACTTTAGAAGTAAAACCAGATTCTTATTTAGAAAATGTATTGGCATCTAACCAATTCGATTTTGCCTTTAGCATGTCAAAAATTGGCAAGGCTGTTGATACTGAAGAGTGGCACATGTTTCCTCAGCAAGTAAATGCTTATTATAATCCATCGGGTAACGAAATTGTTTTTCCCGCGGCTATTTTGCAGCCTCCATTCTTTTATTTAGATGGTGACGATGCGGTTAATTATGGTGCTATTGGTGTAGTTATTGGTCATGAAATGACACATGGTTTTGATGATAAAGGTTCTTTATTCGATAAGGAAGGAAATCTTGAAAACTGGTGGACTTCAGACGATTCTACCCGTTTTGCTGCACGTACCCAAATACTAGTTGATCAGTTCAATAGTTTCCAAGTGAAGGATAGTGTTTATGCTGATGGCGAATTAACCTTAGGTGAAAATATTGCCGACCTTGGCGGTTTGAATATTGCTTACGAGGCTTATTTGAATGCCATTAAGGACAAAGGTGAAATTGCTAAAATTGGTGGTTTAACTGATACCGAACGTTTCTTTATGAGTTATGCTAATATATGGGCACAAAATATTCGCGATAAGGAAATGTTACGATTAACTAAGGTTGATGTACATTCGTTGGGTGAATTTAGAGTAAACGGGGCGTTAGCAAACGTAGATTTGTTTTACGAAACGTTTAACATTACTGAAGACGAAGCTTTATATGTAAAACCTGCAGATAGAGCCAAAATTTGGTAAGAAATATTGCTATTAATAACGGTGTGAGCTATTTATAGTTAAATAACACAATTGATAATAATATGATAAGAGAGCGACACAAATAGTGCCGCTCTCTTTTTTTTGAAAACATTATTTATCCTAGTCTTGCGACTTTAATCGGGTTCTTAATTCCATTAAATCCTGTTCCTTATTAACTACATCTAATCTTAATTGCTTAATTTCTTTATGCAACTCAGTTACATCGGCGGGTAAATCAACTCCCTCCTTTTGGATAATTACCATTGGTTTATTCGATGCTTTTTTTGATGCTTGCATGTAACTATTATCAAATAATAATTTAAAATTTGCAGCTTCGGATTGCAATGAAATCTCATCAGAATTTAATCCAGTCGAATGGGCTTTTACGGTTATTTCTCCGGGTTCGTTTGTGGCTCTTAATAATAAAGTAGCAATTCCGAATTCTGTTTTCACAGGATTACCAAAATTTTGAGCATCCCCAATAATTTCTGCAGGACCTTCAACTTCAAAATAGATGTACTCCGAGGCCAATACTTTTTTATATCCATCAATATCAACAACTGTTGCTCTTACAGGAATTATGTCGGAACCGTCGGCAATTAAATTTAAGCCTTCATCTGCAATGCTCAATTTTACAGCTGCCGATTGCTCGGGATAATTTTTAATATCTGTAATAACTACTTCGCTATTAATTAATCCTTCAGCCACCATTTCAATTTCCTTAGTGCGCTTGCGCCAGTCGCTTTTTATCACTTCAAAATCGAATATATCTTTAAAAATAAAGGGCGGATGTGGCATATCTGAAAATTCTGGAGCATCTGATGGTCTTTGAACTGCGATTACCTCACCTAACCACGTTAACCTTATTTCTTCGCAGTTGCTAAATATTACAATATCTCGAGGAGATAACTGTGTTAATTCATTGCAATTAAATAACATAGGTCCACTTGTTATTCCAGGAACTTTATAGTCCACATCGTACTGACTCTTATATAGGTAGTAGGCATATTTTGGTAGTCGAAATACGTTCAAAAGTCCTCCCCAAAACGGATCAGGATGATAACCACGCTGGTGATCGATGCCTGCCCACTTGGCTCCACCTAAGCGAACTTTTGGTGTTGGGTAACGATTGTTTAATTCAACTGCCTGTCGCATGGCTTGAGTAAGTAATGCTTTTTCACCCCATTCCATTTTTACTCTACTCATGGCATTTTGTGAGTGCCAATTGTCAACTTCCCATCCATCACCATACTCGCGATTGAAGGAATTTATGTCGAGATCATCGCCATGATAATACATGTCTAAACCACCTTTTTTTGCTTCCTGATGATCTGTTACGGTATAAAATCCCGGAAACGGAAATTCCTCATGAGCTATTTTATGCATCGTATTCATGGCATGGTGTGGTTGTTCTGGCGTTTCGTTTAATGCAGTTTCCCACATTAAAATGGAAGCTACATTTCTATCTCGGCGCACCAACTGCCTGGTATCATCATATAATCGTTCTTCGAAAATTGGATTTTTAAAATTGAAAAAATGCCAACCCGGATTTGCAGTAGTAGTTAACATACCCAATTCATCGCAGGCATCGTAAAAAGCAGGATCTTGCGGATAATGACCTACTCTTATGATACGGCTTCCTCCCTCACGTAATAATTTCACATCGCGGTATTGACCTGTATTTGGGAGTGCATTGCCTATGTATGCATAATCTTGATGGCGATTGGTGCCAATTATTTTTTCGGTATAGGATTTGCCATTAATATACAAACCTTCGGCTCCTCGCATATCGAATAAACGAATACCTAAACGGGTACGCATGGCATCCACAACCTTACCATTTACTATTATTTCTGTTTTGGCATAATGTAAATAAGGGTCATCAGGGTGCCAAAGATGTACATTTTTTAGTGCTATAGTTTTGGCCAACTGTTCAGCTTTACCCGCATCTAATTTTAGTTTTTGCTTAACTGTTTTGATGGCATTAAAATCGGCATCTTCTATAGTGGTTTTTAAAGTAATCTGCTGAGCGTTATTGGTACTATTTAAAACTTCGGTACGAACTTCAAGTGTAGCATTAGTGCCATCAATAGCTGTGGTTGCTACAAAAACGCCACCTCCTGCAACAGTATTACTCAGCTCAGTTAAGTTTACATGTACGCCTGAAGTTTCAATTAAATAAGTATCGCGATATATACCACCGAAATACGAGAAATCGAGTCCTTCTTGTATTTTACCAGGTAAATAACTCTTATCGTTACTGTTATCTGCCATTACTGCAACAAGTGCTTTTTTATCTTCTTTTATATAAGAGGTGATATCAATGGCAAATGGCAAATAGCCTCCAAAGTGTTGTGCCACCTCTTCCCCATTAATCCATACTTTGCATTTACCCATTACCGATTCAAAATATAGATATACTTTACCATCGGCTGAAGTGGGATTAAAACTAAATTGCTTGCGGTACCATGCTATACCTTGGTAGTTTCTGCCGCCACTGGCATTTTCACCTAGAATTTCTAAGCCATGCGGAAGATTTGCAGCCTCCCAGTCACTATCATCAAAGCTGGTTTGTTCTGCATTTTTTGCATCTCCCTTATAAAAACGCCAACCTACATTAAAGTTATATACTTTGCGTGGAGTATTGGCTACCTCGTAAAAACCTGCATTAGAAAAGTTGATTTGTTTTTTAGCCCAAATTGGTGGTAAACACAAAAGAAAGGCTGTGGTAATTAGTACGTGTAATTTCATCTTATAATTGAATTAACATTTAATGTTCTCTAATTGTAAAGATGAACGTTTTGTTACTTTTGCTTATGACTGTAGATTCAGGAAATGTTGCTATAAGTAAATTACCTACTAGAAAAAGGCTTCAGCATGTTTCTAATAATTAAGAAAGTGATTGTTGAGTTTAAGGAATGTTTTTGTGTTTTAAAGTTGGAGTTAACTTACGAATTGTAACTAAAAAGAAGAGGCCGTCTCATTCTGAGACAGCCTTCAGATTATTAGTACTTAAAAAATTAGTTATTACTTGGTATCTCAACCGTATTCCACTTTGGATGGCCTACTTCTTTTAGGTATTCAATATTAGTGGCAATTCCTGTTTTAATGTTTTCAATTATTTTTTTATCCGCATCAGTAAGCTTGTTTCTATTTACAAGCAATAGTGATCTTATCGAGAATGTTGGTATATCTTTATCAAGCCATCTATATTCACCAGCAGATATTACATCTCTTTCGTATTCTTCGGCCCATCCATTAAAATCAGTTATTTCTACAAGTACTATCTCATCCACCATAATTTGCGGGTCAATATCTAATAATTGTAATGGAGAGCTTCCGATAATAAATGCAGCTTCAATATTGCCCGATGCTACTTTTCTTAACATATCGCTGTAATTCAACTCATTTGCATACCAATCAATTTTAGAACGTTTCTGAATAATCTGAGCCGTATAAAAGGTGCTTTGGTCTTTAGTACCAACGGCAAGTCTTTTCTGATTAAGATCTTCAAGCTTTGTTATACCATTACTTTTACGAGTAAAAATATGCATTTGCTCTTTAGCCATTGGCATAAGTACTATAATTGAATCGGTTTTATGCGTGTCGTTCATTAAGTCCTCTGCCTTTTTAATTCCGAAATAGTCCGATTGAATAAATGCCATTTTTCCTTCCTTAGCGGGATCAATAAGCTGTTCGAAACTAGCCGCACTGCCATCTGTAGATTTGTTAATTAGCTCAATCCCTTCTTTATCTCCAAGAACTTTTACCATATCTTCGGCAAACTGATGATATGAGGTTTTCTCGGGTCCGGACAAAATGGTTATTTGACAGAATGAATTATTAATAGATAAGGTTAGCAGTGTTATTAATAATAAGTAAAGTTTCTTTTTCATGTTTTTAGTATTAGAATTTAGATAATAATATCTGAATATAAGAAAACACTATTAAAATTCCTATACTCTTAATTTAAAGCCTTTACAGGATTAAATAATTGACATAAAAAAGATAGTCTATATAATTTTGAGTCATGAGAACATCTTTCATAAATGATTCCTTTCAGTTGCAGAAAGATTAATGAAATCATCTTAATATCATTCTATGGCATATAAAGACGATAAAACCATAATTTGCATTGGCTATATAGGTCCTATGCAACTATCTTATAATTATTAAGCATTACATCTTCTAAGGTGCAAGGCTCGCATATAAGAAGATAAATATTTGGGGTATTATAATGCTCTAATTTCTATATTTTTAAAGCGAATATTGTTTTGCGAGTTTTTATGTATTTGTAAAGCAATATAACCTTCAAGTCCGACCTTAAGTTTTTTATGCCCTTTATCTTTTAATGTTGCCGCACCATCATAATCTGCCACAACAATATTATTTACAATGGTTTTTATGCGCGTGCCCTTACATATGATAGTCATATCGTTCCATCCAGTTTCATCACCTTCGAAATAATGAATCACACGTTTTGGCGCATATTCCTCCTTACTGATTTTCCAATCTGGTAAATCAGGGTAAACCCATCTTTTTGCGCTTCTGGTTTCATCGTAAATAAAACCATTACGCCAAGGATTGTTGGGATCTATATCTACCTGAGGACCATCGATCCATCCTTTTACATCATTTTCTACTATATCCTTTTCTGAGTATCTGCTTCTAATCTGCACACCACTATTTCCTTTGTTCAGTTTACTGGCCTGAAACTTTAATCTCAATTCAAAATCACCGAATATCTCATCATTTTGCAGCCATATATAATGATGATCTTCTGAGCCAAGGGAATTAGATTCTAGTATACCATCTTTTACCTTCCAAAAGTTCTTACTCTTATCAGCATCAATGCATTTTACACTCCATCCATCTAAATTATGGCCATTAAATAAGGATTTCCAGCTATGATTTAACGAGAATTTTTCAACAGTATTCATATTCGCTCCACCTTGCACATGACTGCCTGCAGCAATGTAAATATCATTGTTATACAAAATAGCTCCTGTACCATGCCGTCCTATGCATAAAGCCGCCAACTGTGTCCATTGTTCTGTTTCAATATTTAAGCACTGAGTATTTGTATACGCTTGTTTTTGCGAGCCTTCGCCACCCATATATAAAATAGAGTTGCCAATGTTAACAACAGCACCAGCTGCAGTACCATATGGCAAAGGAGACTTAATAGTGTACCATTCTTGTTTATTAAAATCGTATACATCTACAGCCCTTTCTGTAGCCCAAAAGAAGGCATTAAAATTATTAGGATAATGAACGCTTGAGTTTCGTCCACCTATACAATAAAGCTTATTCTTAACCACAATACTCGAAAAATGATCTCGTACGTGAGGAGCTTTTGTAAGACTTTGCCACTCTCCTGTTTTTAAGTCATAACTATCAAAGCGATTATGTGTACCACTAGTATGTCCAAATTCAATTCCACAAGTCATGTATATTCTATCCTTGTATAAGGATGCGCCTGCTCCTCCACGTTGCATCTCCTTTGGTATGGCATCACCTTTCTCCCATTTATCGGTATTGGGATAATAGATCCAAATATTTTCAACAGGAATTTCTTTAGGATATCCTTTTGTCATGGCACCCATCAAGTAAATGGCATCTTTATAAACCACAGCCTGAAAGTGATGAATTTCAAAAGGTGTTTTACCAAGCGAAGTCCAGGTATTATTCTCAGGATCAAAAACATTCACGGGTTTTATACCCCTACCACCTATTAAGTAGAATTTACCCTCAAACTCAATAAAGGAATTTTCGTGTCTACCAATTACTTCTCCTGTGGTTTCAACACTTGTCCATCTATAATTATCCAGATGTTCTTGGGCAGATAACTGCATGATCATCAAAATGAAGAATGAGATGCTGTATAATTTTTTCATAAAATATTTAGCTAATACTATTAGCTATAAATATACTTGATCAACAATAAATAATGATATAATAATCATTGATTTTGAGGGGGTAGTCTCGTAGTGTTTGTATATTAACAATAACATTGCATGACATTAAGGTCCTAATTTCTATTTTAGTTAAACAAAAAAAAGCGATAATATGTAAGAGTTATATACATACTATCGCTTCAATATAATTGAATTCAATAACTATTTTACACTCGGAATTTGACCTTTAAATTCCATTTTTATAGGATAAGCATATTTGTAGTTGGGTTGTTTAGGTAAGTTCAATAATAAGCCTTCATTGCTTTGTTCAAATTTTATTTTACCCTTCGCTCCTATCATTCGCATCGATTTTAAGCTACTTAAATCAGTTTCGCTCATGCTCGTAATCATAAACTTACCATCTGATGGCCACTTTAAAATAGTGGCATAAAGAATTGTATTTTCTTTATTACGGGTAAAGCGGATATCTTGATTGGTTGCAGTATACATTTTATGACCAGTTTCATTTTTTTGTCCCCATAGTTCGCCTACTTCACCGAATATTTCATACGGACGCGTACTATAAACTGCCTCTCCACATATATTTAACCAATCGCCTAATTCATACATCATTGTTTTTTGCTCTTCGGGGAAAGTACCATCTGGTTTTGGTGCAAATGATAACATGAGCACTCCGCGCTTACTAATAATATCCATTAGCTGATCAACAATCATATTGGTAGGTTTAATGGGTGTTCCTTCTACATAACCCCAATTATGATCGTCGTAAACACAATCATCTGTTTGCCAAACCATATCTGCGATATCATTCATACCACCGCGCTCAAAATCTCGCACAGCCGCACCTTGACGCCATGTTGGCCATCCTTTATAATTAATTACTACGTTAGGATTACCCATTGTACCCTTACCCGCTTCAATGGCATTATTATAATAATAGGCCCCAAATTGTTGCTTGCGCGATTCCCATTCTTTCGGGTTAAATCCCCAATCGAAATAATACAAATCAGGCTTATACATATCTGCAAGTTCTTTTGTACGGTCTAACCAACGATTCATATCACGCTCACTGGGCTTAACTGCACCCCTTGAACGCGGAATCCAGGTTTTACGTGTTTCGCCATCGTACATTCTAATGGTATCTGCGCTCGCTTGAACGATAGGATTTCCGTATAAATCTTCATATGCAGGATTGACTGCATCATACCTATTAATATGATTCCACTCAAAAAAGCAATAATTCCATGCCGTATGGTTCGAAACGCCAAACTTCAGTCCTTTCGAACGGGCTGCTTCGGCCATCTCACCAACCAAATCACGTTTGGGTCCCATATTTACCGAGTTCCATTTACTTAGTTTGGTATCCCATAAACAAAAAGCATCGTGATGGGCTCCCATCATTGTAAAGAATTTAGCACCTCCTTTTACACAGAGATCAGCCCATTCATTGGCATTAAAGTTTTCTGCCTTAAACATAGGTATGAAATCCTTATATCCGAACTCTTCTGGCGGTCCGTATACTTCATTATGATGTAAATGAGTTGCTAAGCCCTGGTTATTTCTGCTACTTTGTCCTTTCTGACAATACATCCAGCGCCCATACCATTCAGCAGCATGACCACCTTTAAATGCAGGTACAGAATAAACGCCCCAATGTACCCAAAAGCCTATTTTAGCATCTTCGTACCATTCTGGAGCCTGATAATTTTGTAATGATTCCCAATCTGCACTATATTTTGTTTGCGCCTTAACAGAAATTAAGTTTACAACTAATGCAATTGATAAAACGGATAGTTTCATAAATTATTTACTTAAAGGTTATTTAAAAATTCTTATGTTCTACAATTTATCTACATGTTAAATAAACAAACACTTCTGCTATTATAATGCCTTTTCTGTCCATCAATAGCACCCTTCAGTAAATTTTATAACTAAAATAACGTACTTACATCAATTTTATTCCTTGATAATTTAACTCTTCCAATTTTTTCGAGCTGTTTTAATAACCTAGAAACCACCTCACGAGAAGTATGTAAATCATCGGCAATTTCTTGATGTGTACCTTGCAGTATTAATGTATTGGTATCTTTTGATCTCTGTATGAGGTATTTCTCCAGACGCTCATCCATCTTTAAAAAAGCAATACTATCTACGGTTTTTAATAATTCCTCAAAGCGAGTTCTATAAGCGATCATTATAAAACTGCGCCAACTACTGTATTTCTGTAACCACTCATCCATGTATTTTATTGGTACCATGATTGCTGTGGCCTCGTCTATAACAGTAGCCCTAACTTCACTAATGGCCCTACTCATGCAACATGAGATAATACTTGCACAGGTTTCTCCACCGTTTAAATAATAAAGTAACAGTTCGTTACCCATATCATCTTCACGAACTATTTTTATGCTTCCCTTAATTAATAATGGCATTGCTATAACATCATCGGCAATATTGATAAAATTCTGATTAGCATCGATAGTTTTAATACTGCAGTACTTTTCTATATCTGCTAGTAATTCGGGTTCCAAGAGTGATGGAAAGTGCTTCTTTACAAGTTCTGTTATCTCCATAGATTAAGTTTCATATTCAGTGAGCAGCAAATATAATAAATTCAAAATGTAGTTTAACTTTTCCCCTTCATTTAAATAATAGTTTCAATATAGCACATAAATACACTTAAAATTTACGATTTAACAGTATTTGTATTTTAAATATTACATAATGTAATTATCTTTGAGAAAATTAAAATTTAAACTTATATATTATGTCAAAGAAAGATGTAGAAGCATTATTAGACAAAGGAGGAGATGATAGAGAGTTTCGTGTTAAATACGACAACATATTCTCTATGGAAAAATTTGCAGCTGTAGCAAAAGAAGATGGTTTTGAGTTTACAGCAGAAGAATTACAAGCTGTATTACGTGAAAACGGAGATGGCTTTGAATCTACAGGTAATCCACCTAAAAAAGCCATTTGGATATAATATCCAGAAAAACCATATGATTTATAGTCATATACAACCAATTACAATTAGTTTTAAATGAAGTTGTTTAAAGTTGTCTGGAAATTTAGAGAGTGACATATTGGTTTTCAGTGGCAAGGCTCAATTTTTATTACATAGCCTTAGCTACGGAATAAAAATTAGCAGAAGTCAATGAAACGAGAGTTCTATGAGACAAAATAAAATACATGTTTCAATCTCATAAAATCAAGATGTTACTCGCAGTTTTTCAGCACGACTTTAAACAACTTCAATATACATAAGTGTATATTTAAAACTAATTTGGTTTATAACCTTACTGTATAGATTAAAAGCAGATCCTGATATTTAATCCAAAACTATCTGCATTAAAGGTAGTGGTATCAATCATTTGGAAATAAGGTCTCCAATCAACCCCAATTGCTAAAGGTGCACTTGAAAAGTGATATTCTATCCCAACTTCACCAGCTGCACCAAATTTAAAAGCATCTCCAAAAAAAGCAGTTGGCCCAACACCTGTATACCACATAAAGCCTTTTTCACCTCCTAAATTCTGATACCAAAAATCCCATAAACAATCTATACCCATGCCTCCTCCAAATGTAATATCTGTATGTAAACGAGAGAATTTACCTAAACTAAAAACACCATCGATAGCAACCTGACTACCACTAAAGTTATGGAAACGAATACCAACTTCTTGTGCTTGACTTGTTGATAATAATGTAAGAAGGAATAGAATAGAAAAAAGTAATTTCTTCATATGGTGATTGAATTAAATAGTTTGATGTTTAAAGTTGTGTGAAAAAAAATCGAGTAATTTCGATTAAAAAAAGGGTTGCTCTTACGAACAACCCCTCATTATATATTATTAGCTAAAATGGTAGATTACCATTTAGTTTTTCTCATATCACCTGAAGATAAAAACTCACTGTGCATGTTGAATACTGATTTCAATGCTTGTGGAGTTTGAGGCTCACCATCAGTTTGCGCTAAATAATCTCTCATTAAGTCTTTGTAATCAGGGTGTACACAATTCTCGATAATTGTTTCTGCACGCTGACGAGGAGATTTCCCTCTTAAATCGGCAACACCTTGCTCAGTAATTAATACTTTAACCGAGTGCTCTGAGTGATCTTGGTGAGATACCAAAGGAACAATAGCAGAGATAGCTCCACCTTTAGCAACTGAAGGACAAGTAAATATTGAAAGGAATGAGTTACGAGTAAAGTCACCCGAACCACCAATACCATTCATCATTTTTGTACCTAAAATATGCGTACTATTAATGTTACCAAAGATATCTGCTTCAATTGCAGTATTAATAGTAATTAATCCTAACTGACGTACTAACTCCGGGTTGTTAGAAATCTCTTGCGGACGAAGAACTAATTTATCTTTAAAGAAATCGTAATCTTTATATATTTCATCTAATACAGGAGGCGAAACCGTTAATGAACAACCAGAAGCGAAAGTAATATCACCTTTTTTCATTAATTCAATAACCGACTCTTGAATAACCTCAGTGTACATTTTAAATGGAGGAATATCCTCGTTAGATCCTAATGAACCTAAAACGGCATTTGCAATGTTACCTACACCCGATTGAATTGGTAAAAACTCCTCAGGAATAGTACCTTTACGTAATTCACCAGCTAAGAAACTTGCTACGTTATCACCAATTTTAGCAGTAACCTCGTCAACAGGAGCAAAACCACCTGTTTCGTCAGGAGCATTGTTCTCAACGATACCCATAATTTTAGCAGGATCGATTCTTAATACAGAATCACCAATACGCATATCAGGAGCGTGCACAGGAATAGACTTTCTGTAAGGAGGATCTAAAGGCTCATAGATATCGTGTAAACCTTTAATATATGCTGGGTGATTTGTATTTAACTCGATAATAACTCTTTTAGCTAACTTAGCAGCCGTTGGAGAAATACCTACACCTGAAGTTAAAACAACTTCACCGTTAGGAGAAACATCTGCCGCCTCAATGATAGCCACATCAATATCACCAAAAAAGCCATAACGCATTTCTTGAGCTAATGCAGATAAGTGCATATCAAAATACTCAACTTCACCACTATTAATAGCGTTTCTTAAGTCTTTATTAGACTGGTAAGGCGTACGGAATTTAACTGCATTAGCTCTAGCTAATTTTCCATCTAAAGAGTCACCTGTTGATGCTCCTGAGATAACTCCAATTTTAAACTCTCTTCCAGCTTCGTGCTCTTTCTCAGCTTTCGCTGCTATTGCTGCAGGTACTACTTTAGGCGAACCTGCTGGTGTAAAACCACTGAACGCTACAGTTGCATCATGATGAATGTATGATGCTGCTTCTTCTGGTGTAATTTTTTTAAATGACATATCTGTTCTAATCGAATTTTTTATTATCAAAATAACGAGCGCAAATATAAGTCAAACATGGTAAATAATCACACATATTAAAGAAATATTTCTTTAAAAAGAAAAACTTCTACACCTCAACATTTATGGGCTTCGTAGAGTGTATTATTTAGCTAAAGCACTCCATGTTCTACAGCATATATATGTTAATTTATTGCTATATTAAATATTCGTTCATATTAATTTACAATAACTGTATTAATATGAATCAAGAGTTGTGCTTTA
Source organism: Saccharicrinis aurantiacus (assembly GCF_947489045.1). NCBI lineage: Bacteria > Pseudomonadati > Bacteroidota > Bacteroidia > Marinilabiliales > Marinilabiliaceae > Saccharicrinis > Saccharicrinis aurantiacus. Next base: position 305,553 of record NZ_CANLCN010000003.1, read on the forward strand.
TTAGTTAGACTGTAGAGATTTTATATTATTCACATATTTTATTCAATTGTATAGATTTTTATACCATTCCATAAACCCTGATTTACTTTCCACTACTTTATTAAAAGAATGCAAGGGATTTTTTCAGGAGTGCTTCACTCGGCATTATACAAGAGAACTTGATACTACTTTCACCTGAGCCCCTAATGGTGATGATGCTAAAGCAAACGAAGCTTATTAAATAGGAATTGAAAGATTTCTATATTAGCTCAAAAAATAAAAGCTAGACAACGATTATTATTTTCTTCTTCTAAATAGACTATTCTAGCCTAATACCCAATATACCTCAGTTTCTCAAATGTGCTTACTGCGTACCTTATATATATAATAGGTGCAACATTCTTAAGTTAGGGACAACTTATATTAGTTTAATAATTTAATATATTTGCTTCCAGATTATTACACTTTAATCACTAATAAAACAAACTTTAAACACCACTGCAGTTCACTTAAAACTTGATATATGGATAATAAAATTCTGCTGGAATTAGTTCGAATGCGAATGCCTTATGGAAAATATAAAGGAAGAATAATATGCGATTTACCTGAATTCTATTTGGCTTGGTATCATCAAAAAGGTTTCCCTGAAGGGAAAATAGGAATGTTATTATCAACATTGTATGAAATTAAACTGAATGGATTAGAGTATTTATTAAAACCTTTGAGATAGTTTTTATGGAAATATGTTAAGTATATAATTATTTCCTCTAAGTGATAATTTGCAAATTGGCCTATAAATAGTGCTATGATATGACAATTGACACATCTTGAATATTTGCTAATAAAAAACATAAAATAATTTCAAGCACTAAGACCCTGTATTGTAGATAGCTATTGCAATATGGCTCATTTTACCTCGAAAATAATTGCAAAATAAAGCCCCTTACTGTTGCAAATAGAAAAAGAACCTCTATCTTTGCATCGCTTTAATGAAAAACAATACTGGTCTGGTAGTTCAGCTGGTTAGAATGCCGGCCTGTCACGCCGGAGGTCGCGGGTTCGAGTCCCGTCCAGACCGCTAGTTAATCTCTTTGGAGATAAAGAAAAAATCTAAATTACATTTCCTTATAACTGGTCTGGTAGTTCAGCTGGTTAGAATGCCGGCCTGTCACGCCGGAGGTCGCGGGTTCGAGTCCCGTCCAGACCG